>DCZC01000196.1:0-5084 GCA_002331565.1 Gemmatimonas sp. UBA2094
CGTGTACGACGCGCAATCGCTGTGGGACGGCGCGCAGGTGGTGGACGCCGTGCGGCGCATCCGCCACGAGACCACCGGCGCGGTGAAGGATACCGATGCGCTCGTGCAGCAGTTGCTCGCGCGCGGCGCGTGCGTGGTGCTGGTGACGAACCTGCAAAGTGGCGGCGTGTTGCTCGCCGCGTCTGCCGACAGCGGCGTCGATGCGGGCCAGACGCTGCGCACCGCGCTGCAAGCGGCAGGCGGGCGTGGCGGTGGCTCCCCCCGTGTGGCTCAAGGCGCGGTGGCCACGCCGTCGGCACTCCCGGCGCTCGTTGCCGCGCTGGGTTTCTAGCGAAAACGGTTCCCCACCATTCTCCGCCCAAACAGGACACGCCAATGACGCATATCGCCCGCCCCGCCGCAAACGAGCACGCGCCGTACTACGCCGGCTACATCGATGCCGCCGAAGCCACGCTGGCGCCGCGCGGCCTCGCCGACGTGCTGGCGCTGCTCGAAGCACAGACGGCCGATTGGCAGGCGCTCATGGCCACGGTACCCGAAGCCAAGGCCTCCGTCGCGTACGCCCCGGGCAAGTGGACGCTCGCCGAGTCGCTCGTGCACGTGAGCGACACCGAGCGGGTATTCGCCTATCGCCTGCTGCGCATTGCCCGTGGCGACCGCACACCCCTCCCCGGCTTCGAGCAGGACGACTGGGTGCCCACCAGTCGCGCGGGGAACCGGTCGCTCGCCGACATCCTCGCGGAGATGTACGCCGTGCGCGCCGCCACGCTGGCGCTCGTGCGCTCGCTCGACGACGAAGCCGTTGCGCAGACCGGCGTGGCCAGTGGCAAGGCGGTGACGGCCCGTGCGCTGGTGTGGATGATCGCGGGACACATGCAGCATCACTTCGGGCTGACGCGGGAGCGGTACCTGGCGTAAGCGCCCGTTCAACGGCGATACGGGCGTGAGGTGCTTCGAGTGACAGCGGGCCCGTTCAGGGCCTGGGGTCGTGTGTCGAGGGTTGTGGGTGGGTGTTGCACCAACCCCACGCCCACGACTCCCGACCCCCGCCCCCCGACGGAGGCGCAGCAGTCGCTTTCACGGTCCTCGCATGCCGCGCCATCCTCGCCAGCGACCCACACCGAACCCCCCTTTTTCGGCTAGATTTCAGGGCTGAGGCGCCCTGTCCGCGCCCCGCCTTTCGCCGACCCTCCCGGAGCACTGCGTGTCCGCTGCGTCAACCGAGAATGCGTCATCCGAGACCGTGCGTCTCGCCATTGATACCGTTCGTACCCTCGCCATGGACGCGGTGCAGGCCGCGGAGTCGGGGCACCCCGGCACCCCGATGGCGCTCGCACCGCTCGCGTACGCGCTCTACACGAAGCACCTCCGCCACGATCCGGCCGCGCCGGATTGGGCCGATCGCGACCGCTTCATCCTGTCCGTGGGGCACGCGTCCATGCTGCTCTACGGCACGCTGCACCTGGCCGGCTACGACCTCCCGCTCGAGGAAATCAAGAACTTCCGCCAGTGGGAGAGCCTCACGCCGGGCCACCCCGAAGTGCACCACACCAAGGGCGTCGAAACCACCACGGGTCCGCTCGGCCAGGGCGTCGCCAACGCGGTGGGCTTTGCGATGGCCGAAGCGCATCTCGCGGCCACGTTCAACCAGCCCGGTCACGAGATCGTCAACCATTACACATACTTCGTCGCCGGCGATGGCTGCCTCATGGAAGGCATCTCGCACGAGGCGGCGAGCTATGCCGGCCACCTCAAGCTTGGCAAGCTGATCGGCTTCTTCGACGACAACGGCATCACCATCGACGGTAGCACGGCGCTCACCTGCAGCGACGACGCCGCCAAGCGATTCGAGAGCTACGGCTGGCAGGTGCTGCACGTGGCCGACGTGAACGACCTCGCGGCCATCGACGCCGCCATCGCCGAAGCGAAGGCCGATACGCAGCGCCCCACGCTCATCATCACGAAGACGCACATCGGCTTCGGCTCGCCCAACCGCCAGGACACGGCCAAGGCGCACGGCGAACCGCTTGGCAAGGACGAGATCACGCTCACCAAGCAGACGTACGGCTGGCCTGGCACCGAGCCGTTCTTCGTGCCGCAGGATGCGCTGGCCCACTGGCGCAGCGCCACCGCACAGCGCGCGGAGACACACGCCGCGTGGAGGACGAAGTGGCAGGCCTACTCGGCGGCCTATCCCGAGCTCGCAGCGGAACTCGAGCGTCGCATGAACCGGGAACTGCCGGCGCAGCTCGAGCAGTCGTTCCCGGCGTTCGATGCGAAGAGCGGCAACGTGGCCAGCCGCGCCGCGAGCGGCGTGGTAATCAACGCCATCGCCAACGTGGTACCCGAGCTGTTCGGCGGCAGCGCCGACCTCACCGGCTCCAACCTCACCAACGTGAAGGGGGCGCATCCGTTCAGCGCCACGCAGCGCGATGGCCGCAACATTCATTTCGGCATCCGCGAGCACGCGATGGGTGCCATCATGAACGGCATGGGGCTGCACGGCGGCGTGATTCCGTACGGCGGTACCTTTCTCGTGTTCAGCGACTACATGCGCCCCGCCATCCGCCTCGCGGGACTCATGGGCGTGCAGGCCATCTACGTGTTCACGCACGATTCCATCGGGCTCGGCGAAGACGGGCCCACGCACCAGCCCGTCGAACACCTCACGGCGTTGCGTTGCATCCCCAATCTCCTCGTGCTGCGTCCCTCGGATGCCGACGAAGTGAGTGAGGCGTGGCGCGTGGCGCTGCACCACAAGCGCGGTCCGAGTGCCATCGTGCTCACGCGGCAGAAGCTGTCGTACTTCGCCGAGCCCGCTCGGGCGAAGGACGGCGTGAAGCAGGGCGCGTACATCGTGGCGGACGCTGCGGGCCACGTGCCCAACGTGGTGCTGCTCGCGAGCGGCAGCGAAGTGGAAATCGCGCTCAAGGCCCGCGAGCAGTTGAGTGGCCACGGCATTCATGCGCGTGTGGTGAGCTGCCCGAGTCTCGAGCTGTTCGCGCAGCAGCCCCTTGAGTACCGCCACCACGTGCTCCCCGCCGGCGTACCGCGCGTGGCGGTGGAAGCGGCGCACCCCATGAGCTGGTACCGCTGGGTGGGCGACACGGGTGCGGTCGTGGGCATCGACACGTTCGGCGCGAGCGCGCCGGCGCCGGTGCTTTACCAGAAGTTCGGTATCACCGCCGACCGGGTCGCGGCAACGGCGAAGCAGCTGTTGCGCTAACGGGCGAGCGCCCGTCGGCGGCCGAAGGTGGCACACGCGAAAGAGGGGGAGCGCCGACACGGCGCTCCCCCTCTTTCGTTGGGCCTCACGAATCAGCGCAGGTTCGGATTCGCGCCGATTTCCTCGAGGCTGATCGGAACGCAGGTGCTGCGTCCCTGCAGGGCCGTGTTGCGCCCCGACGCGAGCCAGCGGCGCAGATCCCACAAACGACGGCCTTCCAGCCAGAGCACTGCCCCACGCTCGCGCATGAGAATCGTCCAGGCCTGGTCCACCGTGGTGGCCGTGAGGGCCGGCAGCGTCGCCGCGGCACGCCCTTGGTTGATGAGCGTCATGGCTGCTGCGACATCGTTGTTGCGCAGCGCGGCTTCGGCGCGGAGGAGCAGCATCTCCGTGCCGCGCGCCAGCGCCACCGGATCACCGAGCGTGATGTACTTCCGCTGACGGAAGAAGCGCGTGGCCCCATCCTGACCCGTCTGGAATCCACCCGACGACGTGCGCACGGTGTCGTACGGCACGCGCGCATCACGATCGGCCACCCACACGGTGTTGAACACCGTGACCTCACGGCGACTGATGGTCTGGTTGGCCAGATCCATGTTCTCGCGCGTGGTGTTGATGGAGAACACCGCGTTGTGCCGGAACGTTGCCGGTACCAGCGCGGCGTCGGTCACCGCGGCGTCCCACTTGTTCTGCCACGCCAGCACCTGGGCACGACCGGCCAGCGCCGCGTTCAGCAGCGCCGTGTTGTTCTGCGCCCGGGCCAGCGTGATGGCGCGGGTGAAGAGCGACTCAGCCCGCACGAAGTGCTCACTGCTGGGCACCCGCGGGCCGCCGTCGATGGTGGTCTCGCAGACGTTTTCGCCGAGGAACCGATTGGCGAAACCGGCGTAGAGATACGCGCGGATGGTGAGCGGGTTGGTCTCGAAGGTCGTGCCGAGCACGGTCTTCATGCGCACCAGGCCGTTCTCCGCCACCCAACGCGCCTGCTGCATGCGTGCCCAGTCGCCGTTGACGTCTTCGGGACGGATGACGCCCGCCGCGAACTGACGCTCGGCGGCGAAGTTGCCCGAGTGATTCAGTTCGAAGGCGGCCAGCGAACCACGAGTGAGGTAGTTGCCGATGGCGTTCGACAGATCCCCACCCATGCCGTTCACCAGTGCGGGCATCGCCCCGGCGGAATTGAGATCGCTGTCGAGCAGCGGGCCGGGGTTGGTGACTTCGAAGCTGCACGCAGTGAGGCCGAGACCCGCGAGGGTCAGCGCGACGGCACCGCGACGGAAGTTCGTGAGGATGGGCATCAGAAGTTCGTCCTCACACTGAAGAGGAACGTACGGTAGGGCGGAAAGTTGTAGTAGTCGCGGCGCGAGAAGGTGCTCGTGCGCTGGTCGGCGACTTCCGGATCGGTTCCGGTGTAGTCGGTGCTGCGGAACAGGTTGCGACCCGCGAAGCTCACCGTCATGCTGCGCGTGCGCGGCAGATAGCGCTTCGGCACGTCGTACGACACGGAGAGGTTGCGCAGCTTGAAGAAGTCGGCGCTTTCCACCCAGTAGCTGTAATCGCGATCGGCCGCGTTGATGGCGCAGCGCATGCGCTGGTACGCCGAGACGCCGGCGAGTGCCGACGCATCACCGGCCGCAGCGGCACGGAGCGCCTTCTGCGCCGCGAAGCACGGCTGCCAGATGCCGAGGCCGGCATTCTGGAACCCGCTGCCGTTGAGCAGATGCCCGCCACGCTGGAACTCACCGATGGCTTCGACCGTGAGGTTGCGGAAGAGCGTGAGCGTGACCGACGGGTTGATGATCTTGTCGGCGAAGGTCTGGCCGAGGAACTGGTTCTCTTCCACGATGGGCGCTTCGAA
>DCZC01000196.1:5327-5965 GCA_002331565.1 Gemmatimonas sp. UBA2094
TAGCTGCGCGACAGCGCATCGATGGCGATGACGCGGCCACCGAGATCCACCGCCTCGCTCTTCAGCTTCGTGAACTGCAGTCGGGCCTCGAGCTTGGCCCAGCTGGTGAGATCGACGTTGCCGGTGAACTGCGCCTCGAAGCCGGTGCTCTTGATGACGCCGACGTTCTCGGGCTGGTTGGAGGTGAAGCCCTGCGACGGCGGATACGCCACGTTGATGATGGCGTCGTTGGTACGCGCGCTGAACGCGGTGAACACGAGACCGAGGCGACCGTCGAGGAAGCCGGCATCGAAGCCGTATTCGGTTTCGCGCGTGCGCTCGGGCCCGAGGTTCGGGTTGCCGAGCTGGCCCGGCGTGAAGCCCGGCAGGCCGCCTTCGGCCGCCACCGGATTCCAGGTGCGCGTGGCGTCGAAGGCGCCGGGCGCCTTGCCCGCCTCACCGACGGCGCCGCGCAGCTTGAACGTTTCCACGAACTTCGCAGGCCAGAACGATTCTTCGGAGAGCACCCACGAGCCGCTCACCTTGGGATACGTCTGGAGGCCGAAGCTCTGCCCGAACGCGCTGTTGCCGTCGACGCGGGCGCCGGCGGTGATGAACAGCTTGTCGCGCCAGCCGATCATCTGCTGCGCGAACAGACC
>DCZC01000196.1:6200-11997 GCA_002331565.1 Gemmatimonas sp. UBA2094
AGCAGCGTGGGCGTGCCGGGACCGGCGAAGTTGTCACCCTGCAGTTCGGTGCTGTTGAGCCGGCTGTCGAACAGCTGGCCACCGAACGACGAGGTGCCGGTGAAGTTCTTCGAGAAGGTCTGCTTCCAGCTCGTCGCGTAGTCGACGGTGATGAGCTGGCGGTTCCACAGCGTCTGGAAGTACTGGCCCGTGGGCGTGCGCAGATAGCCGAACGGGTTGATCGTCCGCTGGTCGGTGTTGTTGTAGTCGATACCGACAGCGACGCGATTCGTGAGGTTTTCGAACGGCGTCCACGTGGCCGTTCCGCCCACGATGAAGTGGTCACCGCCGATGGAGTTGGACTTCGAGAAGATCGTGTCGTTCAGCACGCACGTGATCGTGGTGGTGCTGCACCCTGCGCCCTTGAAGTTCGAACCGGGGCCGCGCGACACGTTGAGCAGGAAGGCGTCGGCGCTGTTGCCGTCGGAAATCATCGCCGTGTTGCGGCGCTGCCAGCTGCTGTTGAGCGCCAGCGTGACGGTCTTGGTGGGCGCGAAGCCGAGATTGGCGCGCATGCCGCCCGTTTTGTTCGTGCCCACGCGCAGCACGCCTTCTTCGTTCTCGAGGTTCCCCGAGATGGCGTAGTTGATGCCGCCGCTCGCGCCGCGCACGCCGAGGGAGTAGCGGCCGAGGTAGCCGTTCTTGAGCCACGAGCCGCTCGCCGGGCAAGTGGCATCTTCGAAGGCCACGCCGTTGGCGTCCACCATGTTGGGGCCGCGGCACTGGCGAATGAACATGCCGGTCGGGTCGCTGCTCGGGCCGAACTCGCCCATGCTGTTGATGCCGCCGGAGGCGTCGAGCGTCCACGACGCGGCGCCGTCACGGCCACGCTTGGTGAAGATCTGAATCACGCCGCCCGACGCTTCGGTGCCGTACAGCGTGGTCGCGGCCGGCCCCTTCACCACTTCGATGCGTTCGATATCCGACGCGGGAATGTCGTTCAGCGGCGAAACGGACTGGCGCGAGGACACGCCGGTGGGCGAATTGCCGTTGAAGATCCGGATGCCGTCGACGTAGATGAGCGGACGGTTGCCCTGTGTGATGGAGTTCACGCCGCGCAGGCGGATGGTGCCGCCGGCACCCGGCGAACCACCGTTGGCCAGCACGGTCACGCCGGTGCTGCGCCCCTGCAGAATCTGCTGCGTGTTGCCCACGCCGCCGCGTTCGAAGTCGGCGCTGCTCACGGTGGTGACCGCGTTGCCCACTTCCTTCTTGCGCTCTTCACCGGTAGCGGTGACGACCACGCCGGCGAGCGACACGCTGCTCTTGGCGAGCGAGAAATCGACGGTGACCGTGGCGTTCGCCGTGAGCGTCACCGTGCGCGACTGCTGCTGATAGCCGATGCGGCGGACGATGATGGTCTTGCTGCCGGCCGTGAGGTTGGGGAGCGAGAAGCGACCGTCGTCGCCCGTGGAGCGGCCCAGCTGCGTACCGCTGATGGTGACCTGGGCGGCCGCAATGGGCTGGCCATTCTCGGCGTCGACGACACGGCCATTGATGGTGCCGGTGCCCTGGGCGCTGGCCGTCATCGCCGTGCCAAGGAGCAGGGCGAACGCCGGCGCCACCCGGCGCAGCAGCAGTCGTCCCGCACCTGTGAGACGGGGGAGGAGTGGAATCACGTGAGGAGAGGGATGGGAGGGAAATCCGGCCAGCGACCTGCTCGGCCGACCTGCATAAGGTAGAAAGCGTACCACGTCAGACGTAGTGGGGTGACCGCTTTATTGGCGCTTCATCGGTTTTCTCCTGGGTTCGCGCCCGGCGTCCCCGATCAGCGCTTCCGCAGCGCCCGGCCCGCGAGCGCGTTCGTGGGGGCCCCGTCGGCCACGGCCGCCGTGCCGTTCACGAACACCCACTGCATGCCGGTGGCGAGCTTCCGCGGCTCTGTATAGGTGGCTTCTTCCTTGAGGCGTTGCGGGTCGAACACCAGCACGTCGGCGTACGCCCCGGCGCGCAACACGCCGCGGTCCGTCAGTCCGTACGTAGCTGCGACCTGCCCCGACGCGCTCTCCACCATGCGCGCCATGCTGATCACCGGCCGGTCCAGCACGTAGCGGCGGATCTTGCGCGGGTAGGTGGCGAAGAGGCGCGGATGGCCGTCCGACCCGTCACTGCTGGTCATCACATACGGGTCGCGCATGAACACTTCGATGTCGGCTTCGGTCATGTTGAAGCTCGCCACCCCCATGTCGATGCCGCGCAGCACGAGGTCGAGCGCGGTCTCCACGGCGGGCTGTCCGGCGTCGGCCGCCACCTGCTTGAGCGTCTTGCCGATGTAGGGGGCCGCCTTGGCATCGTCGCCGTCGATGAGCAGCAGGGTGCTGTCCCCGCCGCGACGGCGGAGGTTCTCCCGCATGTCGGCGAGCATCCGTGCCCGCTGCTCCGCGTCGGCAGCCCGCAGCCGCAACGAATCGCGGCCGCCCGCCTGCGCCCACCGCGGCATGAGCGCCGCACTCAGGCCGGTCCCGCTCGCCGTCCACGGATACTGATCGGCCACTACCGTGCAGCCGCGGGTTCGCGCCTCGCGCATGATGGCGAGCACACTGTCGGCCCGGCCCCACATGTCCACGCCGAGCGTCTTGATGTGCCCGATGTTCGTGGTGAGGCCGCTCTCGCAGCCGATGCGGATGGCTTCGCGCGTGCTGGCGAAGAGACCGATGCTGTAGCTGCTCTCGTCGCGCTGGTGCGTGTCGTACACGCCGCCGAATGGCTTGGCGGCCGACACCACGGCCACGACTTCGTCGGTCGTGGCGTAGGTCTGCGGCACGTAGAACAGACCGCTTCCCACCCCGTAGGCCCCCTGCTGCATGGCCGTGGCAATCAGCGTGCGCATGGCCTCGATCTGCGCGGGGGTGGCGGGTGCCGACGAATTCCCCATCACGCGGCTGCGCACCGTCCCGAACCCGGTGAGCGCATAGGTGTTGGTGCCAAGTCCCAGCGTTTGCGACGAGTCGAGCACGCGCTTGACCTCGAGCGGGCCGCGGCCGTCGGCCCCGAGCACGACCGTGGTGATCCCCTGCAGGAGGCTCGACAGATTGCGGCGGCGCTCGAGGTCGAGACGCGGCAGCCCCTCGTAGGCATGCGTGTGCGGGTCGATGAAGCCGGGAGTGACCACGTGGCCGCGGGCATCGATGCGGCGCTTCGCCGTCACGTTGCGCGGCAGGGCGCCCACGAACGCGATCCGGTCGCCCTTGATGCCCACGGCGCCGTCGCGCGGTGCCCCGCCGGTGCCGTCGTAGATACGGCCGCCCGTGATGAGCACGTCCACGGTGTCCTGGGCGGCGAGAGTCGGCGACTGCAACAGCAAGGCCGCAAGCAAGAGCGAGGCGCGTGAGCGTGACACCGTCATGTTCCGGGCGAGGAGTGGGTGGTGAGGGCGAGCCGCGACAGGGCGAGCCGCGCCGCGGCGAGATCTTCGAGCGCGTGCCCGACGCTCTTGAACAGCGTGATGTCGCGGCCGTCACGGCGGGCGATGATTTCGCCGCGCAACAGCGCACCGAGGTCACCGATGATGGCGTCGCGCGCGATCACTCCGCTCGCCAGCGGCTGCACGAGGTCACCGGCTTCCGTGAGCGCGCTGTCTACATGATCCACCACGATACGCGCACGGGCCACCGTCACGTTGTCGGCCTCGCGCATGGCGGGGGTGAATCCGCCCACCAGGTCGAGATGCGCGCCGGCCTTGAGCCAGCTGCCATGCACCACCGGCGCCGTCGCGGTGGTTACGCACGATACGATGTCGGCCTCAGCCACGACATCGGCCAGACGCGCCGCGGCGCTCACCGGGAGGCCCTCGTCGAGCAACACGGTGGCCTGGCGTTCAGCGGTGCGTTCGTCGCGTCCCCAGAGGGTGATGCGCCGGAGCGAAGGGAGCAGGGCATGATAGGCGCGCACCATCCACGGCGCGAGCCGCCCGGTGCCCACCACCACCAGCTGTTCGGGGTCCGTCACCGCCAGCGCGCGCGCCGCGAGCGCGGAGGTGGCGGCGGTACGGCGTACCGTGAGCGCCTCGCCGTCGAGCAGTGCGCGGGGCGCGCCGGTGGCCCGGTCGAGCAGAAGATACGTGGCGTCGACGGTGTGTCCGCCGAAGCGGGGCGCCGTGGGGATGACGGTGACGAGCTTGATGCCGATGCCGTGGTCGTCCCACGCCGGCATGAGCAGCAGCGTGTCGGCGGACGACATGGCGTGGGCCGTACGCACCGGTGCCTGCGGCGGCGTGGCGAAGGCCTGCGTCAGCGCGTCGGCCAGGGGATGCCACGGCAGTGCCGCGTGCACCTGTTCAGCGGAGAGTTGCGGCAGCACTTTGTGGCAGCCCGTGAGAGAGTGGTCGCCGAGCGTTCCGCCCCGGCGGAGACGTGCCCGAAGCTACCACGCCCCCCCGGGGTCTGCACCTTCGCGGCCTCACGGCCCCACTTCCTGCCACACACCTGCATCGATGGGCAACACACAATCCTGGGCGACGCGCGAATGGCAGCGTCCTCTGCACGTGGTGATCGTGGGCGGTGGCGTGATGGGATGCGCCACCGCCTGGTTCCTCGCCCGTGAACACGGTGCACGCGTCACCGTCGTCGAACGCGATGCGTCGTACGCCAAGGCGTCGAGCGCACTGAGTGTCTGCGCCATCCGCCAGCAGTTCTCCACGGCGATCAACATCCGCATTTCGCAGGACAGCCTCGCCTTCTATCGCGCCATCGGCACGGCACTCGCCATCGGCGACGAGCGGCCCGACATCGGCCTCATCGAACCGGGCTATCTCTACCTCGCAGCCACCGAGGGCGGCGCGGGGGTGTTGCGCGAGCAGCACGCACTGCAGCAGCAGCACGCGGTGCAGACAGCGCTGCTCGATCCGCCGGCACTCGTCCAGCGCTATCCCTGGATCAGCGCCGACGATCTCGTGCTCGGCTCGCTCGGCCTCTCTACGGCCACGAGTGGCGAGGGGTGGTTCGACGGCTATGCGGCGTTGCAGGCATTCCGTCGTGGTGCCGTCGCCGCCGGCGTGACGTTCATCGAAGACGACGCGATCGATTTCGTGGTGAATACGCACGCGGGCACCTCGCGGGTGCAGGCGGTGCACACGGCGACCGGTCGCGCCATCGAGGGCGATGCCGTGGTAATTGCCGCGGGTGCGTGGTCGGCGCGCATGGGCGACCAACTCGGCGTGTCACTGCCGGTGCACGCGCGCAAACGCGACGTGTTTGCCTTCGAGGCCGACGTGGATCTGCGCGCCAGCGACGGGCAGCTGGCCCCGCTGGTGATCGATCCGAGCGGCGTGTGGTTCCGCCCGGAGATGCAGGCGGGCCGTTTCCTCTGCGGCTCCCCTCCGCGCGACGGCGACCCGGACGACGTGCCGTTGGAGCGGGTCGATCACGGGCTCTTCGACGATTTCATCTGGCCCATCCTCGCCGCGCGCGTGCCGGCGTTCGACGCACTACGTGTGACGAGCAGCTGGGCGGGCTATTACGAAATGAACAGCTTCGACCACAACGGGCTCGTGGGCGCGCTCGATCCGTACGCCAATGCCTACACGGCGTGTGGCTTCTCGGGTCACGGGCTGCAGCAGGCGCCGGCCGTGGGTCGTGGACTCGCCGAGCTGATCGCCACGGGCCAGTACCTCACGCTCGACCTCACGCCACTGCGCGTGAGCCGCGTGGCGGAAGGGAGACCGTTGCTCGAGAAGAACGTGATTTAGTGGCATTGAAGCACTGAAAACCGATCGCTGAGGACTGAGCGCTCCCTTCGAAAATCACGCGATCGCGGGGGG
>DCZC01000196.1:12260-26029 GCA_002331565.1 Gemmatimonas sp. UBA2094
TGCTCCGCAACAGGATTCGCATTCGACAACGTCGACGGGCGAATCACTCCTGCGAAGTTGGTGCCACCTTGCGGGTGACGAGCGCGACGACCAGCGCGCCGCTCATGCCCAATGCCGCGAGCGTGAGAAACGCGGCGGCGGAACTGCCGGTGGCCGTGCGCACCCGGCCGATGAGGTCGGGACCGAAGTGGCCGCCGAGATTGCCGATGCTGTTGATCCACGCGATGCCGGCCGCCGCGGCCGTCCCGCGCAGAAAGGCCGTGGGAATCGACCAGAATGTGCTCATGCCCGACAGCACACCCGCGGCGACCAGCGAGAGCGCCACAAGCGAGCTCACCACGTGCGTGCCGGTGAAGGCGAGCATCGCGAGACCGCTGGCGGTACACACGAGCGGCGCTGTGACGTGCCAACGGCGTTCGCCGCTGCGGTCGGAATGGTTACCCCACCAGAGCATCGTCACGCCGGCGATTCCCCACGGAATCATCGACAACAAACCGATCTCGAGATATGCCGTCTTGCCGAGTCCCAACTCCTGGATGATGGTGGGCATCCAGAAATTCACGCCATACAACGCCACCGCCGTGGTGAAATACACGTAGGCCAACGCCCACACCCGTGTACTGCCGAACGCGGCGCGCAGACCGCCCTGCGACGCGGAGTCGGCGCCGTTCGGCCCCGCTGCCAGCCGCGCCTGCACGAGAGCACGTTCGTCGGGCGTGAGCCACGCGGCCCGCGCCGGACCATCCGGCAGCAACAGCAAGATCACGATACCCATGAGCAGGCTCGGGACGCTCTCGAGCACGAACAGCCAGCGCCACCCCGGCCATCCGCCGACCCCCTCGAACGCCTGCATGATGTAACCCGAGAGCGGCGCGCCGAGCACGTTGGCCACCGCGATGGCGGTCATGAACCGGGCGAACGCACGCGCCCGTCGATCGACCGGAAACCAGTAGGTGAGATAGAGCACGATGCCGGGGAAGAACCCGGCCTCAGCCATGCCGAGCAGCAGGCGCAGCGCGTAGAAGCCGAACACGTCGGGCGTGACCCCGAACATGCGCGGCAGCGGCCCCCACGGAATCACGTCCACGAACGCGAACGCAGCCGACACCAGCGCCCACGTGACCATGATGCGGGCAATCCAGCGGCGCGCGCCCACGCGCTCGAGCAACAAATTGCTCGGCACCTCGAACAGGAAGTATCCGAGAAAGAAGACACCGGCGCCGAACCCGTACACGGCATCGCTCCAGCCCAGCTCCGACACCATCTGCAGCTTGGCGAACCCCACGTTGACCCGGTCGAGGAACGCCACGATGTAGCAGGCAAAGAGCAGCGGCATCAGCCGCCAGCTGATCTTGCGAAACGTGGCCTGCTCGGCCGGCGAAGGGGGCACGGGGGTCGTCATGCCGCGAACATAGCGCCCGATCACGGCGGTCGCGCGAGACGGGGCGCCCGTTCAGCTTTCCCGCATGCCCGCGAAGAACCGCTCGAGCCTCACGACATCTGCCGCCCGCACCGGCCGGCAGGTCACGAAGTCCCTCAAGACTCAGGTCACCACCCTGGGCACCGCGCTCGGGGCGTTCTGGGTCACTTTCGTGCTGAATACGATGCTCGGCGGCGCGCTCAATCAGTTCGGCATCATCCCGCGCACCACCGATGGACTGCGCGGGATCCTGTTCGCCCCGTTCCTGCATGGCAACCTCAATCACCTCGTCGCCAACACCGTGCCGTTTCTGGCGCTGGGGTGGATGGTGATGTTGCGCGATGCCCGGCATTTCCTCCCTGTGACGCTCTTCTCGATGCTCGCCGCCGGGCTCGTGGCGTGGACGCTCGGCGCGCCAGGGTCCGTGCATATCGGTGCGAGCGGGGTCGTGTTCGGCTACCTCGGCTTCCTGCTGCTGGCAGGTGTGTACACGCGCAGCTTCTGGAGCATCGTCCTCAGCCTCGTCACGGCCGCGCTGTGGGGCGGCCTGGTGCTCGGCATCGCCCCCAGCCAAGCCGGGATCAGCTGGCAGGCGCACCTGGGGGGATTCGCCGGTGGCATTCTGGCGGCGCGGCGCTACCGGAAGTGAGGGGCTGAGCGGAGCGGGCGGCGCGGATGCACATTCCTGCCTTCCGGAGCCACCTGCGACCCGCAGCCTGGCGCCTGCCACCTGCTTCCTTCCGCGAGTCCGAACCATGCCGCGCAGCTCTACGCACAGCGATCACGCCCCCAAGGCCATCGGTCCCTACTCCCAGGCGATCTGGGCGGGCGATCTCCTCTACTGCTCGGGGCAGACGCCCATCGACCCGGCCGTAGGGACGCTCATCGAGGGCGACGTGGAGGCGCAGACGCATCGCTGCTTCGATAACCTGCAGGCCGTGGTGGAGTCGGCGGGGCTCACCATGGACGACGTGATCAAGTGCAACGTGTACCTCGTCGACATGGCCGACTTCCCGCACATGAACAAGGCTTACGGCACGCGCTTTTCGCAGCCGTACCCCGCGCGTACGACGGTCGCGGTCGCCGGCCTCCCCCTCGGCGCTCGCGTGGAAATCGAACTGGTGGCGCGGAAGTCGTAAGCCGCGGTCAGAAGCGCGGCGCCCGCCAGTGTTTCGTGTGCTGCTCGTAGTCGTACACGTAGCCGATGAGTTTGAACTCGTCGTACGCGCGGCCGAAGAACTGTAGTCCGGCCGGCAGGCGATTGCCGCGCGTATACCCCATGGGCACCGTGATCGCGGGGAATCCGGTGGTGGGGGAGAACAGCTGGCTGTTGTCGCCGTGCGGCGTGTTGAGATCGCCGATGAGTCGCGGCGGATTGCTCCACGTGGGGTACACGAGCGCGTCGAAGCGTCCTGCGTCCATCATGGCCGTCACCGCCGTGCGCACGTCTGCGCGTACCCGCTCGCGGCTCTGACACCCCGCGCTCTGCTCGGGCAGCTCGGTGGCCGTGGCCGCCTCGCGTAGCCGGAGTTCCACCGTCGGGTGGAATTTCCGGCTGCGGATCACGTCCTCGAGCGTCTTCACCGGCGCGTTGGGCGCGCGGGTGGCGAAGTAGCGTTCGAGGTCGGCTTTGAAACGATTGCAGCCGCCCTGCTGGCGACGCTGAATCACCTCGAGGGAGTCGACGCGTACCGAATCGATCACGATGGCGCCCGCCAGACGCAGGTCGGCGAGCGCCCGCTCGAATACCGCGCGCACCTCGCCGTCGAGCGTGGAACGGTCGTACGCCTGCCGCAACACGCCGATGCGCGCGCCCTTGAGTGCCCCGCGCTTGAGCGCATCCGTGTAGCGTACCGCGCGTTTCGTGTCGGCGTCGGCTGTCACCGGATCGGCTGCGTCGCTGTGCGCGATCACGTCGAACACGGCCACCGCATCGGCGACACTGCGTGCCATCGGGCCGGCGATATCGGCCGACGCGTTGAGCGGAATCACTCCGGCCCGCGACGTGAGCCCCATCGTGCTGCGGATGCCCACGAGAGCCTGATGCGCCGACGGGCCGCGAATGGAGTTCCCGGTGTCGGTGCCGAGTCCCAGCGTGGCGAAGCCGGCCGCGACCGCGGCGGCCGTCCCTCCGCTCGAACCTGCCGTGACCCGGTCGAGCGCGTAGGGATTCCTCGTGTACCCCGGCAGAATGGAGCTCACCGTTTCGTACGGCGTGAAGGCCCACTCGGCGAGGTTGCTCTTCGCCAGCACGACAGCGCCCGCCTCCTTCACGAGCCGCACCATCGTGGCATCCTGCAGCGGCTTCCACCCCTCGAGAGCCAGCGAACCGCCGGTCGTCTGCAGCCCCACCGTTTCGAAGTTGTCCTTCACGATGAGCGGGATGCAGTGCAGCGGGCCCACCGGTCCCGACCGCGCAAAGCGGCGGTCGAGCGAATCGGCCACCGCAAGCGCGTCGGGATTCACCAGTACGATGCTGTTGATCGCCGGGCCCTGTTTGTCGAGGGCGTCGATGCGCGCGAGATACCGGGAGACCAGGTCACGGCAGGTGAGACGCCGGGCCTTGAAGGCGGCGTGCACAGTGGCCACGGATGCCGTGTCCACCGGAAAGCGGCGCGGCGCGGACTGCGCGCGCAACAGGGGGGCCACCACCAGCGCAGCGGCCACCGACGATGCCATCAGAGAACGGACCATGCCGCTAATCTACTGCGCCGTTCAGGCGCCGGGTCCGTCTACGACGTCTGCGCGCAGCCGGCCAGTCACCGGACTCGTGCGCCCATCCACTTTGCGCCCGATCACTCCGGCGTGACCTTCAGCCGGTCGCGTCGATAGCGCTGGCGGAGACTGCCGAGCATCCACGGCGCGTACTTGAGCAGAAAGACGATGAGCTTGAACCGCTTGCCCGGCACGCACACCACCGGGCCACGGGCCCGTGCCTGCGCGAGGCTCTCGTCGACCACCCGATCCGCCGGGAGCCACGCCCAACCGGGAATCCCCTTGCGGCCGTTGCCCAGCCGGTCGTGGAACTCGGTGTATGTGAACCCTGGGCAGAGGGCCTGCACCTGCACGCCGGTCTCCTCCAATTCGTGTGCGAGCGCCTCGCAGTACATGCGCTGATACGCCTTGGTGGCGTTGTAATTCACGTTGCCGGCGGTGGGCGACCAACTCGCCACGCTGGCCACCACGATGATCGTTCCGTTCCGGCGCGTCAGCATGCCCGGCAGCGCGGCGTGTACGAGTTCATGCGTCGCCTGCACATGCAAGCGCAACATGCGGGACTGTCCGGCCGGATCGGCCGTTTCGATGGTCCCGCGCGTGCCGAATCCCGCGTTGCTCACCAGCATCGTCAGACGTGACTCGCTGCGCAGCCGGTCGGCCACCCGGGCGATGTCAGCATCGTCCGACAGATCGGCGATGAGCGCCGTGGCCTCAACGCCGTGCGCCGCGCGCAGGGCGGCACATTCGGCGTCGAGACGGGCCGCGTCGCGCGCGACCAGCAGTACATCGTGACCGCTCGCCGCCAGTCGGTGAGCGAATACGCGGCCGATGCCCGAGGAGGCACCGGTGATCATGGCAAGCGGGCGAGTGGACGTGGTCATGGGTGAAAGCTAGCGCGAATGACGTGCGCAACGTGACAGGAACCTGCCCGCCGCCCTGCCCCGTTCATGCGGCAGGCGGTGCGGGCGCCCTGCGCCCGTGCGGGTCCGTCGTCGTCCTTTTCGAGTATCTCATGCGCCGTACGATCCTTCCCGGTGTCCTGCTTGTCGCGATGGCGTGCGCCGACAAGTCGCCCGATGCGGCGAATGCCGCTGCAAAGGCAGCCGTTGCGAATGCCGAGGCCGCGCCGGCCATCGCCCCGGGCGGCACCCTCACGGGCACCCTGCGTGAGCAGATCCCCGTGGGGCCGTACGTCTACGTGCGGCTCGAAACGGCCGACGGCGAACGGTGGGCGGCGGTGAACAATGAGCCGCTCACGGTGGGCCAGCGGGTGACGGTGTACAACGTGATGCTCATGGAACACTTCCAGTCGCCCACGTTGAACCGCTCGTTCGCCCGGATCTACTTCGGCGCGCTCGAACCGCCTGGCGCGGCCCAGCAGCAGCCGGCAGGGGGCGCACCGCAAGCAATGCCCGCCCCGGAGCAGGTGGGAACCCCCGCGGCCATCGACGCGAAGGTGGGGCGCATCGCGATGGCCACTGGCGCCAATGCGCATACCATCGGGGACTTGCACGCGCAGCAGAAGGGCCTCGCCGGCGCCACCCTCACGGTGCGCGGTGTGGTTGTGAAGTACAACGAAAGTGTGATGGGCAAGAACTGGATTCACATCCAGGACGGCAGCGGCAGCGCCGCGAAGGGGACGCACGATCTGACCGTCACGTCGCTCGATCGC
Organism: Gemmatimonas sp. UBA2094; assembly: GCA_002331565.1. Classification (GTDB taxonomy): domain Bacteria; phylum Gemmatimonadota; class Gemmatimonadetes; order Gemmatimonadales; family Gemmatimonadaceae; genus Gemmatimonas. The sequence goes on from DCZC01000196.1 coordinate 18,071, forward strand.
GCAGCCGTGGGCGACACCGTGACCGTGACCGGCACGCTGCGCCTCGACCGCGATTTCGGCGCCGGCTACGTCTACCCGCTGGTGCTCGAAGACAGCAAACTGTCGCGCAAGTAAGCGGGCGATAGACTTCGCGCCGACCGGGCGCTCGCCGCTCAGCGCACCGGCGGCTTGTATCCCGGCGGCGGACCGTCGGGATGCATGCGACACACCGGCGGCTGTTCCACCGAGTAGGTGAGATTCACGATGCGCCACGCGGTGTCCACTCGAACGAGCGTGAACTGATCCACCCCGCAGTGCGACCATTTGCCCTCGGCCCACAGGTCGTACGGCAGCCACACCGACGCGAACGTACCGGCGATACGCACCTCGGGGTCGAATCCGCGCTCGATGATGGGGGCGCGGCGCCCCATCGCGCGCTGCGACGCTGCCGTGCGCATGACGAACGCGGGCGCTCCGTCCCGCTCCCGGGCGGCGTACACCTGCGCACTGTCGGTCATCACGTTCGACAGCGCAACGAGATCGCCGGCATTGATGGCGGCCATGGCCGAGTCGACTACGGCCATCACTTGTGCCTGCGCGGGTGACAGTGTCCCCGCCGTACCCGCCGGTACGCTGAACACGGCTCCGTGCGGTACCGCCGCGCCGCTCCCGCCGTGCGGCCACGTCGTGCCTTCCAGACGGAGGCCGAGTTCACCACCGGCCGCCGCACGGAATCGCTCGTCGAACGACAGCCGGCCGGTCCGGGCGTCGAAGTTGGCCATGATCACGCGGGTCTTCATGGCCTGATAGCCGGTGATCACCACGCGCTGGTGATTGGGCTCCATGCCGATCCAATGCGGCACGTCGTTGGGGCCGAGTGTCACGCGCGACACTTCGCGCGGATGCGCAGGGTCGGACACGTCGAGACTCACCACGGCGCTCCACGCCGGCACCGTGATGAGATAGTAGCGGCCCGCCACCACCGGCACCGCGCACGAGGTACCCGGTTTGCGCGGAAACGCATGCACGAGACGCGCCGACGGCCTGTCGCTGGCGATGCTATCGAGCAGGTAGAGACCGCAGTTGAACGTGCTCACGAGTACCGTCTTGCCGTCGCTCAGGATGCGCGGCTCGGCCGAGCGGTACCCCTCGTCGCCGCGCGGTCCCGGCGGCAGTTCAATCGTGTGCTGCAACGAAAGGTCGGAAAGCCGCCAGAACTGGAGTGCCCGCGTGGTGTCGCGGTTGTCCATGTCGCTGGTGGTCACCACCACGCGGTCGATCTCCGGCAGAATGGCGGCGGAGTACGGACGCACGCGCCGGTCCACCCACGGCTGCCTTGCCGACGACGCACGCACCACCTCACCGCGCGGTGTCATCTCCACGAGGCCACCTGGCGCCATGCCCACGGCATCGTGCTGCATCTGGAACGTGGCAAGCACGTTGCCATTGGGCAGTCGCCAGAAACTGTGCGGATGCATGAGCGGGCCCACGTCTTCGAACTGCCTCACGACTCGGGGCGCGGTGGGCTGCGTGAGATCGAACACGTACGACTCCCCAGAACCGAAGTCGTTGGCGAACAGCTGACGATCGGCAGCCAGCGCGTGATCGGTGTGGTGCGTGCGATGCCCGCGGCCCGGTACCGCGCGCGTGGTGATCAGCGCCCCGTAGCGATCGCCCTTGCCCGTATCGCGCACGTCGTACACAGCGAGGAAGTCGGGACCGGTGCTGTCGGCCGATGAGGCCCACAGATAGAGATAGTCGCTCGGTACGGTCGTCGCCCTGGGCGGCTGCACCGCGACCGCCGTGGTCGCGAGCGCGACACCAATGACAGTGGCAAGAAGTGGCATGGTCAACACGATACCGCCTTCCGGGGCGATATGCAGCCGTGCTAGCGTTGAACACATGATGCCAACCCGCCCAGCATTCCACAGGTCGCGCACCGCGCGCGTTCTCGTTGCCGCAGGAACCATGGTCGCACTGGCCATCGGAGTTCCGGCCGGCGCACAGCCCGCCTCGTCCACCACCCGGGCCGATCTCGCGTGGCGTTACCTCCTCATGGATGGCGCATACGCGGCGGCCGACTCGACGGGCACATTCTCCGACAGTACGCGCGCCACACTCAACCGCATCTTCGACCGCTCCACGCTGAGCTTCTTCGGCGGACGGTTTGCCATGACGGCGGCGATGATGGATACGGCGATCACCATGGCCAGCCCGACGTATCGCTACGAGCGGCGCGCCTTGCCGGTAAACGTGAGCATTGGCGGCAAGCCCGCGCGTGAGGTGCGCGGCGCGCTGCTTTCACGACTGGCGAAACTCGACAGTGCCGGGCCGTTGGCGCAGGCGATCACGTCGGCGTCGGCGCGCGCGAAGCTGCTCGTCGATACCGTGTCGGCCGAGCGCAGTGCCGAGTTCCTGGCCGAGCCGTCGGCGCTTTCGAAGGCGGTGACGGCGGAAGTCGCGGCCTTGGAGAAGGGGCGCAATCCGTATGCCGCGCTGGTAGGCGACGTGTGGCGCACGTATCGCGGGGCGAACGGTGCGTTGGTGCCCATGCGCGTCATCGCGCCCAAGGCGGCACGGTCACGCGCGGTGGGCGTGCTCATCGCGCTGCACGGCGCCGGTGGTGACGAGAACATGTTCGCCGATGCCTACGGTCGTGGCGTGGCAGCCCGACTCGCCGGTGAGAACGATCTGCTATTCGTATCACCGGCCACCACGCCGTTCATGACGAGTGTGGTGCAGTTCGATTCGCTCATGGCGGTGCTGCGTCGCGACTATCGCATCGACACGGCACGGGTGTACGTGATGGGACACTCCATGGGGGCCGGCGCAGCTGCCCGGTTGGCCCAGGAGCGCCCACGGGCACTCCGTGCCGTCGCCTGTCTGGCCGGCGGTGCCCCGGTTACTGCGGCCGGCGCGCCGCCGGTGCTGTTCATCGGCGCGCAGCTCGACCCCGTCATCCCGGCCGCGCGTGTGAAAGCCGCCGCGTCGGGCACACCCACGGGGACGTACGAGGAGCGCGCCAACGAGGGACATACGCTGATGGTGCGTGGTGGGGTGTTGCGAGCGGTGCCGTGGATGCTGAGGGCACACTGATGCGCGCGCGTGCCGTCACCATCCTGACCGCCGCGCTGCTCGCAGCCTGCAGCGCAACACCGCGCGCGCCGTTCCGGCACAGCGTGGCCGGTGCCGCCCTGCCCTGGACGCATACGAACTTCGACACCGCGAGCACGCGGTTCACCTTCGCGGTGGTCTCTGACCTCAACGGCGGAGAACGGCCCGGCGTCTTCGAGGTCGCCGCAGCGCAGCTCGCGCTGCTGCGTCCAGAACTGGTCATGAGCGTGGGCGATCTCATCGACGCGCCCACCGCGGAAGCGGGTGCGCTCACGCGCGAGTGGAACGCATTCGATCGTCGCGTCGAAACGCTCGAGGCGCCGTTCTTCCGCGTGGGCGGCAACCACGATCTCACCGGCACGGTGCTGCGCGACGTCTGGCGGTCGCGTTACGGCCCCACGTGGTATTCGTTCGTGTACAAGAACGTGCTGTTCCTCGTGCTCGACACGGAGGATCTCACGCCGGAACGCGCGCAGCAGATCTTCGTGGCCCGCTCACGGGCCATTCAGGCCGATCGCAACGGCATCACGAACACGGACACGATGGAGTATTACCGCATGCCTGAGCGGGTCGCCGGCAACATCGGGGAGGAACAGGCAGCGTACGTGACGCGTGCCCTCGCGCAGCACCCCGATGTGCGCTGGACCTTCCTGTTCTTTCACAAACCGGTGTGGCAGAGCACGAACAGCCCCGGCTTCCGCGCCATCGAAGCGGCCCTCGCCAGCCGGCCGTACACGGTGTTCAGTGGCCACGTGCATTCGTTTGCCCGCAGCGAGCGGCAAGGGCGCGAGTACTTCACGCTCGGCACCACCGGCGGCGGGCAGAACGCGAAGGACCCCATGGCCTTCGATCATCTCACGCTCGTCACCATGACGAACCAGGGGCCGTCCATCGCGCATCTGCGGATGGACGGTGTGCTGGCCCCGAACGGCAAGCTGCCACGCGGCGGTGATACCCTGTGCCTGCAGGCGATGAAATGCGAGGCGCTGCGCACGCGTTGAGGCGATTCAGCGGCTGCCCTCGGCGAGAAACCTCGCGATCGTAGCGTTGAGAAACGCCTTGTCCTGCGGGTTCGCCGCCGCCCCCGCCGGATGTCCCCACAGCGACGGTATGGGCGTGAGCTGCACGCGCCGGATGAACTGCGCTTCGTAGCGCGCATCGGCTACGGGGAAATACAGGTCGGTCTCCGATGGCATGTACAACACGGGCATGCCAATCGAGCGCAGCGCCTTCTCCACATCGCCGTCGAAGCCCGGCGTGTCGCCCACGTTGTGCCGCTGCCAGGTGCGCGCCTGCAGGATGTAGTCGTTCGCGTCGGCGCCGAAGCGCGTGCGGAAGCCGTTCATGACCTGGTCGAAGGTGGTGCCCGCTGGCGTGTTGCTGCGCCACAGCTCCCTGCGCCACCACTCCTGGGAGTACAACCAGGCGGCCCACACCATGCCGAAAGCCGCAAGCCCGGCCTTTGGGGGCGCCGTGTATTCACCGCCACGAAACGCCGAATCGGCGGTGAGCGCGGCAATCTGTCCTTCGAGGCGCACAATGCCGTGCCCGTATGTCTTTGCCGTCCCGGCCGTGGCGATCACACGGTCCACGAACGCAGGATGACTCACCGCCCACTGGAACGCCTGCTGGGCCCCCATCGAGAAACCGATCACCGCCCGCAGGTGCGTCACGCCCAGATCTTTCACCAGCAGGTCGTGCACGGCCCGCACGTTGTCACGGATGGTGGTGACCGGAAAGCGCGGGCCGTGCCACGGTTCCGGCGTATTGCTTGGCGATGACGAGTTGCCGTTGCCGAACAGTTCGGTAGCCACCAGAAACAGTTTCGTGGTATCGAGCGCCAGCCCGGGCCCGATGAGCCACTCGTAGCCGTGGTGGTTGGCCATGTAGTGCGACGGCAGCAGCACCACGTTGTCGCGCGCCGCGTTGAGGTGGCCGTAGGTACCGTACACCACCTTCGCCTTCGGGAGCGTCACCCCGCTTTCGGTTTTGAAATCGGTGATGACATATTCGCGATGCTCCGCGCGATCGATACGGGCACCGCCGGCTTGGGCAAAAACTGGGGCGGCATTCGCAGCCGATGCGGCAACCAGCGCGGAACACATCACGCGCCGCATGAGAGAGGTAGTCATATCGGGTGAACGCGCACGGTTGCCCGAGCGTTCACGGCCCGCCGCTGCACGTTGCCCGGCGCAGGACTCGCGCTCCGCCTTGGCGCAGCGTAATCTCGAAGCACTGCGCCTCGACGCCATGCGCATCGCATCGCTCCCACGCCCGTGAGGTCCCATGCCGTTCCGTCACATCGCCCGTGTCCTGCTCCGCACCGCGATCCTCGCGGCCGCGCCTGCCACCATCGCCGGTGCGCAGGAAACGGCCACGACCGTTATCCGCGCCGCCCGATTGGTGGTGGGTGACGGTACGGTCATCGAGCAGCCGGTGGTGGTCGTCCGTGGCGATCGCATCGTGGAGGCCGGCCCCGCCAGCCGAGTCACCGCGCCCCGTGGCGCCAAGGTGATCGACCTCGCGGGCCATACGCTGCTCCCGGGCTTCATCGACACGCACACGCACCTCACGAGCATCGACTCCGATGGTGGCGACCTCGCGGCCATCCAGGAAACCGCCGCGCATGCGGGCATCTGGGCCGCGGTGAACGCCCGCAAGACGCTCGATGCGGGCTTCACCGCCGTGCGCGAGGCCGGCGCCCCGGGCTTCGCCGACGTGGCGGCCAAATCGGCGATCGCCCGCGGCATCATTCCCGGTCCCCGCATCTTTGCCGCCGGCCCTGCCCTCGGCATTCTCGGCGGTCACGCCGACGTGAACGGCTACAGCCCCGAAGTGCAGCTCCCCGGTACCGGCACGATCGTGAATGGCGTGGACGGCGTGCGACAGACGGTACGCCATCACGTGAAGTACGGCGCCGACCAGATCAAGATCGTCGCCACCGGCGGTATTCTGTCGCAAGGCGATGCGCCCACCGCCTCGCAGTTCAGCGACGCCGAGCTGCGCGAGGCCGTGAACGAGGCGGCGCGGCTGGGACGCAAGGTCATGGCGCACGCGCACGGTGGGGCCGGACTCACCGCGGCCGTGGAAGCGGGCGTGGCCAGCATCGAGCACGGCTCGCTGGTGACCGCCGAACAGGGCGCCCTGATGAAGCAGAAGGGCACGTATCTCGTGCCCACGCTCATCATCCTCGAGGAAATCGTGAAGGACGGCGCGAAGAAGGGGTATCCGCCGTACGCGGTGGAGAAGGCCAAGGCCATTGCCGCCGAACGGCGCACCCGGTTGCGCGCCGCGTTTCAGGCGGGCGTGCCGTTCGCCTTCGGCACCGATGCCACCAGCGACATTCACGGGCGCAACGGCGAAGAATTCAGCTACATGGTGGAGATTCTGGGCGCGACGCCCATGCAGGCCATCCTGAGTGCCACACGCGACGCGGCGGCGCTCATCGGCATTTCACGCGATGCGGGCAGCGTGACCACGGGCAAGTGGGCCGACATCGTGGCGGTGGAAGGGAACCCGCTCGATGACGTGCGCCGCCTCGAAAAGGTGACCTTCGTCATGAAGGGCGGCGTGGTGCACAAGGGCGGGCGCTAGCAGGTCAGTCACGGGCGAGGAACGACACCCCTTCCATCTGCGTCGCCACGGCAGCGGGCGCACGCACCCGCAGGAAGTGCAGGATCGAGGGCGCGATATCCACGATCGCCGCGTCGCCGCGGGTGAACCGCGGCGTCAGGGGCCGCTGGTTGGTCACGATCCAGGTGGTGCGCTCGCGCGTCGAACGCCCCCCGTGGCCGCGGCCACTCACCGAGTCGCGGCCATGATCGGTGGTCACCACCATCATCCAGCGCTCCCCGATCCGTTCGCGCTGCTTCACCGCAGCATGAATACGCCCCACCAGGCTGTCGGCACGCTGCACAGCCGCATCGAAGTCGGGACCGTCACCGGTGGCGTGCGCCACGTCGTCGGTGTGCTCGAGATACACCCACGACAGATCCGGACCGGTGCGCGCGATATAGTTGGCGGCTTCGTCCGTCACGTGCCGGTCGATGGCGAGGATGTAGCGCTTGGCGCGGTCGTGCGGGTATGCCACGGTGTCGAGCTCGAAGCCGTCCACGGCATGATCGAGGCGGAAATTTCCGGCGTCGGGCTGGCCTTCACCGATGAGCACCGTCCGATTGTCGAGCCACGTGGAGAAGATGGCGGTTTTCCGCGTCGAGTCGGCGGTCTCCACGATGCGGAACAGATTCCAGAAGCGATAATCGGGCCTCTGGTTGCCGTTGTCCCACACGTTGTGCTTGTTGGCCCAGGTGCTCGTGAGGAGGCTCATGTAGCCCGGCGCCGAAGTGGTCGGGGTTTCGGTCGGCCCGCCGCGCTCGCCGCCCACGTGGGCGCGCGCGTAGGCGCCTTCACGGGCAATCGCATCGAGAAACGGTGTGGGAACGCGCTCCACCACGTCGGCGGGAATTCCGTCCACCAGGACGAACACCGCCTTGTACGCCGGCGCGGTACCGCGCGCACGGGACGCATGGCACGCCGACAACATGAGGGCGGCGGCGATGAGAGAGAGCAGAGATCGCATACAGCGGAAATCTGCCGGGTGCAATCACCACGGCAACCACCGGAATGTTACGACGAGGTCACCGCGGCCGGTCTGAGCACGGGGTCGAGCGCCGCGATCAGGCGGTGCCGCAATGCCGCCGCCCGCTCGCTCAACGCCCGCTGGCGGCGCTGATACGCGTCGCGCCCCTCCGCCGTTTCGATGCACACGGGCTCCACGCCGAACGCCCGGAGGTCGTACGGGCCCGCCTGCATGTCGAGATCGCGCAGCGCCATCGCCAGCTCGAACGCATCAGCCAGCAGATCGCT
>DCZC01000196.1:26343-26527 GCA_002331565.1 Gemmatimonas sp. UBA2094
TCCGGCGCGAAGAACCGGAAGGCATCGAAGTGGCTGCACGCCACCGGCCGGCTCTCCACGAAGGCATCGATCTCCGCCTGCGGCAATCGCAGCGGCGCCACACCAGCATGACGGATATCGTGCCCGCCGTACACCATGGCCCATTCGTGCATCCCGTAGCAGCCGAAATGGGGCGTGCGGTTGC
>DCZC01000196.1:26764-27579 GCA_002331565.1 Gemmatimonas sp. UBA2094
ATATCGGCGCCCAGCCGTTGCACCACGCCCCGCTGCGCGCGATAGACCGGCTCGCCGAACTGCACACGTGTTGCCGGCGTGTCTTCCAGCGCCTCGTGCGACGCCGGATGCCAGGTTTCGAGCTTGCCCGGCGAGTAGCTGTAGTACTGGAAGAGGAAGTCGTGCACCGGATGCGACGCGCCGCGTGCACGGCGCTCGCGGCGCGGCACTGTGTACGGCTGCACACGCGCGAGATGGGCGGCGGCGCGTGCCTGCCATTCAGCAGTGGTGAGCACGGTCGGTGCGATCATTGCAGCTGCCCGGTCGCGCACGCTCAGAACGGCGCCGGCGCCGTTACGGCCACCGGCGCGCCGGTGACCGGATGTACGAAGGCCAGCCGCTCGGCATGGAGCAGGAGACGCTCGTCGTCGTCGGGAGGCGCGTAACCGTACAGCCGGTCGCCGAGGATGGGCGCGTTCAACCCGTCCGGATGCGCCGCATGCACGCGCAACTGGTGCGAGCGCCCCGTATGCGGCGTGAAACGCACGCGCGTGCGCCCCGGCGCGCGGGAGGTCACCTGCCATTCGGTGTGCGCTGGCTTTCCGTGTACGGAATCCACGATGTTGCGCGGACGGTCGTCGATGTCGACCCGCAACGGCAGCGTGATGTGCCCGTGGTCGCCGGTCACCTCTCCATCGAGGACGGCCACGTAGTGCTTCTCCATCTCGCGCAGGGCGAACAGCCGCTGCAGTGCCTTGGCTACCTCGAGCGACTTCGCCACCAGCAGCACCCCCGACGTATCCATGTCGAGCCGGTGCACCACCAGCGGCCCGGTC
>DCZC01000196.1:27828-28903 GCA_002331565.1 Gemmatimonas sp. UBA2094
ACGGTGAGCAGCCCGCTGGGCTTGTTCACCACGAGCAGATGCGCGTCCTCGTACAGCGTGCGCGGTTCATCGGCGGGTATGGCGGCGGCACCGAACAGCGGCGGCGGATCAACGGGCAGCCCCGCGAGCATGTGCGTGAGAATGGGGAGGCACTTGCCCCGGCAGGCCGCGTAGAACACCCCTTCGCGACGATCGCCCGTGGCCGATGTCGCGCCCCACCAGAACTCCGCGAGCGCGAGCGGTGTGAGCCCCAGCGCGTACGCCTGCGCCAGCAACTTGGGGGCGGCACAATCGCCGGCGCCGGCCGGCGGCTCGGCCGGCGCAAAGATGTCGCGCAGCGCGCGCACGTCCCCCTGCGCGCTGGGCAGGTGGTAGCAGGCCTGGATCTGCGCCATCAGCACGCGTGACCGCGCGGTGCGCTCGGCATCGAGGGCGCGCGCGGCCTTCGCGAGGCGCTTGGCCTCGGCACTGTGCTCATCCGGCGGCATACCGGCCACCAGCGCGGCGCGACGCGCCGTGTAGTCGAGCATCTCCACTTCGCCCGGGCCCCACACGATATCGCGCGCCGCGCGATCGAAGGTGGGCGGCACCCACCCGGGGATGTCCCACTGCCCGCCGATCATGCCGGAGAAGCCGCGCAGATACCCCAGCGTGCCGTCGGCCGCCGCCACCACCAGCACGCCGAACATCTTGCCGTTCGCCGGCTCGTGCAGACGCCACGGCGTCGCGTGATGCTGCGCCAACTCCGCCATGAGTTCCGTGGCCGCGCGGCGGGCGAGCGGATGCACGGCCTTGCGGTCGAACGGGGTGGGAAAGCGCGTGGGGCGCTCGCTCTCGGACGGCGCGGGGTTGAAAACGATCACGCCGGAAAGGTAATGACTCTGCGTAGACGACGAACGCATCGAGCCGGTGCCCTGCGAGCAGATCGAGTACGCGCAGCTCACGTGTCATATTCTGGCCGATCCGGCGCGCTATCTACGAAACCTTTGAGCGGCGCTTTGGTATTGACCACGCAGCCATGTTTTCACTCATGAATCGGATGACCGATCCACGACCGGTAGTCACGCGTATCCGC
>DCZC01000196.1:29310-29577 GCA_002331565.1 Gemmatimonas sp. UBA2094
CGTGAATGCATTCGCACTCCCCGGCGGCTTCGTGTACGTGCACACCGGCCTGCTGCACACCGCCCGCGATGTATCGGAACTGGCTGGCGTGCTGGGCCACGAAGTGGCGCATGCTCGCCTCTCGCACGGCGCCGAGCAGGCGCGCAAGCAGCAGGGACTCTCCGCCGCCATCACGGTGGTGTGCATGTTCTCCGGGCTCTGCGACGGCGGCCTGTCGCAGGTGGCCATCAACGTGGGCGCGAACGTGCTCACGGCCAAGTTCAGCCG
>DCZC01000196.1:29955-32775 GCA_002331565.1 Gemmatimonas sp. UBA2094
CCGGCCGAACTCGAGGCGGCCTTCAAGGTGCTGCGCGCGCGTTACGGCTCACCCTGAGCGCGCTCGGTCTTCTTTCGCGCTTCCGAAAGAAAGGCGGGCTCGAGCTGCAGCAGGTTGGCGAGCTTGCGCATGAGGTAACTCTCCCGCTCGGCCAGCACGCCGTCGGTGAGCACCACCTGCCACATGAGTTCCGCCAGCACCATGCGCTGCGCCACGTCGTACTCGCGCACCACCTGACGCGTGAAGAGGAAGTCGTCCACCGCGTCGCGCGCCGCGCTGGCTGCTTCCGCCATCAGCGCGTCGGCGCCGGCCTCGTCCACTCCGAAGTGCCGCTGCAGGATGTCGCGGATGCGCTCGCGTTCGGCGTCACTGAACTCCCCATCGCTGTTTGCCAGTTCGAGCAACAGGGCACACGCGGCCACACGCACGTCGTGTGCGTGCACCGGCGTGTGGGCCGGAACGGAGCCTTGAACGCTGTCGCGGATGAGCCTGCGGAGGACGTCGAGCATCAGAACGGGGGATGAGCGGTGAGCAACCCCTGCGTGTCCAGCAGCGTGGCCACGAGATCGAGCCAGTGGCGCATGGGCTGGCCGTACGTCTTCTCGATGCTCGGGAAGTACGAGGCGGGGCCTTTGATCTTTTCGCCGGCCTTCGGGGCTGGCGGCAGCGGGATCTTTGGCGTGGGCATCGCTACGGGCGCTCCACCACGGCCTTGAGCTGCTTGAGGCCACGGGAAAAATCGGGCCCTACCATTTTGTCCATGCTCGCGAACATCGTCATGAGCTTGGTCACGTACTCCGCGTTCCCCTTCATCGTCCAGATCACCTCGGTGCCGCTCTCCGTGGGCGTGAGCATGAACGTGGTCACGTTGTGGCTCTCGAACGGCGTGAGGAAATCGAGCGCGATCATCACCTCGCTTGGCGCCGTGGCCGACTTGATGGCCATGCGCCCTTCCCCCACATCGCTGTTGCCGCGCCATTCGTACACGGCGCCCATCCCCTGCGCGGCGCCACTGTACGTCACCTGCATCGCCGGGTCGAGTTTCGCCCACGGCGACCAGGCTTCCCAGGCGTGAAAGTCGTTGATCTGCGCGAACACGCGTTCCGGTGGCGCGTTCACCACGATTCGGCGTTCGACCGAAAAGGTATCGGGTTGCCGCGTGGCCAGTAGCAGCACGGCTGCGATGAGGATGACGACACCCAGAAGCAGTTTGCGGAGCATGACGAGGTGATCGTGTAAGGGGGTGGATGATCGGGCGCCGTAACCCGCCGGCTCACCGCGCCGACAGCAGCTTGTCGAGCCGCGCCGTGAGATCGGCCATCACGGCGGGCGGCACGCGGTTCGGGTACAAGTTGTCGAGTTCGTGTGGATCCTTAACCAGATCGTACACCTCGTCCATGCCGCGCAATTCGTCGTAGCGGATGTACTTGTAGCGGCTGGTGCGCACCGCCTTGTACCCCATCCCCTTCACGCGGGGGAACTCGGTATCCGAGTAGTACTCGACCAGCAGCTCCTTGCGTACCTGGGCCGTATCGGCCGCAAGCGCCGGCAACAGCGAGCGGCCGTCCATCGATGCCGGCGCCGAGACGCCGCCGAGCGCGAGCAACGTGGGCGCCACATCCACGTTGCTGGCGAGTGTGCGCGGCTGCGAGCCGGGCTTGGCCAAACGCGGATACCGCATGATGAACGGAATGTGGATGCTGGGTTCGTAAGCGAGCCGCCGTTCCTGCGCGAGCCCGAACTCACCGTAGAAGAATCCCTGATCGCTGGTTACCACGATCACGGTGTTGTCGCGCAGCCCGCGGCGTTCGAGCGTGGCCACCAGTTCGCCGAGGCTGCGGTCGATCGCGCTCAGCATGCGCAGCCGGTCGCGCACCACCGAGTCGGGCAACCCGCCGGCGGGGCTGCGCGGATCCGACACGTCGTACGGCCGCTGCAGCGCCGGTTTGCCGGTGAGTGGCGCGCGCCAGCTGGGGCCGTGCGGAATGGTCGCGTCGTGATACTGCTGCGCATCGCGCGGCGCCGGCGGAAACGAGCGCACGAAGTTGGGATAAGTCTCCGGATGCACCGCCTTCTGCGCCATCACCACCAGAAACGGCTGCGTGTCCGGCGCCGACTCGATGAACGACACCGCGTGTTCGGTGAGGATCTCGCTCATGTAGCCGCGCGCCTTCGCGGGCTTGCCGTCGATGTTGAGATCCGGGTCGAAGTACACCCCCTGCCCCACGAAGCTCACCCAGCGGTCGAACCCCGGGCGCGGCGAGTCATCGGCGTGCCCCATGTGCCACTTGCCGAAGAACCCCGTACGATAGCCGGCGTCGTGCAGCAGCTTGGGGAACGTGACGATGCGGTGACTCTGCTCGGCTCGCTCACCGTTGTCCACGATGCCGTTCCGGTACGGATACTGCCCCGTCATGAACACGGCGCGACTTGGCGAACAGAGCGGCGCCGACGTGTGGAAGTTGGTGAAGCTCGCCCCCTCGCGCACGAGGCGCTTGAGGTTCGGCAGTTCGGCGAACGGATGATCGATGAGGTCGTCATAGCGCGCATCGTCGAGCAGCACGAACACCATGTTCGGCCGGCTCGGAATCGCGGTCGCCGCACGCGGCGTGGCGGAGGGGCGACACGCGGTCAGCACGAACATGGTAAACACGGAGACAGCGAGCGCGCGTACGCGTGACGTCATGACCGATAGTCCGGCTGGGGAGTGATGCCGCGGGAAGCAGGTGGCGAGTGCAGCAAACATACAGCGCCGTCAGATTCCCAGCTTCTCCCTCAGCCGGTCCGAGGTGAGATGCTTGGCCACGTCGAACGGCTCGC
>DCZC01000196.1:33042-34871 GCA_002331565.1 Gemmatimonas sp. UBA2094
AACCGCCACGGTCGCGCGCGCCGGAGGATTCACCGGAAAGAACTCGATGTACACCGCATTCATCGCGGCGTAGTCGGCCATGTTGGTGAGGAACACCGTGCACTCGTCCACGTCGGCCATGGTGGCGCCGCCGGACTTGAACGCCGTGCGGATGTTCTCCAGCGTCTGGCGGGTTTGTACGGCCACGCCACCGTCCACGATGTCCTGCGTCCCGGGCTTCATGCCGGTCATTCCCGACACGAACACTTGATCGCCCGAGCGAATCGCCACCGAGTACGCCGGCACGAGCGGCGCGAGCCCGGGCGGGTTGAGCACCTCGCGAGCCTGCGCCTTGGCCTCCAGTGGGCCGAGTAGCGCGAAAAGGCCAACCATCATCACGGTCGCACGATGCTGCATGACACCTCCAAAAGGGTTGAACGTGCTGCAGAATGTACCGCGCGTCCGTAGCTTGTGCGCATGAACCTGTCTCCTTACCGCCGCTGGCTCGGCGCATCCGTCGTGCTCACGCTGTGCGCAACCGGTAGCACCGCGCTCACCAGGCAATCCGGCGCACCCCGCGTCTTCGACCGGGTACTCCTGCTGGAGTCCACCAGCGAGACCTCCGCCAGCGTGAGCCTCGGCGATATCGACGGCAACCGCACGCTCGACGTGGTGCTCGCCAAGGGGCGTCACTGGCCACTGGTCGACATGATCATGCGCAATGATGGCGCGGGACACTTCACCGCGACGCCGCTCACCGAACTCCCCGATCGCACCTACTCGGCGGCTCTCGCCGACCTCGACGGCGACGGGGATCTCGACATTGTGGCCAGCAACGACAATCCCGACCGCAAGCTCGTGTACCGCAACGACGGCGCCGGGCATTTCACGGTGAGCGGCACTTTCGGCGAGGCGACATGGAATACGCGGTATGTCACCGTCGCCGACCTCAACGGCGACGCGCGCCCCGATCTCATCGTGGCCAACCGCAGCTCCAACCCGGCCGCGCCGCGACCGAGTTACGTGTGCCTCAACAACGGGGCGGGCGCGTTTCCGTCGTGCGCGCCGTTGGCGACACAGTCGGCCACCATCATCGTGGCCCGTGATCTCGACGGTGACGGCAAAGCCGACCTCTTCGTGCCGCACCGCGACGGCGGGCAGAACCTGATCTTCTGGAACGACGGCACCGGCACGTTCCGCGAGGCGCCCATGCCGGTCGGCCCGTCGGTGTCACAGATCCGCGCCGCCGCCGCTGCGGACATCAACGGCGACGGCACGGTCGATCTCGTGGTGGGCGACGAGAAGCGGGGGCTGTTCGTCTACCTCGGGGCCGGCAGCCGTGCCTTCGACGCGCCGGTCGCGCTCGCTTCGTCGGGCGGGGCGCCATACTCCGTGGCCGTAGCCGACATGAATCGCGACGGCCGAGCCGACATCGTCGTCGGGCGGCAGGAGGCGGTGGGTTCGGTACTCTTCAACGGCGGCGGCGCGCGGCTTCCGCGCTTTGCCGATACGCCGTGGGGCGACGGCAAGGGCTCGGTCTATGGCGTCGCCATCGGCGATCTCGATGGCGACGGATGGCCCGACATCGCCGCCGCGCGTTCGGAGGCGCCGAACGGGGTGTGGTTCAGCGGGCCGGCGATGAAGTGAGTGGGGTGAGGCCGGGCGGTAGATTGCGGTGTTCGACGGCGAAGGCGTACCTATCCCCACGGCGGCTCTGGAGACGCTCATCGCCTCCAAGCGGACCGGGCGCCCACTGGATTCGGCTGATATCCTCGTACTGCAGGCGATCCGCAACGCACTCGGCGAGCCCTGACGGCAGCACGTTCGGCTCCGGGCATCCGCTCCGGGCA
>DCZC01000196.1:35066-51581 GCA_002331565.1 Gemmatimonas sp. UBA2094
CCGCTTGGTTCTCCGCGCACACTCACCCCCGCCCGTACTGTCATGCGCCTCTCCCGCCACATCGTCGCCCTCGTCTCCCTGCTGGCCACCGCTCGTCCCGTGGCGGCGCAGGAGCCCGCCGCGTGGCGCGACGGCCCGGTGTTTCACACCTTCTCCATTGCCGCAGTAGACCCGCGCACCGGTGAAGTGGGCGTGGCGGTGACCACGCGTGTGCCGTGTGTGGGCAATGGGGTACCGTGGGTGCGGAAGGGCGTGGGCGCAGTGGCCACGCAGGCCAGCACGCGCACGGAGTACGGCACCGAACTGCTCGACGCGCTGGCCAAGGGTGACGCGCCCGACGCGGCACTCAAGCGATTGCTCGCGGCCGACAGCGGCTTTCAGCAGCGACAGGTGGGCGTGATCGCCATCGACGGCCGTAGCGCGCAGCACACCGGCACCGGCCCGAATGCGTGGGCGGGGCACCGCGCCGGCAAATGGTACGTGACGCAGGGGAACATCCTCGTGGGGCCACAGGTCATCGACGCGGTGGCCAAGGACTTCGAAGCGAGCGAGGGATCGCCGCGCCACCTGGCCGATCGTCTCATCAGCGCGCTCGACGCCGGCTTCGAGCTGGGCGGCGACAAGCGGCACGGGCTGCGCACCTCGGCCGCCGTGGTGGTGGCCGACCCGCGCCCCGGCATGTCGCGGCGCACCGACGGGCAGACGGTGAACATCAACATCTGCGAGCACGCGCAGCCGTTGGCCGAGCTGCGCCGCGTGTACGACGCCGTGTCGCAGACGCTGGGGTATCGCACGCTCGAGCAGTTCTCCGGCGGCGACGTGTTTCAGCTCAAGGTGATGCTCAACGCGCTCGGCTACTACAAGGCCGGTGAAACACTCACGCCGCGCATGCCCGACGCCAACCTCTACACCGCCGACGTGGTGGCCGCGGTGGACGCCTTCCGCACGAGTGCGGGGATGGGCACTCCGCGCGTCGGTGGCTCACCTGCCGGGCTGGTGGACCCGGAGACCGTACAGCGCCTGTGGGCCGCGCTGGCGAAGGCGGGGAAGGAGAACGTCGTACGGCAGCAGTTGCTGGATGTGACGATGATCCGGCGGTAAGGGGCGGGCGACATTACGAGCATTGCTACGCTGGTCCGAAGGTGTTGGACGTCGGACCAGCGCTTGGTCGAAATGATCGCCGACCAAAAACCAGACCTTCACAGCGCCGGCATTCCTAGCGATTCGAGGTAGCGAAACGTCTGGTCGTAGTTCTCGGGCTGGAGCGTCGCATCGGATTTTCTTCCCTTTGGTACGAATACTGCCATCCCCTGCCGAGCCCGAGTGAGCAGCACGCGATAGGCGTTGAGCAGGTATCGCTGCCGATCAGGGTTGTGCACGGTGGTCCACCGATCGCCTCGGAAGTTGTGATACGACCACCGTCCATTCGTGTGGCGTAGATCGGCATCCCAGCTCATCATCGTCCAGTCGAGCTCGAGCCCTTGCGTCTGAAACTCGGTGGCGGCGTCTTCGAGATAGAACGACGACCTGGTATCTGCGCGATCGGCCAAAAAGTACTTCACTGGGTCCACATCAACCCGCACGTCGATGCAGTAGGCCTTGAGACGCTGCGCCTGTGATGAGGCAACGAGTCCAAAGCGCTCATTACCGCGTGCCTGCTGGCGCACCCACTTCTTCGCGATAGTACGGTCGCGCGTGAGAATCATAGGGTACGTCTTCAGCACTTCAGTGAGCAATTCGCGCGCTTTGTCCTCATCTGCATCCAACGCGGCCTTCACAAACCCCGATACCTTGTCGGCCCGAAACGAGCGCATGGACACCGCGAGGTGAAGCGCATACTGCGTCTCTACGTGGGCATTCGCTCCCAATCGCTCGATCGCATTGCCAGCAGCGTATTCGGAGTCGTGTAGTTCAGGGGAGATGTATGTATGCCAGCGCGGAAACTGGTCGCGCACCGCATCCAACCACGCACCAATGCCTGCCTCACCCGTGTGGATCTCTTGGCCGCCACCCACGAGACACACAATTACCGCCCAATCCTGGTGGCGGTCCATGTACGAAATGAGGAACTCAGGCTCAGACTTATCGAAATCGGCCACACCCTTCCGCTGCTTCATGAACTGTGCTGTCTTCTCACGATTCCACGCCCGCTGCGACTCGTCGAAGATGGCGACATGCTCGATGGGTGGCGCTGCGCTGCGGAGCCCCTCGTCGCGGAAATGATGAACATTTTGGATGAATGGCTTCACCTTTTGGCGCACCATACCCTTACGCTCTGGGATGGCACCTAGCGCACGTTGGCGCTGGACGTCGTCTTCGACCAACGCCTCACGTAGCACGGCGACAAGGGGCCCGTTTCCGGAGAGGAAGACCGCGTGGCTCTCATCGTGACCGAGGTGCTGCGTAGCGATGTTGAGCCCCACGAGCGTCTTGCCTGCCCCGGGCACGCCGGTCACGAAGACGATCGCTTTTTCGCGCTGCGCCCGACTGCGGGCAATGATCTCCTCAACACATTGCGTGGTGACGTGGAGATTCCGAGCACCGGCATCCGACCGCGCGATGGATTGCACGGAGTGGCGTGCGTACAGCGCCTTGGCAGCCTCTATGATCGTAGGGCTCGGCCGGTAGGGCGCCCTGCCCCATGCGTCGCCATTTACCGGTGCCGATGGCGCGAGGGCTATGGCTGAGCGAACAGCTTCGCCGATCGTGGAGGCGTTGGCCTTGAGCGGCGGATAGACCCCATCAGCGTGTGGGCGTTCCCAACTGTGCTCGGGGTTCGCGCCATTCGTCGCGCAGAGCACCGGAAAGATGGGCAGGTCTTGGCTCGCCTCGTGAAAGTTCTTGAGGTCGAGCGCGTAGTCCCACGCCTGATTGTAGTCGTTCTTGACGTAGCGATGCTCCCCCACCTTGAACTCGACGGGCACAACCGCCGAGTTCGCGAGGATAACACCGTCAATCCGGCTTCCGAGTCGTGGCACATCGAATTCGAGGAACAGCGACCCATCAAGTCCGGGGAGCGTCTGCTTGAGGACACGCACCTGTTCCTTCCACGCTTCCGTTTGCGCTCCGTCTATCGCAAGGCCGCTACCGCCCGCGAGGTGTCCAAGCACGGTCGCCTCGTCGGTATCGAGGAACTGCGGGATTGGCGATGCGTAGAATGCCGACTGGCGCGCATTGTCATTGGGTGCGGTCATGGCGTGAAGCTAGGGGCGCGGGAACCTACTTCGCCAGGGGAGTGCTAGCTGGCGTCTGGCCACGCGGCGCGAGCTTCTTCCAACGTTTCGTATCCGTAGTCGACGAACTGGAGAACACCGGTCTTCTCATTGCGCGCAGCGATGCAATACAGCGCACTGATTGATGCCCCTGAGGAAGCAGATAGCACGATGCGAGTCTGCTCGCCTTCGAAGCCATCCACTTCCACGATGTAGAGTTCGCGTTCGCTCATGGACGTGTTCGCCGTGGGGTATGCTCGCCTGTCTCTTGAGACTACCTGGCCACTCTGACAAACTGGGCACTCGGTATTGCACCCACCACCGCTCAACACCCCCACCCCCCTACCTGTTCGCCTCCAAAATCGCCCGCCGCTCGAGCGCCGTCTGCCCGCGCACGATCCACTCCGGCGCCTTCTCTCCCTTGAGGTAGTGCCCGAACCACTGGAGGATGCGCGTCTGGTAGTCGCGCTGATTCTCCTTCTTCGTGAGGCCATGCCCCTCACCCGGGTACTGCAGCAGCACCACCTGCTTCCCCGCCCGGCGCGCGTAGTTGTAGAACAGCGTGCCCTGCCGCGGCTCCACCGTGCCGTCCTCGCTGCCGATCATCACGAGAATGCTCTTCGCCGGCATGCGGTGCACCGTAGTGAGCGGCGAGTTCGCGAGCATCGCGCCGAAGTCCTCCCACGGCGCCACCTGCATGCGAAACTGCCCGGTCTCCCAGTGATCGAATTCGGCGCTGCCACCGCTCCAATGCAGCTGCCCCGCAAAACTGATCATGTCGGTGATGCCGGAACCCACGATGGTCGTGGCAAACATCTTGGAACGCGTACCAAGAAACGCCGCCTCGTAACCGCCCTGCGAATGGCCCACGTGCCCTACGCGCGCGGGGTCCACGTGGCCGCGCGCCAGCACGGCCTTCACCGCCCCCTCCACGGCGTACTGCGTACCAAGCCCCGGCTCGCGCGGCCGGAACACGATGTCCGGGTGCAGCACGAAGTACCCCTGCTGCGTGAACACCGTCGTGTTGTAGTAATTCGTCTGGTTGGGCGCGATGTAGTTGTGCAGCCCGTCGGAGAGCCGCTCGTAGGTGTACACGATGAGCGGATACTTCTTCGCCGGATCGTAGTTGGCGGGATAGTACAGCAACCCCTGCAGCGACTGACCAATAGTGCTGCGGAAGTCGATGAGCTCGACCTTGCCCCACGCATAGTTCGCCTGGAACGGGTTGGTCGCCGTCACGGCCTTCGCCGACGCGACATCGGCACCCACGTACACGTTCGGTGACGTGTCGTAGCGGCCGCGCACGTACGCCACCACCGCGGCGCTGTCGGCCCGTGCGAGCGCCCGATACGCGGCATCCCCGTACGCGACACGCTCCACCGTGCCGTTCGCCAGCCGGCGCGCCCAGCCGCTGGCCTTCGTGCGGCGGCCGGTGAGCGTGAAGTACACGGGCGCCGAGAGGTCCACCGCCCGCTCGGCCACGCTGGCCCCGAAGGGCGCGAAAGTCACCAACCGATGACTGATGCCCTCCGCCGCGCCGTTGGTGAGCCGCGACGGTGCGCCGCCGCCGAGCGGCAGCTGCCACACGTCGTGCGTGTCGTGCACGAGCAGCGTGGCGCCATCCCTCGACCACCCGGCGATCGCGAACTGGTGCGGCACCGGATTGGGATGATCGTCGTCGTGATCGACGAAGTCGGCCTTGCCGCTGCGCGTGAGAGACGCGGTGAGATTGGTGCGCCGGCCCGTCGCGAGCTCCACCACCCAGTAGTCGCGCCCGTCGCCGTAGGCCACGTGCGTGCCCGTGGGGTTGCCGCCGTACCAGTGCGCCGTGCGCGTGACGACCTTCGTGCGCGCACCGGAGTTGGCGTCGATGGCGTACACGTCGGTCACGTTGCGCCCGAACTTCATCTCCCACGCGTACGGCTTGGTGTCGGCCTCGGTCACGTAACGACCGCCTTCGAGAATCGTCGCCGTCTCCATCAGGTTGGTGGTGAGCGGCAGCAGGTGGTTCGGCGCGATGTGCCACGCGGCGACGATGGTACGACGCAGGTCGGCCGATTCCTGCGCCATCTGCTGGCGCAGCATGCGCACGTCGTTCGGGTGCCAGATCTCCACGTCGCTGGGCTTCTCTTCGCTCTTCTTGAGCGCGGCGGCCTGCGGCTCACGCGGGCGCAAACCCACGAACAGCGTGCGGCCGTCGGCCGACCACACCGGACGGCGATGCTCCGCAATACGCATCCCTTGCGGGAACTGCACCGCCACTTTCGCGTCGAGCGTCGTGGGCGTGCACGCGCACGCCGCACTCACGTCAGTGAACAGATGCGCCACGTACGCCGTGTCGCGGAACGCCGGGTCGGGGCGGGACTGCAGCACGGCGAGATCACGCGCGCCCTTGCGCCACGCGAGCGCGCGGAAGGGCGACGGCCCCGTCGCGAGCACCTTGAGCGTGCTGGTCGCGGCATCGTACAGCTGCACGCTCGCGCCACTGGCCGCCTCCCCTTCGATGGTGACCGCCAGCAGCGCGTCCCGTTCGCTCCACGCCTGCTCGCCGACCTGCGGCAGCGTGTAACGCGTGCCCTTCTCCACATCGTACACCACCACGTCGCTCACGCGCTTCCCCTCGGCGGGATAGCGCATGGCGGCGGCATACCGGCCGTCGGCGCTGAAGCTGAACGACTGGATATCGGGTTCGGTGAGCAGCGTGCCGGCCGCGAGCGACCGCAGCACGAGGCGCGTACGCACGGGCTTCTTCGCCGCGGTGAGGCTGTCACGCCCCTTGGGTGAGACGCCAACCAGATAGCCCACCCACGCGTTGGTGGCGCTGAACGCCGGCTGCGTGGCGTACGGCACGATGATGGTCGTGTCGCGCGGACCGCCACGCAGCTGGATCTCGTTCTCCTCGTTCACGCGGCTGATGCCGGTGGCCACCCAGTCGCCGCGCGGCGAGAGGCGGAACTGCCCCAACGTCTGCCATTGGCCGTAGTCGGCCGGGGTGAGCAGGGGCTTGGCCTGCGCCGAGAGGGTGAACGGCGCGAGGGCGAGGAAGGCGAGGAGTCGGCGCATGGCGGGCGTGGAGAGTCGGCCTGAGGACGCGGGAACTGCGCGGAAATTGCGCGGGAACGTAGCACCCGGGAGACACCGGTGGCCACATCGTCGCGTGACGTAGCGCTGTCGCGGGCGCCGAATCTGGCGCGATCGGTGATTATGCCGTAGGCTCGCTTTGTACTCTGCCGACCCCGGTGCCCCTTCCAGTCCCTCTGATGGTGACCATGACACTGACCATGACGACGGCCGAGGCCCTGGCACGTTTCGACGCGCTGCCGGCGGTGACCACGCAGGAGATGCATGGTCACTGGCGTGGCTCCGGCATGCCCACTGGCCACGACATGGACGGCTTGCTCGAGGCGTACGCGTGGTACGGCAAGACGTTCGAGAACGACGAGGCGGTACACCCGCTCGTGTTCCGGGATCGCGCCGGCCAGCGATACGCCATCGATCCGCGGCGCATTCCGCTCTCGCTGTCGCGCTACCACGCGCTGACGCGGCATGTGGTGTCACGCACGCTGTTCGCCCTCGCCACGCCGTTGCTGCGCACGCGCCAGCCGCGGGCCCGGTTGCGGGCGATCACGTATCGGGGCGTGACCACGGCGGCCATGGTGTACGATCATCTGCCGATCATCGATCTGTTCCGGCGTATCGACCACCGCACCGTGTTCGGCCTCATGGACATGCGCGGGGCCGCGCCGTTCTTCTTTCAGTTGGAGCGTGATGCATGACCGGCGGCCCGATCTGATGTTCCCACCGCAACTCCGCTCACTGGCCGGCCTGGCCATCCTCGTGGGCCTCGGCTGGGCGCTGAGCCGCGACCGGCGCGCCATCTCGTGGCGACTCGTCGGCTGGGGGCTCGCCCTGCAGCTGTGCTTCGGCGCCGTCGTGCTGCTCACGCCGGGCGCCGGCGGGTTCTTCGGCGCGGTGAACGACGCGCTGCTGCGTATCATGGGCTTTTCGGATGCCGGCGCGAAGTTCCTCTTCGGCGATCTGGTGTTCAACAACATCCCGGTGGGCGCCGGCACCGCGGGCGGCAATGCCCCGCTCGCGCCCGATGCCACGCAGGCGGCGCGCGCGGGAGCGTACTTCGCCTTCCACGTGCTCCCCACCATCGTCTTCTTCTCGTCGCTCATGGCGGTGCTGTACTACCTGCGCCTCATGCAGCGCGTGGTGCACGGCGTCGCGTGGGTCATGCAGCGCACCATGCGCACGTCGGGCGCCGAAACGCTCGCCACGGCGGGGGGCATCTTCCTGGGGCTCATGGAAACGCCGCTGCTGGTGCGCCCTTATCTCGAGCGCATGACCCGCTCCGAGGTGTTTGCGCTCATGGTGGCCGGCCTCGCCTCCATCAGCGGTGGCCTGCTGGTGGCGTACGTGGGGCTTCTCTCTCCGTTCTTCCCGGCCATCGGTGGGCATCTCGTGTCGGCGTCGGTGATGTCGGCCCCCGCCGCGCTGGTGGTGGCCAAGCTGCTCTATCCCGAAACCGAGGCCACCGAAACGTCCACCACGCTCAGCGTGGAATCGGAGCAGTCGGCCGACGTGAACGTGATCGACGCGGCGGGGCGCGGCGCCGTGGAAGGTGCGTTCCTGGCCATCAAGGTGGGTGCCATGCTCGTGGCGTTCCTGGGGCTGCTCGCGATGCTCAACGCCGGTATCGGGTGGGTGGGCGCGCTGGCCGGTGCGCCGGAGCTCACGCTGCAAGGGCTGCTCGGACGCGCGCTCGCCCCGCTTGCCTGGGCCATCGGCGTGCCTTGGCAAGACGCGCGCACCGTGGGTGAACTGATCGGCGTGAAGACGGTGCTCAACGAGTTCGTGGCCTTCCGTCAGCTCGCCGATCATCTGCAGGGCAGCGGTGCGCTTGCCCCGCGCTCGCTGATCATTGCCAGCTACGCGCTGGCGGGCTTTGCCAACTTCGGCTCCATTGCCATGCAGATCGCCGGCATGGGTGAACTCGCGCCAGCCAAGCGCTCGCTGCTCGCGCAGCTCGGGCTGCGCGCCCTGCTTGGTGGTGCGCTGGCGTCGCTCATGACCGCCACCGTGGCCGGCATCCTCGTCGCCGGGTGAAGCCATCGGTGCTCGTGTGCGGCACGCTCACGCTCGACACCATCGAGCGGGGCACGGGTGTCCACCGCGATGTGCCCGGCGGCTCGGCGCTCTACGCCGCAGCCGCGGCGCGCCTGTTCGTGCCGGTGCAGGTCACCGGCACCGTGGGCACCGACTTTCCGTTGGAGGTGCTCGACCAGCCGCAGGTTGACTGCACGGCCGTGGAAGTGCGTGACGGGCCGACGTTCCGCTGGCACGCCCGCTACACCGACGACGGCGCGCAGCGCACCACGCTCACGCGCGATCGCGGTGTGGCCGAGGGGCGGCTGCCGCCGGTGAGTCTCACCGGTGAACCGGGCGCCGTGCTGCTGGGGAGCACGCATCCGCGCGTGCAGCGGCATGTGCTCGATCACGTCCGGCAGCAGTGGCCCGCCACGCCGCTGGTTGCGCTCGACAGCATGGCGCACTGGTGGGAGCGCGAAGGCGCAACAGTGCGTACGCTGCTGCCCCATGTGCACCTGCTCTTCGTGGACGACGAGGAGCTGCGGCTCGCCACCCACGGCCGTGACACCGTGGACGCGCTGCACGAACTCGGCCCCGCGATGGTGGTGGTGAAGCACGGCGCCCGTGGTGCGACGCTTCATCGCCGCGGCGCCGCGCCCATCACGATCGCCGCGTACCCCGTGACGCAGGTGGTGGATACCACGGGGGCGGGCGATGCCTTCGCCGGCGCACTGGTGGCGGTGCTCGCCTCCGGTACCGCACCAGACGTTCAGGCAGCGCTCCGTATGGCCGCCGCGGTCGCCGCGTGTGCCGTCGAAGGCGTTGGCATCGACGTTTTGCGAGGCCTCACTCGCTCCGAGGTGGAGGCGCGGGTTTCAGGCTGATGATGTCAGCGTGGAGCGGTCACGGCATTTCCGCCATGGCACGCAGCAGCGTGCTGGCGCTGGCAGTCAGGGGCGCATGTGCAGAAGTACGGTGCACGATCAGTGCCGCCAGTTGATGGTGTTCTGCCCATTGAAGGGCTTGTTCCGGTGGCAGCACCAGCAGAATGGTCGCCATCGCGTCGGCCACCATGCATTGCGGGTGGCAGACGGTGACTGCCAGCGTACCGTGGCTGACCGGCCAGCCGGTACGCGGATCGATCGTGTGGCCGTACGTCTGACCATCAGCGCGGAATTGCTGACGGTACTGTCCTGAAGTGGCCAGTGCCAGACCATGCAGCGCAAAGCGGTGCAGCGGCCAGTCGGCCTGTTCCGCCGGTTGTTCCAGATCCACCCACCACGGCTGGAAATCCGGTTTGATGCCGAGTCCGCGCAATTCGCCGCCGACTTCTACCAGATAACTGTGTATGCTGTGCTGTTCCAGCATTTCCGCCAGTAAATCGACGGCATACCCTTTGGCCAGGGCCGACAAATCGAGCGCAACACCACCCGGTTGTGTGATGGATTTCGTCACGCGGTCTGGCTGAAGCCCGCGAAAATCCTGGGCGTCCAGACAGGCCTGTACCGATGTCTGCACCGGCGCCTCGGTACGGCGGCCTTGCGGCCCGAAACCCCAGAGATCAATCAGCTTGCCAGCCGCAGGATTCAGTGCGCCTTCACTTTGCTGCGCCAGAGACAGCGCATAGTCGAGCACCGTGTAAAACCCATCGGGAATGGTCACACGAGTGCCGGCAGCGGCGCGGTTGAATCGCGACAGCACGGAATCCGGGTCCCAGTGCGACATTTGCGCATTCACGTCGCGCAGGATATCCAGCGCCGCCTGTTCCGGCACAGCACGGTTCACAGAGGGTGGGATCAGTGCATCGATCTGCCAGTGCGTGCCCATGGTGCTGCCGCGCAAACGCACAGACTGCGCCCCGTCCGGCAGCGGGCGGGGCGCAGTCTGGTGTAAAGGCAGATACAGATGAACAGTCACGTATACAGGCGTGGGGGCAATCGAATTGTATTGCGGCAGGATTGCCAGCGTCACGACTTAGATGGCAATCCGGATTACTTGATCTCTACAGCCACCGTACCGATTTCGTGGCTGCCTTGTGCTTCCGCGGTGAATTCGCCCTTGCCACCCCAGGTAAACGGCACTTTCACCACTTCACGGCCACCGACTTCGCGCGCCACTTCCACCAGCAGCTGATATTCACCGGCAGGCAACCGGCCGAGCACGGAGTTGTCGGTGCTGAAAGTCAGGCGGTGTTCACCGGCGGCGCGGGTTGCGGCGCTGAGGCCATCCACCGCCATGTTCAGTTCGCGGCCGGATTTACGCCACCACTGACGTAATTCCTTCAGCCATCTTGTGCCTCCATTGTTGCGTGCTTTCACGTCGTACCAGACCGTGAGATTGCCGGCAAAGCTCTGGTCGGGTTTTTCAATCCAGATCA
Source organism: Gemmatimonas sp. UBA2094 (assembly GCA_002331565.1). Lineage (GTDB taxonomy): Bacteria > Gemmatimonadota > Gemmatimonadetes > Gemmatimonadales > Gemmatimonadaceae > Gemmatimonas. The sequence goes on from DCZC01000196.1 coordinate 45,750, forward strand.
CGACGTAAGGTCTGTGGTATTCCGCCGCATTCAGACGCGGCAGTTCCAGTTTCACATTCAGATTTGCGGCAGGCACCAATGCCGCTGGTGTACCCAGTAAAGTGCTGATGGCGACAGGTAAGACGTAACGCATAGAGAACTCTCTCCGGAAGGAAAAAACAGACTGGCAGCAAGACGGTGGCCCACATCGACGTGGGCCACCGTGAGCCGGGGCCAGTTACTACGCCGCCGTCAGTTCCCCGCCGGCATCATGATGCCCGCCGCGGCGAGCTTGTCGCTCATCGCCTTCATGCGCGGCGCGAAGGCCTTGGCTTCGGCCACCGCGGCATCGAGCGCCGCACGCGCCGCTGCACCCTGCTTCACCAGCGCATCGCTGGGCGTTTCCCACACCGACAGCATGTTGTTCTTTGCCGTGCCGATTCGCGTGAGCACGTTGGCGTCGGCGCCGGCACCGCCACCACCGAACCCGCCACCGCCACCGAAGCCGCCGCCGAACGCGGGGAGCCCCACGCCGAACTTCGCCTTCAGTACGTCGAAGTCTTTCCGGAACTGCGCCCATTCGGCCTTCACGTCGGCGCCGAGCGTGGTCGAACTATCGACCTTCGCGGTGATCGCCACCACCTGTGCCTGCAATGCCGCCAACGGCTGCGCGACCTTGCTCCCCTCCACCTGCGCGGTGTGCAGCTCCATCGCCTTCGCATTGTACGCCACGCGCTGCTCGGCGGTGAGTTTCACCTCGGGGTCGGCCACCAGCGTGAGCGGTTTGCGCGCTACTTCCTTGCCGTCCACCATCAGCGCCACGGTGTACGTGCCCGGCAACACGAGCGGGCCCTGATTGCCACCGCCGCCGAAGCGGAACCCGCCACCACCACCCTGCCCGCCGGCCGGCGCACACGGGTTGTCGGCGAGGTAACCCACCTCGGGCAGCTGCACCGGATACCCCGGAATCGCACGACGCGGCACGGGGAATCCACCGGGACCGCCGGCGCCCGCACCACCGCCCGCACCACCACGACCGGCGCCCGGCGCCGCCGTATTGAGCTCGGGCACCGGCGTCACGCGCTGATCCCAGCACACGGTCTGAATGCCGGCCACGTTTTTCGCCGCCGGCACCGGCAGCTCACGCACCAGTGCGCCGCTGCCGTCCATCACGCGCAGCATGGGGTTCTTGGCCGGCGCCTTGAGATGCAGCTGCAGCACCGCTTCGGCGGGCGGGTTCTCGCCCGTGAAGAACTGATGCCCCCAGAACTCGTCGTTGCGATCGTCCTTGCTCTTCCACTGCAGCTGCGGCCCGGGCGTGAACAGCGCCGCCTCCGCCTTCTGCGCCGCCGCGTACTCTTGGATGGGCTCGAGATGATCGAGAATCCACAGCGAACGCCCGTGCGTGGCCACGATGAGCGCGTTGTCGCGCGGATGAATGGTGAGCTCGTCCACGCGCACCGTGGGGAAGTTGGCCTTGAGCCGGCGCCACGACTTGCCCTTGTCGAGCGACAGGAAGATGCCGGTCTCCGTACCCACGTACAGCACGTCGGCGTTCTTCGTGTCCTCGGTGAGCGTCTTGATCACTTCACCCGCGAGCCCGCTGGTGATGGCGGTGAACGTCGCGCCATAGTCACGCGACACCCACACGTACGGCGCGTAGTCGTTGAGCCGGTGGTTGTCGACCGTGACGTACACCGTGGCCGCATCGAAGCGGCTGGGCACCACTTCGCTCACGAACGCATGCCCCGCCGGGAAGCCGGGCAAGTTCTTCGTGATGTTCGTCCACGTCTTGCCGTCGTCCTTCGACACGCTCACGGTGCCGTCGTCGGTGCCGGTGTAGAATACGCCGGCCTGCTTGGGGCTCTCGGCCAGCGCCACGATGGCCGGCCACTGCGAAATGCCGTCGTGCTTCGCGATGGTGATGTCGCTCCCCTTGAGCCCCATCGTCACGATGCTGTCGCGCGAGGCGTTCTGCGTGAGGTCGGGCGAAATGGCTTCCCACGAATCACCACGGTCGCGCGAGCGGAACAGCTTGTTGGCCGCCGCGAGCAGCACACCCGGGTCGTTGGGCGAGAGCATGAGCGGCGTATCCCAGTGGAAGCGATACGCCTCACGCGGCTGCGCGTTCGTCACGTTCTGCGCGGTGGGGCGGATCTGCCGCGATTCGCCGGTCACCTTGTTGCGGCGCACGATGTTGCCGTCCTGCGACTCGGTGTACACGATGCGCGAGTCGCGCAGATCGGGAATGGCCACGAAGCCGTCGCCGCCGAGGATCTGGAACCAGTCGTAGTTGAAGATGCCGCGGTTCTGACGCGACGCGCTGGGCCCGCACCAATCGTAGTTGTCCTGCATGCCGCCGCACACGTTGTACGGCCACTCCAGGTCGTAGCTCACATGGTAAAAGAGCCCCACCGGTAGATTCGGCAGCCACTGCCAGGAGCGGCTCAGGTCGTAGCTCACGCCAAGCCCGCCGTCGCCGCCGATGAGCACGTGATCGGGGTTCCGCGGGTTGATCCAGATGGCGTGAATATCGTCGTGAATGACGAGCGCGGCGTCGGTTTCCCAGCTCTTGCCGCCGTCCACCGTCATGTGCAGCCCCACGCCACCCATGTACACGCGATCGGGGTTCACCGGATCGACGCGCAGGTTGGAGAAGTACATGGGGCGCGGATTGGTGCTGCTCATCTTGCTCCACGTGGCGCCCCCGTCGAGCGAGCGGTACACGCCCGTGGCCCCCTGCGCCTGTCCGGCCGGCGCATTGGTCATCTCCTCGGTGGGCGCGGGTGCGGCCCCCGCACCGCCTGCGCCGGGGCGCGTCGCCGTGGGCGCCTCCACCGTGGCGTACACGATGTTGCCACTGGCGCGGAACACGTCCACCGCGATGCGGCCGAGCGAGCCGGTGGGGAAGCCCGAGCCGGTGACCTTGGTCCACGTGTCGCCACCGTCGGTGCTCTTGTACAGCGCACTGCCGGGACCACCGCCGTTCATGCAGCACGCCGTACGGCGGCGCTGATACATGCTGGCGAAGAGCACGTCGGGATTGCTGAGCGAGATGGCGAGGTCGTTGGCGCCGGTGTCGTCATCGCCCTTGAGCACCTGCTTCCACGTAAGCCCACCGTCGGTGGTCTTGTACACGCCGCGTTCACCGCCGGCACCGAAGAGCGGCCCGGTGGCCGCCACCAGCACGACGTTCTCGTTGGTGGGGTGGATGACGATGCGGTTGATGTGCTTGCTGTTGGGCAGCCCCACCAGCGCGAACCTCTTGCCGCCATCGGTGCTCTTGTAGAGGCCACCGCCCCACGAGGTGCTCTGCCGGTTGTTGCTTTCGCCGGCGCCCACCCACACCACGTCGGGGTTGACCTGCGACACCGCCACGTCACCGATGGCGATGAGCCCTTCGTTCTGGAAGAGCGGCGTGAACGTGGTGCCGTTGTTCACCGTCTTCCACACGCCACCGTGCGCGGTGCCCACGTAGTACACGGCGGGGTTGTTCTCGAACACCGCCACGTCGGCGATGCGTCCCGACATGGTGGCGGGGCCGATGCTCCGGAAGTGCAGCTTGTCGAACTCGGTCGCCACGGTCGTGGCGGGAGTCGCGGAGGGGGCGGAGGCACTGGGACCTCCGGCGCGGGGACTGCTGGCGCGCTGGGCGTGCAGCAGCGCGGGAAGCGCGAGCGTGGCGAGCAAGCCCGAACGCGCGACGAGCCGGGTGGACAGAGGGGGCATCGTGGAAGCGGGAGAGGGTGGGACTGACGACACCTGATGTTACGCGGGGTCGAGCGGCAGCGCTGCCACCCGACCCCGATGTTCATGCGGGGCGCACGTCACGCGCCCCGCTTTCTAGCGCACCCGCTCGAAGCGGATGTCGCGCGAGCGCGTCACGTTGGCGTACAGGCCGATCACCCGGCCGGCGCGATCGCGTTCGAGCGTCACGGTAATCGCGCCACCGGTGAACGTATCCTTCGTGGAGGGCGTGAGCGACACGTCGGTGCTGCGACGCTGCCGTGCGACGAGCTTGCCGTTCACCACCACCAGCTCCCAGAACGTCTCCAGCTCCTCGCTGAAGAAGCGGCCGCTGATGGCGGCGAGATCGGCGGCATTCGGTGTCCACGGCGCGGCGGCCGTCACGCCCTGGCGCGAGGCCTTCTGCCGCGCACCACCCTGCACGAGCGTGGCGGCGTTCACCTTCTTCGTGGCGGCATCGCGCGCGAACTCCACACTCGCCGCCACCCCCATCACCGCGAACGAGGTGTCGGACGTGGGGGCGAGGCGCAGCTTCCCCTGACCGGTGGCCTGCGTGAACAACGTGTCGCCGCTGCGCGTGAAGGCAATCACGAACGCCGGCGCAGCATCGAGGGCATAATTCCCCACGAACTCGTCGAACTTCTTCGCATCGTACTTGCTCGCGTCGAACCCGGCACTCGCCACGGCGGGCTTGGGCGCGAGTTCCGGAAAGAACGCCTCCGCCAGCTTGAACGCGATGCTGCTGTCGAACGCGCCGTCGTTGCTCTGCACGGTGATGCCGGCGTTGAGATCGGGATACATGGCAAGCATCGAACGATGCGACACGTCGGCGCCGCCGTGCTGCACACGCTTCTGCCCGTTCTGCGTGTCCACGAACAGGCCGAACCCGTAGCCGGTACTCTTGCCGTCCTTGAGCGTGAACGGCGTCATCATCTGCGCGATGCCGGCCTTCGTGCCCACTTTGGGGTTGGCGAGATGCTCGGCCCACGTCTGCAAGTCGGCGAGCGTCGTATAAATGCCGCCGGCGCCCATGGAGCCGCCCAGATCGCCGAGGTCGCGCCACACCCCCTTGTCGCTGCGCGAGTAGCCCACGCTGGCGCCCTTCACCGGCACACGCACGTCGGCGCGCACACGCGTGTGCGACATGCCGACGGGGCCGAACACGCGCTGCGCCATGAACGCGTCGAACGGCATCTTCGACACGCGCGACACGATCATCGCCGCGAGCCCGAACGCGGTGTTGTTGTAATTGAATTCCGTGCCCGGCACGTTCTGCAGGCTCGGCTGGCGATTCACGAGCGGAATGAACTCCTCGCGCCCCACGTAGTCACTTTCGTCGATGCGTCGCCCGGTGAGCACGAGCGAGTTGTACAGCTCGCGGTAGCCGGTGGTGTGCGTGAGCAGGTTGCGCACCGTCACGACCTGTCCGAAGTCCTTGAGCTCGGGGAGGTGCTTCCGCACGTCGTCGTCGAGCGAGAGCTTCCCCTCCTCGACGAGCAGCATCACGGCGAAGGCGGTGAACTGCTTGCTGGTGGAGCCGATGTTGGTGGGTGTGGCCACCGTGAACGGAATGTCGTACGCGAGATTCGCCATGCCGTAGGCCTTGGCAAATACCGTCTTTCCGCCGCGCCACACGGCCACCGCCGCGCCCGGGCCGTCCTTGCGGTTCCACGGGGAGAGCAGCTGATCGATGCGGCGCTTCGCATCGGCCGACAGCTTCTCGTTCATGAGCAGCGTGAGCGTGAAGGCCCCGCCGGTGGAATCGCCGGCGATGACCTGCACCTGATGCACGCCGCGTTCTCGCGTGACGAGATGCAGCTCCTCGTAGCCGGCCGTGGTGGCGTTCACCGCACCGACGACGGCGTTCCTGGGCCCCAGCAGGCGCAGCGCCACGTTGCCCGACGGCTGATCGGCGCGCAGACGCACGACGAAGGCCGAGTCGGCCTCGAGCGTGAAGCGGGCCGTGTCCTTGGCGGCCACGCGGCCGCTCACGGGCGTGCCGGTAATGAGAGCAGGCTGGGCGGCCAGCGGCGAGGCGGCCGCGAGCAGCGCGATGGGGAGCGGGAGGAATGGGCGCATCCCCGGAAGTTGCGTGCCGGAGCGGGG
>DCZC01000227.1 GCA_002331565.1 Gemmatimonas sp. UBA2094
CCGCCCGCCGCGAGGGTCGGCGTCCTCCCCGGCTCCGGCACTGGCTCCGGCCGCCCCCGTGGCGACTGGCCGCGGCGCCGTGTCCGTGCAGCGGACGCTCAATGTGCCCGCCAGTGCCGTCATTCGCGCCATCAATGACACCGATCGTCGCGCCTGGTCGCCCGAGCCGCTCTATCGCGTCATGAGCGTGCTCGCGCCGCGTTTCATTCGCGTGGCGTTCCCCGACGGCTCGCTCGCCGCCTTCTCGGTGAACCGTCAGGGCAACGCCCGCTGCACCGTGACGGTCGAGCTGTCCAAGCTCCCCGACGGCGTCGACGAGAAGCAGCTGCGCGACCGCTGGGCCTACGCGCTCACCGCACTGCAGGAGCAGGTGGATCACAGCTGGGACTGATCGCCACTCGACAATCCGTTCCCCTTTCGCGACACTCCGGCATGCCTGATTCACACCCGTTCTTCGCAAGGTCGCTCTCCGGGTTCACGGGACGCGCCACGCCATTCGCCGCCGCCGTCGTGTGGCTGGCCGCCTGCGGAGGGGAAAGCGCGACGGACCGCCCGGGCGGCAACGAACTGGCTGCCGCCGATGCGTCCGCCGATGCGCCCGCCATGTGCGCGATGCGTGACACTACCGCGCTGCGCGTGGCCGTGCTCGACTACATCACCACCGCCGATCCGCGTCCGCAGCGGTTCCTCAGCACCTTCGGCACCGACTCCGCCCTGCCCGAAGACGGTTTCAAGTCGCTGCAGGACAAGGGGCCCACGTACTACTACAACGACAATCCGAAGAACCAGGCGCAGGTGCGCGCCAAGCTCGACGAGGCCGGGCCGTACACCACGATGCTCGTCGTGTACAAGGGCAAGAAGGAGAGCGACAACGGCAACACCGTGACGGTGATGCTGGGCGGCCATTACATCGGCGGCGAACACGAGGGCAAAGCCGCGGCCGTGCGGGAGATCACCGTGCGCTGTGACTCCACGGGCTGGCGTGTGCCGTCGTCGGCGACCACGCCGGCGGCACCGGCCGCTGCTCCGGCCACGCCCGGCGCGTGAGCGCCCCCGTGAAGACCGAGCGGCTGCTCTCGCTCGACGTCTTTCGCGGCATGACCGTGGCCGGCATGCTGCTGGTCAACAATCCGGGCACGTGGTCGGCGATCTATCCGCCGCTCGAGCATGCGCCGTGGCACGGATGGACACCCACCGACCTCATCTTCCCCTTCTTCCTTTTCATCGTCGGCATCACGACCGAGCTCTCGCTGCGCGCGCGGCGCGCGCGCGGCGATGACGAGGGAGCCATCCTGCGCCAGATCCTGCGGCGCGGGGCGCTGATCTTCCTCTTCGGCTTTCTGCTCTCCGGTTTCCCGTTCTTCACCTGGCCGCCGGCACTCGAAGGCGCCTCGTTGCTCGAGCGCGTGGCCCACCGCCTCGACCACTGGCGCGTGATGGGTGTGCTGCAACGCATCGGCGTCGCGTATCTGATCGGTGGTTTGCTCACGTGGCGCACCAGCATCCGACAGCAGCTGGCCATCCTCGCCGTGTTGCTCTTCGGCTACTGGGCGCTCATGACGCTCGTACCGGTACCCGACACGGGCGTCGCCGGGCGCTTCGTGCTGGACAAACCCGACCAGCTGCTGAGTGCGTGGCTCGACCGCACGATCCTCGGCGTCGACCATCTCTGGGCAGGCGCCAAGACGTGGGATCCCGAAGGGCTGCTGAGCACCATGCCCGCCGTGGGTACCATGATCTGCGGCACCTTCGCCGGAAAGTGGTTGAACCAGCGTGAACGACCGCTCACCGATCGGCTGGCCGGGTTGTTCGCCGTGGGGGCGTTGGCGATGATGCTCGGCGCCATGTGGCACTGGGTGTTTCCGATCAACAAGAGCATCTGGACGAGCTCGTACGTGGTCTTTACCGCAGGGATCGGTGCCGTCTCGCTGGCGACGATCACGTGGGTCGTCGACGTGCAGCAATGGCGGCGCTGGACGTCGCCCTTCGTGGTGTACGGCGTCAATCCGATGCTCGCATTCCTCGGCTCCGGTCTCATGGCCCGCTGCATCTCGTCCATCTGGACATGGGAGACGGCGGGCGGAACGCGGACCTCCGCTCAGGGGTTCGTATTCAGCACGGTCTTTGCGTCATGGCTTCCGCCGCGGGAAGCCTCGCTTGCCTATGCCGTCTGTTTCGTGAGCTTCTGGTATCTCGTCCTGCTGGGAGCCCGCAAACGCGGTTTTGTCCTCAAGGTATGATGTCATGATCCGTTGTGTTCGCTGGTGTGTGCGTCTCTCGCGGTTGTGGCCGTGCGGGCTCGCGCTGGCGGCGCTGGTGTTGATGCCGGCGGCTCCGGCCGGCACCCTATCGGCCGCGTCGCCTGGCTCGGTGGGTGCGGTGTCTCCGCTGCAGGCGCGCAAGCGGCAGCCGCCACCAAAGAAGAAGAAGCAACCCACCACGCGCGCGAAGCGCGGCTCGGCCAAGACGCGCAGTCGGGTCCGGACACCCATCGTGCCGGTGTTGCGCCACACGACGCCCCGCGGCGCGCGCGCCCTCACCGCCGACCTGACCGCACTGCTGGGGAGCCGCACGCGCAATGGGGAATGGGGCGCCATGGTCATCAGCATCACGCGCGGCGACACGCTGTTCGCGCAGAATGCCGACAGCAAGCTGGTGCCGGCGAGCACCATGAAGCTGTTCACGGCAGCGGTGGCCCTCGACAGGCTGGGCGCCGAACACACGTTCAGCACCGACGTGCTGCGCGACGGCACAGTGGGGCCCGACGGGACACTCAAGGGAAACCTCATCCTGCGTGGTGACGGTGATCCCTCGCTGTCGCCGCGTTTCGTGCGCGGTGGCCCGGCGGCGTCCATGTCGCTGCTGGCGCAGCTGGTCGCGGGGGCCGGCGTTCGGCGCATCACCGGCGATCTCATCGCCGACGCGAGCGGTTTCGAGGGACGGCGCATCCCCGAAGGCTGGCTGTCGCGCTACGCGGGCGCCGGGTATGCCGCGCCGTTTTCGGCGCTCACGCTCAACGAAAACATCGTGATCGTGGGCATCACGCCGGGTCGAGCCGGTGGTGCGGCGTCGGTGTTTCTGGAGCCGGCCACCACCGGCTTTACCGTCACCAATACCGTGCGCACGGTTGCCGGTGGCGGCACGCGAATCAGTGCACGGCGTATCGGTGATGATCGCATGGTGGTGTCGGGTACCATCGGTGCCCGTGCGGGTACCAGGCGCTACCAGCTGGTCGTTGGCGACCCCGTCACCTTCACCGCCGGCGCACTCAAGGCGGCGCTCGAGTCGCAGGGCGTGAAAGTGGACGGCGCCGTGCGCGCGGGCCGTACACCGGAGAAGGCGGCCATCGTGACCAGCCTGCCGTCACCGCCGCTCGCGCGACTGGTAAGTGTGATGAATCGCGAGAGCATCAACATCTTCGCCGAACTCTTGTTCCGGAACGCCGCGCGTGGTCTCGAGCGGAAGGCGGTCGGGTCAGCCGAAAGCGCGGGCGCGACGCTGAAGGAGTTCATGACGAAGGACGTGGGCGCGTCGGCCGATGCCGTCACGGCAACCGACGGCAGCGGGCTCTCGGTGCTCGATCGCGTCACGCCGCGTGCGCTCGTCCAGTTGCTCGACCACGCCCATCGTGCCCCCTGGGGCAGCGCCTTCCACGCGTCGTTGCCCGTGGCAGGCGAATCGGAACTGTTGCGCAACCGCATGCGCGCCACACCCGCCCAAGGCAACTTGCACGCGAAAACCGGTACCACCAACGACGTGATCGGTCTGTCGGGCTACGTCACCGCCGAGAACGGCGAAATCCTCGCCTTCGCGTTCCTCTACAACGGCAAGGACCGGTGGCACGCGCGCGAAACCATCGATGCGATGGGACCCACCATGGCCGCCTTCGCCCGCGACTGACTTCTGAGACACGGCGCTGGCACGGCCGTTACCGCGCCGCCGCTCACTTCACGCCGGCGAACTCCTGCGTATAGCGCGGGGCGGTCATCGCCGCCGGATTGAGAATGGCCTCGAGCTGTTCGCGGGTGAGCAGCCCCCGTTCCCGCACGATGTCGAAGACGCCCCGGCCGCTGGCCAGGGCCGTGCGCGCCACATCGCTGGCGGCCTCGTAACCGATCACGGGTACCAGCGCGGTCACGATGCCGATGGAGTGCTCCACGAAATGGCGCATGCGGTCGGCGTTGGCCGTGATACCGGTGATGCACCGTTCGCGCAGCACCAGACAGGCGTTGCGCAGCATGTCGATGCCCCGCAGCAATCGATAGGCGATGACGGGCTCGAAGGCGTTGAGCTGCAACTGTCCCGCCTCGGCAGCCATCGTCACCGTCACGTCGCCGCCGATCACGTCGAAGCAGACCTGGTTGACCACTTCGGGGATCACCGGATTCACCTTGCCCGGCATGATC
>DCZC01000138.1:0-827 GCA_002331565.1 Gemmatimonas sp. UBA2094
TGAGCTCCCGCTCATGGTCGCGCGCGCCGTGCCGGTCGCCGGTGCGGTCTCCGGTGCGGTCGCCGCCGAGCCGGTCTCCCGGCTCGTCGAGTCCAGCAGCAAGTCGAGCTGGATGTCCCGGAAGGTCAGTTCCGTACAGGTCGTGGCCGGCGACGCCGAGGCCACCCCAAGTGACGGCATGCTCGGCGTGGCCGCCGACGGCATCGGTGTCGCCGTGGCCTCGGGGCTCCCAGGAACGACGCGCGCTGCGCGCCACCCCGCGCCGATCGGGAATCTCGGAATGCGCACACACGCGACGCGCCAGGACGACGACACGGGGAACCTCGATGGCGGTGGGATGGGGGTGGGCTCCCTTTTCGACGGTGATGAGGGAGCAGGGGGCGAGGGGTGGGAGTTGGGTGTCGCGGCCTGCGACCGCTCTGGGGTTCCTGCCGGATGGCGCCTGCATGGACGGGGGCGTGCCGAGTCCCATTTTGAGGCGCACGGTGCCGGCGAGTCGCTGGCTGCGGGTTTCGCCGGGGATGACATGCTCGAGCACCACACAGGCGGCGTCGCGTTCGCGGGCGAGCTGGGCGAGACGCACGCCGTGCACCCGTGACAGGGGCGGCGCCCCGTCGAGCACCACCAGCCCGAAGACGCCGCTGCGCAGGAGCAAGTCGGCGGTCCAGGCGGCCCGCCTGGCCTCGGGGAGCCGAATGACCACGAACCGTTCGCCGAGGTCGGCCCACGGGGCCGGGGCGAGGGTGCGACCGGCGTCGATCCAGGCCACCCAGGCGCCGGTGGTGAGTACCTGGGTCACGACCTGCCGCAGGAGGGCGGTTTTCCCG
>DCZC01000138.1:1043-13153 GCA_002331565.1 Gemmatimonas sp. UBA2094
CTGAGCTCGGTGATGCGCCCCCGCTGGATGCCCCCGCCCAACGCCGCATCGAGCACCGGCAGCCCCGTGGGCCAGGGGGCACTGGCCTGACGCCCTCCCGATACCACGCGCTGGAGCTGCCCGTGCAGCTGGGCCAGCGCCGGTGTGGCGGAGGAGCCCGGGGCGTCGGGCACCCGCTCCGGGGCAGGAGCGGGCACGGCCGAGGCATGAGCGAGCGAGGATGCGGGAGCCATAGGAAAAACCAGATACCGAAAAAAGACCGAAGATCCGGGGCCAAAAAACCGCCGGTGCGTGCCCGGCGGATCCCAGCTCAAAACAACGTGAGCTGTCTGACAATTGCGAAATTCGTGACGTGCTCCTCGTAGGCACACCCGAAGGCAAAGCCGCCGTAGGGTTTGATGGACCAGACGCCCATGCCCGTGGCTGCCGGCGGGTTGCAGATTCTGCGCGCCCGGGCGGCATGATACTGGAGGTCCGCCTGTGTGGTGAGGAGCCGCAGGGGCTCCAGGAGCAAGGCGTCGGATATGAATGGACGCTACCGAAAAAAGACCGAAGCGCAATATCCGGTTTTCGGGCCGTCAGTTTGTCCGATCGGGCATTCCGACTTCCATGCTTCGGGCACGATCGTGGCGCGCAGGTCGGTTAACCCATAGACCGCCGCCGCCCGGCCGGCCGGAACGCAGCAGGCCCCCCACATCACGGATCGCCGCCCATGACGCCCGCTCCCGTGCTCTCTGCGGTTGAGGTGCAGCAGCGCCTCGCCCCCCTGCCGGGCTGGACCCGCCAGGGGAACACCATCACGAAGACCTTCCGCTTCGCGACCTTCCCCGACGGCATCGCCTGTATTGCCCGCGTGGCCGACATCGCCGAGGCGCAGCAGCATCATCCCGACATCGACATCCGCTACACCGCCGTGACGTTCACGCTGAGCACGCACGACAGCGGAGGGATCACGGAGAAGGACTTCGCGCTGGCGGGGGAGATCGAGAGCTGCGTGGGCAACTGCGGAGGGAAGGGCGTGTGACGGCGTAACCCGCCGTTGTCGCCGCTGTTACTCCCGCTTCTTCAGCGTGACCGACCCGTTCACCGTGCTCGCCCGCACGCGCGACCGGGTCGCGACCGTGGTGTTGAACAGCATGGAATGCTCCGGGAAGAGACGCGGCCAATCAGGAGTGCGGAAGCCTCGCGCCTCCCCAACGGCCGCATGGCTCCCGCGGGTTCAACGCGCCGCGTCTCGCTGCCGCGCGTCAGCCGAGCTGTTCGAGTACCTGCGGCAGCTCGCCGAACCCGGAAAGCCAATACGTCGGCTGCGCTGCCGCGAGCTCGTCTCTGGAGAAGGGGCCCCACAACGCGGCCGCGGTCTTCACGCCGGCGGCGCGGCCGGCGTGCATGTCGTGCGGGGAGTCGCCCACGAACAACGCCGAGTCGGCGCGGGCCCCGAGACGTTCGAGGGCGAGAAACACCGGGTCGGGGAGCGGCTTGTGGCGCGTGGTCTCCTCGAAGGTCACCACGGCGTCGAACGCATCGCCCAGCCCCACATGGTCGAGCGATCGCTTGGTCATCCCCTTGCCCTTGCTGGTCACGATGGCCGTGGGACAGCCCAGGTCGCGGGCCCAGCGGATCGTGTCGAGCACGTCGGGGAACGGCGTGGTGAGGCGCTCGAGGTGCAGATCCTGATAGTCGCGATAGCGGCCGACCATCGCCTCCACGTCGTGCGCGTCCCGGCACCATTCAGCCAACTGGGTGCGTAGCGGCGTCCCGATGCCGGCCACCCACTCGGCGGCGGTGGGCGCCCGTTCACGCCCGTCGAAGGCGTACTGCATGCACTCCAGCAGCAGGCCGATGGAGTCGATGAGGGTACCGTCGAGATCGAAGAGCAGAGCGTGGCGTCGCATACCGAAGTGTAACGGCGGCGCCCCGACGGCGAAGCGGACGGGCATACACTCACGGCGGCCATACCCAGAGACAGGCCTCTACGCGCACTGCCGCCGGAGCATGGCCGGCCGCGACGGGCGATCGTCCGGATGCCGGCGGCCGCCCGATGATTGTCGGAAGCGGTTGCGTGTCGCGCCACCCGCGCGGATCAGCAGCGTCCGCGGCATCGGTCCACGCGCGGAGTGCGGCTGCCGCACCGGCATCGGTGGCTCCCGTGATCATCGCCTGCGCCTCCCGAATGGATGTCGCGTGTCGCGCCCGCTCCACCGCCGACAGGGAGGCGACCCGTCGCTGGAGCCACGTCAGGGCATGGCGCTGCGCCTGATTGAGGATGTCCTCGTGCCGCGCGTTTTCGGTGCCGGTCGTGGTGGCCGTACCGGCGGCTTCGAGCGCCCGTTGCTGTCGACTCCACGCGCGAACGGCCCGCCCCACCGCGCGCGACATCGCCGCGGTGAGCGGCGTGGCGGGATCGGCTGCAGGCGGTCGCAGGCGGCCTGCTTTGCGAGAGAGACGCTCCCCGTTACTGAGTGCAAGCAGTGCGTCCGCGCGCGTGGAGACCCACCAGCGCCGTCCCTCCAACACGCACGCCAGCACGCACGTACTGTGCGGGGTGCGCGCGAGCACGATGGCTCCGGACACCCCAGCGGAAGCGATGCGCGCCGACCGGGGTGACGACCTGTGATGGTCCGCCGCAGGCGTGGCATCGAGCGCCCACTGCCACAGCCGCAGCTCCCAACGCATCGCATGCTCCACGGCACTGCGACGAGCGATGGTAGGGCTCGCCCGTCCGTCGCCGACCAGTCGAGCCGCGAGTGCGGCCTTTTGCGCGACGACCTGCTCAGCGCGTATCACACGTCGCACGGCGCGTGCGGCCCGTATCCGGTACTCGTGCGCGACAGCGTGCGGGCTGCCGATGCGCACGACGCGGCCGGTGCGCTGCGCCTGCAGGGCATGTGTCCACGGGAGGTCGAGGTGCACCACGACCCCGGCGTCCTGCAGGTTTACTCCCTCGGCGATGAGATCGGTGGTGAGCAGGAGATCAACGCGGAGTGACGACGGGGGAGGCGGGCGTCCCTGCGCCCGAGGGGCGAACCAGCCCAGCAGTTCCGGGCGTGTCACGCGACCACTGGCAATGCGTGCCTGCGATCCGGTGAGCATACCCACCCCGGCGATATCTGACAGGGCGCGGAACAGCGCCTGCACGGTCCGCGCGTGTTGCGAAAAGGCCACGATGGGCGTGCCCGGATGACGCGCACGGATTGCCCGCAGGTAGCCCGCCCGTACCGCATCGGCCCGTGCGTGCGCCACGTGAAACTCCCTCAGCATACGCAACGCGTCGCAATGCCCGGCCAGCTGTTCGAGGGCCGTACGTTGTGCGCCGGAGTCGGCCGCCGGTGGCGAGAGCAGCTCAGCGAACGCGAGCTGCATATCGCCCGACGCGTCGTCGCCGATCAGCCACGCACTGAGCTCGGCGTGGCTTGGATGACGACCGGCGTCCAGCGCATCGCGCAGGGCGGTGCCGCGCTGCAGTCGCCTCGTCAGCGCCTGCGTGAGCGCGGCGTCGCTCGAACACCAGGCACGGAGGAGTCCCAGCCGGATGAGCGCTCCCGCCACAGCGCCGTCCCGTGCGGGCAAGGGCGCCGGAAGCGCCAGCAGCCGTTCGAGCGTGCCTCGCTGCTGGGGTACGGTGAGCGGCCGATGTGCCCGTACTTTGGGAGGTGATGCGCGCCGCCCCTCATGGGCCGCACGCTCCGATGTTGCCTGGGCGGGTGACCCGCCGTGGTTGCCACGGATCTGCTCTTGCCGACGACGCACGACGAGGGTGGCAAGCAGTGACTCGGGCACCGCATCACCATGCGGTCCGCGAAAAAGTGCGAACAGAGCCGCGAGGTCGTGTGGGGTATTATGCAGCGGCGTGGCGCTGAGCAGCAGAACATCGCAGCCGCTCACGGCGTGCGCTACGTGCCGATACCGTGCCGTTGCGGCGTTGCGCAGGGCGTGCGCCTCGTCAACTACCACCAGCGTGCGTTCCCGCGCGGCACGCGCATCGGTCGACGGTGTCGCCAATGGTGGCAGCGGTTGTCGCGACGCGCGATGCAGCGAGTGCATGCCGGTGGGTTGCTGGCCCGCGCGGAGCACAGCCGCTTGCCACATGGGCAACAGTCCTGCCGGCGCAAGGATGTGGACATGGGCATAGTGCCGCGTCACGGCGAGCGCCGTGAAGGTTTTGCCAAGCCCCACGTCGTCGGCGAGCAGGGCGCCGCCGTGCCGCTGCAGTATGCGAAGGAGTCGTGCCGCTGCGTGCCGCTGATGCGACATGAGTCGCACGTCCCCCAGGGCGACGGGTGGCAGTGGCGGCAGCACCGCCGTGGCCATTCGCTGCTGCACGGCGCGCACGCGCGCGGGTTCGCCGAGCGACTCGGCGGGGGCGATGGCGAGCCGGAGATCAGTCATGGTGATACCAATCGAGCAACGGGGAGATCATCAGGGGCGGCAACTGATATGCCTGCAGCACGGCGGCATCGAGCGCCGCCAGCGACACGCGCGACGGTGTACCGGCGGGCGACTGGGTGAGCGCGGCGCCAAACGGTCGCAGTAGACGCACGGCTCGTGGCCAATCGCGGGGCACGGGCAGGGCCGCGACGGTCCATCCGAGGAACCGACGAAAGCCGCCGCGCGCGGGTTCGGCGAGCACACCGAGCCAGGCGTTCGCGATGGTGGAAGACAGCAGTGACTGCAGGGCGTACGCGTCGTCTAGGGACGGCAGGCGCATCACGTAGCAGCTATTGAGCGGTACCGACGGGTCGCCGGCGGGAAGCACCGTGCAACGCAGGCGTCGCGCGATGTCGGCCCAGACCAGCCGCGGTAGCTCTGCTCGGGCGGCGTCGGTACGAAACAACGTCCACCATGGCTGTGCGTGCCGGCTGTCGCGGCGGGATTGCAGGCGGGGGCGCCACTGCGCGAGCCATCGCGTCGTCGCCGGCGGGAGCGTACGCAGTGGCAGGCCATCGGCGCCGTGCGTCCAGAGCACGCGAAGGTCGCCGAGCGGTGTGGAGTCGCTCCGTCCACTGGCGCGCGTATCGTGCGTAAACGGGTCCGCGATGCCGTCGCCGCGAATCGCCGGTCGCAACAGGGCGCGTTCGATGACCCCCTGCCTGACCGGACCCGACAACGACGTCACCGTCGCCGTGTCGTCGGCGTGTTCCGTGGCGTGCACGAGAAACGCCGCGTTGCAGCCGCATTTCACACCGAGCAACGGGCGTCCGAGTGCACTGCTCCCCAGCGGGATACCAGCGGCGCGCAGCGTTTCGAAGGCCGTATGGGCCGCCGGCGGGAGCAGAATCCACGGGGCGTCGGGATCACCCTGGAGCGGTAGTGTGTGCGCATCGCGAGGGAACGTGACGGTGTGGCGTCGCGTGATGCCACACCGCACCGGTACAGCAACCGGGGCAGCGTGTCGTACCGCCGCCGGCAAGGTGGCAGGCGGATCTGCCGCGTCCGTTCGCGTGGCGACGACGAGCGACGGATAGGTGGCCGCGTCGAACTGCGCCGGGGCGTCGCTCCAGTCGTGGAGCTCGCGCAATGTCGTGTGCTCGAGCAGCAGTCGACGCACGCCGCCGCCCGACAGGGTTCGCCACAGTTTGGCCGGCACGAGCAGGGCGAGTACACCGCTGGGCGCAAGCAGTTGCACGCTACGCTCGACGAAGGCGGCGGACAGATCGGCCTGCGCGGAGAAGCCTGCTCCGGCCCCTGCGCGGGCCGCCCCCTCACGCCACCCGGCGCTGCGCATCACCCGGAATTCGGTCCGCAACCATTCGCGCTCCCGAGCCGGCAGCGCATGCGGGCGCACCCATGGCGGGTTACCGATGATGAGGGTGAACCCACCTTCGGCGGCCACGTCGGCGAACATGGCGCCGAAGCGGAAGGGCAGCGCGCCGCCGCGTTCGAGGCGTTGCGCTTCCGCGTGGAGTTCTCGCGCCCTGTTCCGGAGCGCCTCGAGCCGCAGCCGCTCGGTGCGCTGCACGCGACGGCGCTCGCCGAACAGATCGCGTGCACGCAGTGCCCTCAGCAACCCGCGACGCTCCGTCCGCAGGGCATCGTGGCGACGACGCACCTCATTCACCGTGCGTGCCCGTTCTTCACGATCGAGCGTGTCGGCGAGTCGCTGCTTCCGCACCCCCGAGGCGCGGGTGTAGCGCTCCCGAAGCCGGGTGAGGCGGCGCGCGCCGGGCGGTGCGTAGCGAAATGTGCCTCCCGCAAGCGAGTCGCCAACGCGGATGTGGTGATCGAGATTCGGAAGCGGGGGGATACGATCGGGATGCACCACCTGACACTCGATGACCACCGACAACCAGAGCCGCAACTCGCAGAGCCAGACGGCGATGGGCTGGCGATCGACCCCGAAGATGCAGTGGGCCAGCAGGTCTCGACGGCGGCGGTGGGAATCGCGCGCGTCGCCGGCCTGCACGAGCAGACGATCGAGGGTTTCGAGGACGTGCACGAGGAATGCGCCCGACCCGCACGCCGGGTCAATCACGCGCAGCTGCTCGAGGCGCTCACGCAGCGCGGTGCGCTCTGCTTCGGTGGCGACGTCGCCCGCGACGGCGGATCCGTCGAGGAGGCGCGACATGAGCGGTGTGGCCGGCAGCAGTGCGGCAAGCGCCGCGCGCACGGTGTGCGCGACGAGCGTCGGTGGGGTGTAATACGAACCGGAGCGTCGACGTTCGGTGTCGGCCATGAGGCCCTCAAAGGCCCGACCGAGCATTTCGGGATCGACAGCGGCTTCCGACCAGTCGGCAGAGTCTTCGTGTGCCGTGAACCGGTAGCGGTCGATGAGTGAAACCACGAGACCGGTGATCGCATCGTCGCTGAAATTCCAGCGCTGGAAGCGACGCTCGAGCGGCGTGGGCGAGAACAGGCCGCCGTTGAGAAACGGCACCGTACCGAAGGCACGCGCGGTCGGGGCCCGATGTCGTCGGGGTGTGTTGAGGGTGCCGAAGAAGAGGGGGCGCAGCAATCGGTCATGCAGCCGGCCCCCCGCCTCGAGCCGCCGGACGGTGTGGTGCAACAGGAAATCGCGCCGTTCATCGAGCCATCCCTTGGCCTCGAGAAAGGCCAGGAAGAGGCACCTGGACGCGCACAGCAGGGCCAGCTCGCGGCGTTCTTCACTGGTGGGTACGCGCTCCGGGCGCACGGTGCGCGCGGTAAGCCGCGGTGCGAGGGAGCCGGCGAGGGTCTCGACCGTGTGCTCGAGCGCGCGGTAGAAACGGTGGCCGAGTGCGTCGCGACGCAGGATGTCGCCCAGTCGGGCGTGGCGCAGCAGCGCATCCGGTTCGTGTATGTCGGCCAGTGCCCGTACGGTTTCGGCGTCGGAATCGAGGACGCGCCGGCAATCGACCCGTAGCGCGGCGATGCGCGGCCCACTGCGATGGGTCGAGATCGCCGCGAAGCATAGCGTACTACCGGTGGTGCCCGCGGCGGCCTTCGTCGTGTCGAGGAGCAGCAGGCACCAGAGCCGGTCGGGAGCCGACCGGCAGATCGCCGCCGCCACGCGCCTCGTGCGCTCCCGCATGTCGACGGCCGACGCCGCGTCCTCGCCGGGCTCGAGCTCGGCGATGAGCAGACGCAGCGTGCCCGGACCGCTCGCCAGCCACGCATGGCGGACAAGAGCCGCGATGCCGAGTGATCGGCGGAGCGACGCGTCGAGGGCGATGTGATCGTCGAAACCCAGCGCGCGGGCGAGGGGGCGCGCCGTCGACAGCGAGTCGGAACGCGCGAGCAGGTCGGCGGCAGCACGGAGAGTAAGCACGACGCCACGATGGCACCGCATCGCCGGGCGTGTGTCACCACAATCGTCGGCATTGGATCATTCCGACGCGGGCACCCGCGGCGCATCTTTCGTGCATCATGTCGCCTAGCTCTCACCACGGCTCACTCGCCGAGGTCGCGGCCGTCTTCACCCGGCTCGGCCTCACCGCCTTCGGCGGCCCCGCGGCACACATCGCGGCCATGGAAGACGAGCTCGTCGCGAAGCGCGCATGGGTCACGCGCGATGCCTTCGCCGATCTGGTGGGTGCGGCGAATCTGATTCCCGGCCCCAACTCCACCGAGCTGGCCATTCATCTGGGCTACCGGCGCGCCGGGTGGGCGGGGCTCGTCGTGGCGGGGTGTTGCTTCATCGTGCCGGCGGTGGCGCTCGTGTGGCTCGTTGCGTGGGCGTACGTGGGCTACGGTGCGCGGGTGGAGGTGCAGGCCATGCTGCGGGGGATGCAACCGGCGGTGCTGGCCGTGGTGGTGCAGGCGATCTGGCGTCTGAAGGGGAGTCTCGCGCGTACCCGAACCGGTGCGGTGCTGGCAGCGCTGGCCTTCGCGGGACTCGTGCTCGGGGTGTCCGAACTCACGCTGCTGCTGGCCGCCGTCGGCGCTGCGCTTCTGTGGACGCTGGCGGAGCGCGGTGGCGAATCCTCGTCGCGTCTCACCGCGATACCGGTGAGCGCGCTGGGGCTCCTTCCGGCGGCAGCCGGGGCGGCAGCGGCGCCGCTCCTCTCCAATGCCGCCATCTTCGTGAGCTTCGCGCGCATCGGCAGCGTGCTCTTCGGCAGCGGCTACGTCCTGCTCGCCTTCCTGCGTGGCGAGTTCGTCACGCGACTCGGCGTGCTGTCGGAGGCGCAACTGCTCGATGCCATCGCCGTCGGGCAGGTCACCCCCGGTCCCGTCTTCTCGGCCGCCACCTTCGCCGGATATCTGCTGGGCGGGCATGGCGGCGCGGCCGCCGCGACCGCGGGCATCTTCCTTCCCGCCTTCGTGGGGGTGGCCGTCACGGCCCCGTTCGTGGCCCGCCTGCGCGCGTCGCCCGTGCTGAGCCGCATCCTCGACGCGGTGAACGCCGTTGCGCTGGCCCTCATGGCCGGGGTCGTGCTGCTCATGCTGCGCGGCTTCGCACCGTCGCCGCTGTCGCTGGCTATCTTGGGAGTGGCCAGCATCCTCCTGATCCACACGTCGATCGGCGCCGGGTGGGTGCTGGCGGGTGGGGCCGTCGCCGGCCTCGCCCGCATGTGGTAATCCCGCATTCGTCGTCACATCCGCGCGCTGTTCGCGATCTCCTCAAGCCCACGCTGCCCGTGTCACTGCGCACCTGCTGGATCAACGGCTCGTACGTCTCCGAAGCCGATGCTCACGTCTCCATCTTCGATCGCAGCGTGCTGTTCGGCGACGGCGTCTACGAAGTCGCGGCAGTCTTCAACGGACGCCTGCTCGACGCCGACCGGCATCTGGTGCGCCTCGAACGGTCGATGCGCGAGATCGCGCTGCCGGCGCCGGCCTCGTCGGCGGAGCTTGAGGCAGTGATGCAGGAGCTCGCCACGCGGAACGGTATCACGGAAGGGCTCGTGTATCTGCAGGTCACGCGCGGCGCGGCCGAGCGCGATTTCGCGTTCCCGGACCACGTGCAACCCACGGTATTCGCCTTCGCGCGTCCCAAGAAGCTGAGTGACGACCCCAATCAGCACGGCATCCGCGTGCACGTCGTGCCGGACATCCGCTGGCAGCGGTGCGACATCAAGAGCACGGCGATGCTGGCGCAGGTGCTCGCGAAGCAGGCGGCGCGACAGGCCGGCGCGTTCGAAGCCATGATGCATGAAGACGGGCTCGTGACCGAAGGCGGATCGAGCAACCTGTGGATCGTGCGTGACGGCATCGCGTATACGCGGCCGTTGTCGCGCGACATCCTCGCCGGCATCACGCGCCACGTGTGTCTCGATGTGGCCGACGAGGCCCAGGTGTCGGTGGTGCAGCGGGCGTTCACCGTCGAACAGGCGATCAATGCCGACGAATGCTTCATCACCAGTGCCACGAGCTTCGTGCTGCCGGTGACGCGCATCGATGAGCACGTGGTAGGCAACGGCGCGCCGGGCCCGGTAACGCTGCGTATGCGCGACGCGTATCTGGCGCGCGCACACCGGCTCACCACGTAACCGCTATCGCCCCGCCGCGTCATGTCACTCACCGTGCTGCGTGAGCCGCCGCCGCTCGGCGCCGGTGCCACTTTGAAGGCCGACGCGCGTACCTTGCTGGTGCACCGTCAGGGGCTCATCGATTCACTCCCACTCGCTCGCACACCGGAGCCGATGCCATGAAGACCGCGCAGCAGCTCATCGCCGAAGCCAAGGCCGCCATCACCGAAGTGACGGCCCGTGAAGTCCAGGATGCGCTGGAGCGCGGAGACGCGCTCACGCTCATCGACATCCGTGAGCAGAACGAGTGGGCCATGGGCCATGCGGCTCCGGCGCAGTATATCGGGCGCGGCGTACTCGAGAGCCAGATCGAAGCCAAGGTGCCTCGGGACGCCCGCGTGGTGCTCATTTGCGCCAGCGGCAACCGTTCGGCGCTCGCGGCGGTCACGCTGCAGGAGATGGGGTACACCAACGTCGCGTCGCTCGCGGGCGGCTTCCGTGACTGGGTGGCTTCGGGCGGCGCGGTCGCCGACTGATCGGCCGCCCGCATCGGCGAACCGACTCTTGCAGAGTGCCTTGGAGCATCCCCTCGTGGCGGCGCTGGCCGCACGGCTGTCGCTGCGCGTGCCCGTCGATGCCCGACGGGAAGACGTCACACGTCTCGCCGCGGTGGCGGCCGTGCTGCGGGTGGTGGACGGCGCGCCGGAGTTGCTGTTCATCAAGCGCGCCGAGCACGAGGGCGATCCGTGGAGCGGGCATATGGCCTTTCCCGGTGGTCGGCACGAGCCGGGCGACTCCACACTCGAAGACACGGCGTGTCGCGAGAGTCTCGAGGAACTCGCGCTCGATCTGCGCGCCGGTACGATTCTCGGGCGACTCGACGATTTGGCGCCACGCTCACCCGCACTGCCGCCGATTCTCATCCGGCCGTACGTCGCGGTGGTCGCCCCCGACGTCACCTTTTCGCCAAGTGACGAGGTGGCGGCAACGTTCTGGGTCCCGCTGGCCGTATTGGCGCACGAGGACTCGCGAGCCGAACATGTGATGACCATCAACGGGGCCCGGGCGCGCTTTCCGGGATTCCGCGTGCACGAGCACATCGTGTGGGGACTTACCGAACGCATCGTGCAGCAGTTGCTGTCGCTTCTGGATGACGGTGCGACTACCGGCGTTTGACGCCGCAGAGGATGGCCGGTGATATCAGGCATGAAGACACGTACTGCACTCATGGCCGTGGCGGCCGTGAGTCTCGCCTCCTGTCGCAGCGGCTCGGCGCCATCGGTGGTCGCGCCGATGTCAGGCAAGCGGGTGGAGGGCAGCAAGGGGATGGTGGCTGCCTCGCACCCCGATGCCGCCGGGGCGGGTGCCACCGTGCTGGCGCAGGGAGGCAATGCGGTCGATGCCTTCGTGGCTACCGCGTTCGCCCTGTCGGTCACCGATGTTTCGCAAACCGGGCTCGGTGGCGGCGGCGCGATGACCTACTACGATGCGGCAGCCCGCAAGGTCGAGCATCTGTCGTTCTATCCGCGCACGGGTAGTGACGCCGCGTGGGCCCGTCCGGACACCTCGCAGGGGCGGGCACCGGGGCGTGCGGCGGCGGTGCCCGGCATGGTGGCCGGTTTGCTGGAGGCGCATGGCAAGTGGGGCTCGCTGCCGCTCGCGCAGGTCATGGCGCCCTCCATCCGTCTTGCGCGCGAGGGCTTCATCGTTTCGCCGCTGCTGGCCCGCACCATCGAGCGCTCACGCGCCAGGATGCAGGCGGATTCGCTGGCGATGCTGCGCTTCATGCCCAACGGCGAACCGCTGCGGCCCGGCGAGCGACTGGTGCAGCCCGAACTGGCGAATACGCTCGAGCGTGTCCGCGATGGCGGGCGTGCGGCCTTTTATACCGGTGCCATCGCAGAGCGGGTAAGCGCCAAGGTGCAGTCGCGCGGAGGGCTCATCAGCGTGGACGACATGCGGCGCTATCCCACACTCGCCGTGCGTCCGGTGTGCACCACGTGGCGTGGATACACCGTCATCGGCGCCCCGCCCCCAATGGGTGGCGCATCGGTGCTGGAGATGCTGCAGATGGCCCAGGTTACCGGCGTGGCCGATGCCGGGGGGTTGACGGAGCGTGGAGAGGCCGTGGTGAAGTTGGCCGACATCATGCGCCTCGCCGGCGCCGACGGTGGGCGTTGGCGCGGTGATCCGACGGCGCTGCGCGTCCCGGCGCGCGGCGCG
>DCZC01000198.1:0-191 GCA_002331565.1 Gemmatimonas sp. UBA2094
ACCGACGGCCGGGAGTTCATCGACTGCGGGATGGCCCTTGGTGCCGTGGGACTCGGGTACGCCGATGCGCAGGTCACGCGGGCCGTGCAGGAGGCCGCCGCGGCCGGTCCGGTGACCTCGCTGCCGCATCGTCTCGAGGTGGAAGTGGCCGAGCAGTTGGTGAACGTCATCCCGTCGGCGGAGCAGGTGCG
>DCZC01000198.1:443-698 GCA_002331565.1 Gemmatimonas sp. UBA2094
ACGGGCCGGCTCCGCGTCGTCGCGAGCGGGTATTTCGGGTGGCTCGACTGGAACAGCGACGCACCGGGCGTGCCGCAGAGCACCCGTGATCTTGTCACGTGGGTGCCGTTCGCCGACATCGCTGCGCTCGAGACCGCCATGTCACTGGGCGAGCCGCCCGCGGCCATCATCATCGAACCGCTCGTGCACGACATCGCCCCCCTCGCTTGGCTCGAAGCCGCGCGACGTCTGGCCGATGCGCATGGTGCGGTGCTC
>DCZC01000198.1:851-1070 GCA_002331565.1 Gemmatimonas sp. UBA2094
GGCCGATGCGCATGGTGCGGTGCTCATCTTCGACGAAGTCAAAACCTGCTTTCGCGTACGGACGGGGGGGGTGCAGGCGTTGCTGGGCGTCACGCCCGATATCACCGCCATCGGCAAGGCGCTCGCCAACGGCTATCCGCTGGCGGCTGTCGTGGGGCGCGCCGATGCGATGGACGCGGCCACACGCACGTGGATTTCGTCCACCGCTGCGGTCGAAGC
>DCZC01000198.1:1336-5112 GCA_002331565.1 Gemmatimonas sp. UBA2094
CCGGGGGCGTGCTGCAGGAAATCGTCGGATCGGCGCTGGCCGAAGCGCCGTGGGTGGGCGTGAAGGCGGAAGGACCGCCCATGATGTGGCGCCTCACGGCCGATGTCCCCGAGCAACTCGATGCGCTCGTGGCGGCCGCCGCCCGCGAAGGCGTACTCCTCAAGCGCGGCGCGTACCAGTTCGGCGCCGTGGCCCACGACGACGACGCCCTCGACGCCGTGGCGCGCGCCATGCCGGCCGTGATGGAATCGCTGCTTCCCGGTCCGCGCCGCGTCGATGACTGAGTCCACCACCACGATGAACATGCCTCCACTCGGCGGCGCCGAGCCGCTCATCGATCCGCACGCGCACTTTCACACGCCGCTCACCAATCGCGGCGATTGGGCGCGTTACAATGCCTCGCGGCTCGACATGGGCGAGCGCATCGGCATCCGCTGTCACGTGGCGTCCATCCTCGGCTCGTGGGGTGCTACGTCGCCCACATACTTCGCCTCTCCCGACGATCAGACGCGGGCCAACGACTTCATGCTCGACCTGGCCGACCAGCACGCCAACCGGGTGCGCGCCTACGTGGCGGTGAATCCCAACTTCACGGCGCACGCGCTCGCCGAGATCGAACGGGGCATGGCGCGCGGCGCGGTGGGTATCAAGCTCGCGGCCGCCCGGCGTACCACCGACTTCGCGCTCCTCGACGAAATCGGCGCCGCCGCGGCGCACTTCGGCGTGCCGGTGCTGCAGCACATCTGGCAGCACCGTCGTCGAGAATGGCCCAATCAGGAAGCGAGTGACGGGGTTGAACTCGCCCGGCTGGCGGTGCGGCATCCTACCGTGACTTTCCTGCTTGCCCATATCGGTGGGGGAGGGGACTGGGCCCACACCAATCCCGCGGTGGTCGACGTCCCCAACATCGTGATGGACTTCTCCGGCAGCGGCATCGATCGTGGCATGATCGACGAGGCGCTGCGCTGGGTGGGCGCACAGCGATTGCTGTGGGCTTGCGATCTCACGCTCTGCACCGGGCTCACCAAGCTGCGGGCGCTCGCGTACACCGGCGCCTCGCCAAACGACATCGCCGACATGCGCTGGCGCAACGCGGTGCGCATCTTCCCGCGCGGTACCTTCGACGCGTCGCTGGCGCGACCGCTGGAGGCGGCATGAGCGAAATGGCGGCCGTGACTTCGCCGGCCCGCGTGGATACCTGCGCGTGGATTGGCGGCTACCCGTTCCGGGATGTTCCGCACCCCGATCCCGACGTGCTCGTGCGCGTGCTGGAGCGCGAAGGATTCACCGGCGCATGGGTGGGGCACCTGCCCGGCGCATTTCATCGTGATCCCGTGCCCGCCAACCGGGCGCTGTACACGGCGTTGGCGCCGCACCGGGCCGTACTGGCGCCGGCGCCCATTGTGCGCCCCGACTGGCCAAAGTGGGAACAGACCCTCCGCAACGCCGTCGACGAAGGGGCGCCTGCCATCCGGGCCTATCCCACCCTGTGGGGGCTCGGGGCCGAACACCTGGCCATGTCCGAGCTCGCGCTCGCCTGCGGTGAGGCCGGGGTGGCGTTGCACCTGACGGTGCGCTTCGAGGATGTCCGCCAGCGGCATCCGCTCGATACGGCGGGTGACCTCACCGCTGCCCACGTACGCCGACTGGCGCGGCTGCCAGGGCTCCGGGCCAACATTGTCGTGGCCGGTGCCGGTCGCGAATTCATCGAGGAGACCCACTGGGGGCTCACGCCCGAGGAGCAGCAGCGAGTGTTCTACGACTGGCACTGGGTGTGGGGGCCGCCGGAGGATCACTTCGCCCACCTCGTGCGCACTGTCGGTGCCGAACGTTTCGCCTGGGCCTCGTGGTGGCCGCTGCGGCTCACCCAGCAGGCGCAGGCGCTCGTCGATCTGCTGCCGAGCGGTCCCCTTGCGGACCACGCCCGCAGCTTCGCCCACGGCGGCACGATCGCGCCGCCACGCTAGAGCGCCCGTTGCCCGGTTTCACGAAAGAGAAACGGCCGGGAACCTCGTGGATTCCCGGCCGTTATGGCTCCGGGCGCGTGGTGTTTGCCGCACCCGGATTTGGTGCCGAAAGAGGCGTCGTGAGGCGCTCTCCTCCACTTGCGTACAAATACGGGTCCGGACATACTTCGCGCTTGCAAAAAATTTGGTGACACCGACTTACACGGTTGCTGCCGGTTGGTTCCACGTGGGCCGAACCAGTAGGACCGTGTAGTCTTCGGATCGCATGACTCGAACCACGCTCTGCACCGCGGCAGAGGTAGTGTCGGGTCGTGAACGTCGTGTGTCGACCATCACCAACGCCTAACGGCATTCTCTACCGGCACACGAGATGACGGTCAAGAAGAAGTGGACGGTGATCCCCGGGTTCCTCGCGCTTGCCGCGGCAGCCACGTTGCTGTCCGCGTACAGCGGCGCTTCGTCGTCGCAAGGCAAGCTCGTCGAGCAACCCGTCAAGTTCGTCCATGCTCCGCACGTCGCGAAGGCAGGCATGAACTGCCTGTACTGCCACAGCGCCGCCAACAAGGCGCCCGATCCGGGCAACGCCTCGGTGAGCACCTGCATGGGATGCCACACGCTGGTGAAGCCGCAGTCCGCCGAAATCAAGAAGATCGCGGCGTACTACCAGAAGGGGCAGCCGATCCCGTGGAACCGCGTGCACAAGGTGCCGGACTACGTCCAGTTCCCGCACATGCGTCACGTGAATGCCGGTGTGACGTGCCAGACCTGCCACGGCCAGATCCAGAAGCAGGGCGCGCAGGGTCCGGACACCAACTATGTGCCCGTCCAACAGGTGAACTCGCTCAACATGGGCTGGTGCATCAACTGTCACGTGCAGGGCTACAAGCCCGCCGAGGGCGCGCGTCTGGCCGGTCAGCAGGTCACGCCCGAGCTGGAAGCAATGCCCGCCAAGAAGGCGCGCTACGACTGCGCCGTCTGCCACTACTGATCATCGACCCTCGATCACGATGACCACAGAAGCGGGGACCGGCGTCAAGCGCCGCGAGTTCCTCAAGATCCTCGGCGCCACGGGCGCCACGACGGCCGCGGTGGGCTGCTCCTCCGAAAAGGTGGGCAAGCTCATCCCGTACGTCGCCTCGCCGGACAACACCGTCCCGGGCGTTTCCCAGTACTACGCCACCACCTGCCGTGAATGTGCGGCGGCATGCGGCGTGCTGGCCGAAGTGCGCGACGGCCGTCCCATCAAGCTCGAAGGCAATCCTGAGCACCCGATGAACCGCGGCGCCATCTGCGCCACGGGGCTGTCGGCCGTTCAGGGCCTCTACAACCCCGACCGCTATCGCTCGCCGATGGTGCGCGAGGGCAACGCCCTGAAGCCCACCACGTGGGACAAGGCGTTCGAACTCCTCGCCCAGAAGATCGGCGAAGTGAAGTCGAAGGGGCAGGCCGGCAAGGTGGTGTTCGTCAACCAGCACGAGTCGGGCACCTTCCCGGGCTTCCTCGATCAGTGGCTCTCGGCGAACGGCATGCCGAACCACCTCTCGATCGACAGCACCGCGCCGGTCGCCACCATCGCCGCCAACCAGAAGGCGTACGGCGCGGCCTGGCCGCAGCTCGACTTCGGCGCGGCCAAGCTGGTCGTGTCGTTCGGCGCCGACTTCCTCGATGGCTGGGGCCACAGCGTACCGCAGCAGCTCGACTGGGCCGATGCGCGCGCCAAGCTCACCGACGCGCCGCGCCTCGTCTACGTCGGCGCCCGCCGCTCGCTCACCGGCCTCAACGCCGATCAGTGGATCCCGGCCAAACCCG
>DCZC01000212.1 GCA_002331565.1 Gemmatimonas sp. UBA2094
GCCGCGGGTGCATGCCCTGCTCATGGGCGCCGAGCTGCCGTTGGCCCCCCGCGATCGCGCTGCGATGGCCACCGTCACGATGCCCGACGCGCCCGACCGCTATGCGCGCGCCCTCTATGCCGCCCTGCACGAGGCCGATGCGCGGCACGCGGCGCTCGTGGTGATCGAAACACCCCCCGACACGTCGGCGTGGGACGGCGTGCGCGACCGGCTCACACGGGCAGCCCGGTAGGCTATGTTTCGCGCATGCTACCCATCGACCTGACTGGCAAGCGCGCCCTCGTAGCGGGCGTGGCCGACGACAACGGATTCGGCTGGGCCATCGCCAAGGCGTTCGCCGAGGCAGGCGCCAGCGTGTGTGTGGCCACGTGGCCGCCGGCGCTCAACATCTTCCTCAACCTCATGGAGCGCGGCAAGCTCGATGAGTCCCGGCAGATGCCCGACGGTTCGCTCCTCACCTTCGAGCGCATCTATCCGCTCGATGCGGTGTTCGACACGCTCGACAGCGCGCCCGCCGACATCCGCGAGAACAAGCGGTACAAGGAACTCGGTGACTTCTCCATCGACGGACTCGCGGCCCGCCTCACCGCCGACTTCGGCGAACAGCCGCTCGACATCGTCTTCCATTCGCTGGCCAACGGTCCGGAAGTGAAGAAGCCGCTGCTCGAAGTGAGTCGCGCCGGCTACCTCGCGGCCTCGAGCGCGAGCGCCTATTCGCTGGTATCCATGGTGCAGCGGCTCGGACCGCTCATGCGGCCCGGCGGCGCCGTGTGCTCGCTCACGTACATGGCCAGCGAGCGCGCCATTCCCGGCTACGGCGGCGGCATGTCGTCGGCCAAGGCGCAGCTCGAGAGCGATACGCGCACGCTGTCGTTCGAAGCGGGGCGCAAGTGGGGGCTTCGCGTGAACACCATCTCGGCCGGCCCGTTCGCGTCGCGCGCCGCCAGCGCCATCGGCATCATCGATACGATGGTGAAGTACTGCGCCGCCAATTCGCCGCTCGCCGAAGAACTCTCGGCCCGCGAGGTCGGCACCACCGCGGCGTTCCTCTGCAGCCCGCTCGCCAGCGCGATCACCGGCTCCACCGTGTACGTGGACAAGGGCTACCACGCGATGGGGATGGCCGTGCAGCCGCCGAGCGAGGATCGGGCGCCCCGCTGAGATGCCCGACCACGTCCGCGCGGCATTCGACGCGAGCGCCAGAGAGTCGGACCGGCACGTCGCCGCGTCATGATGAACTGGATTCTGCTGGTCATGGCCACCATCGCTGCCGTGATGGTGGCCATGCTGCTTGGCGGGGCCATGGCGCCGCGGACACGCCGGTCGGTACGGTCGCTGCACGCGGCGCGCCACCTACACGACGTGTATGCCTGTGTGCGGGAAGCGGACGGCCCCCCACGCTGGTGCGCCGACCTGCCCACCATGCACGTGGCCGATGTGCAGGCACCCGACCGGATCACGTTCACGCTGATCGACGACGATGGCGCCGAAATGGGGCAATGGGACGTCACGGTGGCCGCCGGGCGCGGCGGGGATGAGCGGACCTGCGTCACCATCACCGAGACGGTGACCGTGCACAACCTGCTGCTGCGATTCCTGCGCAGCCTCGGCGGAAACGGCGCGCGGCCGCAGCGCTTTCTCGAAGCGGTGGCCCGGCAACTCGACGTACCGGCGGACATTCACGCGGCGTGATGCCGTCGTCGCGCCCCTCGCCAGCCGGGCCGCGTGCCACCGGTCGCTTCGTGCAGGATGACGATGCGCCCCGCCGGTGGCAGATGCTCGCGCTGCTCGCATTGGCCGAACTGCTGGGCATGTCGCTGTGGTTCGCGGCAAGTGCGGTATCAGCGCAGTACCAGCAGCAGTGGTCGCTGTCCGTCAGCGCCGCCGCCTGGCTCACCACCGCCGTCCAACTCGGTTTCGTCGGCGGGACGGCGCTCTCCGCGCTGCTCAACCTCGCCGATCTCGTACCGGCGCGCCGCCTGTTTGCCATGGCCGCGCTGCTCGCGGCCGGGTGCAACGCGATGGTACTCTCGGCGTCGGGCCTCGACACCGCGATCCTCTGGCGCGCCCTCACCGGCGTGTGTCTCGCCGGCGTGTATCCCCCCGCGATGAAGATGATCGCCACCTGGTTCCGCGCGCGGCGCGGCATGGCGGTGGGCACGATCGTGGGCGCCCTCACCGTGGGCAAGGCGCTGCCGTATCTCGTGAAGGCCATTCCGGGTGCCAGCATCACCAACGTCACCCTGTCGGCATCGGCGGGCGCCGTGGCGGCGGCGGCCATGGTGTGGCTGGGCTATCACGATGGCCCGTACGCCTTCCCGCCGCGCCCGTTCTCGTGGCAGCTCGTGCGCGACGTGGTGCGTGAACCGCGATGGCGTCTCGCGATGGGCGGCTATCTGGGCCACATGTGGGAGCTCTATGCCGCGTGGACCTGGTTGCCGGTGTTCGTCGCGGCGAGTGTCGCGGCGCACGGGCTCGACGGCCCGACGGCCGGCGTGCGCGCCTCGGTCGTGGGCTTCGCCGCG
>DCZC01000101.1:0-1625 GCA_002331565.1 Gemmatimonas sp. UBA2094
GCCCACCGCCGGCGCAGCGCATCGTGCGTGGCGGCATCCCGCGTGTTCTCCAGCTTTTCGACCAGCGCCCGCCGGACGCGCCGCACCTGCCCGCGCGTGTAATGCAGCGTGGCCAGCGCGAGCGCCTGCACGTCGAGGTCGGGACTCTCCGACATCGCCAGCAGCGCGTCGTCGAGCGCCGCCGGGGCGCTCTCCATGCGGGGCGTCGCAAACCGGTCGAGCCATTCGGCCATCCCGGCTACCTGCGCCATGGCGTGGCGCGACTGCGGCTGCAGCAGCAACGGTGTCGCCTTTGCGATGTCCTGCTCACCGCGCGCCGCGAGCAGGCCGCCCACCGCACGCTCGTGCGGTTTCATGGGGCCCCACCAGCGCTCGGCCTGCTCCGCGAGCTGCTGCACGCTCTGGCCGGCGTGGCAGGACTTGCACGACCCCACCAGACCGAGCGACGAGTCGAGCGCCGGACGTGGAATGGCGATGGTGTGGTCGCTGCGGCCGTACGCGATGGCGCGACCGAGTTCGTGCTGCTGCTCGTACGGCATGTGGCAGGACACGCAGTTGCTGCCCTTGCTGCCGGGCGCGTGCTTCGTGTGCTGCGGCACGTTGTCGCGCTTGCTCGCGTGACAGCTCGTGCACTGCCGGTCGTCCACCCGCCCGGGGATGGGCTCGCCATCCACGGTGCGATACCCCTGCGTGTGGGGATCGTGGCAGCTGGTGCACGTCATGCCGCCGTTGCGATAGCAGTCGCTGGCGTAATGCCCTTCCTGATAGGCGAAAGTGCGCGTGCGCCCGTCAGGCGTGAACGGTCGGTCGCCCAGCTGCGACAGCGCCACGGAGTAGAACTGCGTGAGCTGCGCGCCGGGCACGTAGCCGCCGGCCAGTCGCGTCTTGAGGGCGTGGCAGCCCATGCAGGTCCCCACGCTCCGGTCCTTGTCGAGCGTCGCAAGCGACTCGAGCCCGATGTCGGCGCCGGTGCTTCCCTGCTGCATGAGTTTCACGTGCCTCGCCGCGGGGCCGTGACAGCTTTCGCAGTTGACCGCGTACGAGGCGACCCGACTCTTCCACTGCTGCGTCGAGGCGTCGTACGCCACGGTGATGTTGCTGCCGTGGCAGCTCTGGCAGTTGCTGAATCGCGGCTCGTCACCCAGTACGCGCATCGGCGGCCAGTCGCCGCATTCGGCGAGGCGCATGGTGGCGCGGATGGGCTGCCACCCCTGGTTGGTGCGCGTGCCGGTGTTGCAGAACCACGTGTTGCTGCTCCTGCTCCAGTCGAAGGGGAGAAAACGGATGGTGCCGTCGCTCCAGTTGGTCACGAACCCCTGCGTACCGCCGCCGGCCATGTGGCCGCCACCGATGACGCCATCCACGGTGTAGGTCGTGTCGGCCTCGCCCGGGCGCTGCACCACGAACTCGTAGCGCCCACCGCGATTGCGCGGAATGACGATGGCGTCGGCAAAGCGGATGGGTTGGCCGTTGAACGGGGCGATGACCATTGCCGGATTATTGCGGCTGCCAGGCACGCCGCCGGCGGTGCCGTGCGTGGAGCGGCTCCACTGTCTGCTCTGTTCGGCGTGACAGGAGACGCAGCTGGCGTTGCCGGCGAAGTCTTCCGGCTTGGGCGCGGCAGG
>DCZC01000101.1:1869-4665 GCA_002331565.1 Gemmatimonas sp. UBA2094
CGCAGGCGGTGAACAGCGCGAGCGCGAGGGGCGCAAGCCGGAACCGCGCGTTCATAGCGCGGCTCCGTTGCGGCTCCACTGCGGTCCCTGGCACTTGCAGAGCGAGCGGATGTACGCGACCAGGGCACGGATCTCCGTGGTGCCGAGCGACCCCCCGAAGGCGGGCATGCGGTGGTGCTTGTTCATGATCGCGCCGCCGGCTTCGATGGTATCAAACAGCGCGTCGTCGCTGCGCGCGCTCATCGCCTTGGCGTCGGCGTGTTTGGCGGGCATCACGGGAAGCGCCTTGGCGTTGGGGCCGTCGCCGTTGCCGGTCGCCCCGTGACAGCCGGCGCACCATTGCGCATAGAGTTGCTTGCCATCGGCGGTCGTTGCCGATGCGAGGCCCGCCGTACGCACGAGTTTCGTCGTATCCCCGCCGAGATAGCGCACGATGAGTGCGCGCTCACCGGCGGGCATGCGCGTGCGCGGCATGATCGCGCCGGGCTTGGTGTGCTGCGGATCGCTCACCATGGCGGCGATGTAGGCGGCGTCTCGGCGCGTGCGTACGTCGTCGAGTCTTGGCGCGAGCACCCCGCCTTCGCCTTTCAACTGATGGCAGCCGAGGCAGCTGTGCTTGTCGCGCAGCAGACGTTCGGCCTTTTGTGCGGCGAACGCGGAGAGTCCCTGTGCCGCCGCTCCAGCGGGCAACACGGAGGCAACGAGGCACAGCGAGGCACGGAGCAGGGCGCGGCGCACGACGACGATGCCTACTTCTTCACCGGCGGGTCGTCCATGCGCGCGCCGGTCCAGATGACGGCGCTGCCGCAGCCGTTGCGCGTCTGGAACTGCAGTGGGATGCTGGCGACGCGGCTGTACAGTTCGATGGCGCGCACATCCTTGGGGTTGATGATGTTGTCGAGGTCGCCGTCCTCGATATTCACATACAGCCCGTTGAGGAAGACGGCCGGCGCGCAGTCACCAGTCATGCCCGTGCCGCGAATGAGCACGCGATCGCGGCCGAACTGCCCGGGCATCGTGACCACACCGGGGAGTCCGCGGAAGATGTCGCCCATGTAGGTGGGGCCCTTCTTCTTGAGATCGTCCTCGGTGAGGAAGTGCCCGAAGCCGAGCTTGCGGCGGCGTTCGAATTCCTCGAGTGGAACGGCACGATTGGCGCGTACGCGCATCGTGTCCACGGTCGTGATGAGTGGCGTGAGCGTGAGGTCGACGACGTTGTCGCGCGCGGCGAAGAGATCGGCCGGCGCGCGATGCGGTTGAAAACCCACCGCGCGCACCTCGACGGTGTAAGTGCCTTCGGGGAGCGCCGCGAACTGGTACTGTCCACTCGCGTTGGCGGTAGCCTCCACGCCGGTTCCCCAGAGCGTGACGCGCGCGCCGTTCACCGGCTGACCGGTCTGATTGCGCGCCACGCCGCGCAGGGCGGCCTTGCCGGTGAGCACGCTGGTGACACGCGCGCCGCCCGCAGTCGTGCGCTGTTGCACCCGTTGCGCCGAGCCGATCACGAGGTCGCGCAGCAGCAGGCCGTTGCCGGGCACGGGGAGTTCCACGAAGCCGCTGCTGTCGGCGCCGGAGAATCCGCGTACCGTGATGGTGGTGTTGGCGGGCACCCCGCACACGGCGAAGGTGCCCTCGGCGTTACTGGTGGCGATGCGCACGTTGGGCACGCGCTCGAGCCCGCGTTCGGTCACGCGATTGGTGTTGTACTGCGCCCGTACGCGCGCCGGCGTGGTAATGGCACTGCCGCTGGCGCTGCGCACGGTGCCGAAGAACATGCCGCGCGGCAGTTCGGCCGTGGGGGCGCCGCAGCGGGCCTCGATGAGCGTGGCCGCCGACGGTGTGGCGAGGGTGAGCGAGATGGGCTCGTCGGTGCTCACCTCGAGCCGCAGCAGGTTGCTCTCCACGCCCAGCGAATCGAGGAACGGATGCAGGAAGCCCACCAGATAGGTACCGGCAGGGACCTCATCTATCTGGAAGATCCCCTGCAGGTTCGACGTGGTGGACAGAATGCGGCCACTGTTGTCGGTGGCCGACAGCTGTACGGTGGCGCCGGTGAGCAGGCGATTGCGTACGCTGTCCACGATCTCGCCGCGCACGCGAGCGCGGGGCGGGGCTGCAGGACGGGTTTGTGCGCCGGCCGCCGTCGCGGCAACGGCGAGAATTGTAGCGGCGGCGAGTGACTTCAAGCTCATGTCGCGATCATACCGAAAATGCCATGCCGATGCCAGCGGGGAAACGCTCCTCCGTGCTCCCCGACGAGCTGTTTCATTGATCTCGCCCATACGACACGGCCAGTAGTTCGATAGGATGCACGGCCTTCACCTCGGAGCCACTCAACAGCAGACCAGCGCCGATCTGCATGAGGCAGCCGGGGTTGCCGCTGGCCACCACCTCGGCGTGTGACTCGGCGATGCGCGCGAGCTTGGGGGCGAGCACGGCGTCGGAGACGTCGGGCTCCACCAGATTGTAGATGCCCGCCGACCCGCAGCATTGGTCGGCGTCCTCGAGCGGAATCAGATCGAGCCCCGGAACGGCGCGCAACAACTGCAGGGGCGGATTTACGATACGCTGCGCATGCATCTGATGACACGGGGGGTCGTGTGTCACCCGCAGCGGCACATCGTGCGTGCCCGGCTGGGGGCCGTCGGCGGCCAGCAGTTCACTCACGTCGCGCGTGCGGGCGGCGAGCCGTTCGGCGCGCGCCGCCCACGCCGGCTCCTCGTGCAGCAGATGTCCGTACTGCTTGAGCATCGCACCGCAGCCGGCGGCGTTCACCACCACGTATTCGGCGTCGGA
>DCZC01000203.1:0-2582 GCA_002331565.1 Gemmatimonas sp. UBA2094
GTCGCCGCCGGGCCGGCCACCCTCCCCGGCGTCATCGAGCCGGCCCCGTTGCCGCCCAACGTGACCTCGGGGCAGACGCTCGCCGCCGACGTGCACCGCCGCGCCGATGTGGTGGTGATCGGCACGGGTGCCGGTGGAGCCGTGACCGCCGCGCTCATGGCCGAAGCAGGATACGACGTGGTGGTGCTGGAGGGCGGCAGTTGGCTGACCCCCGCCGATTTCAACGAAGACGAGGCGGCCCTCACCGAGCGGCTCTTCGCCGACGGCGGCCTGCGCACGACCGACGACGCCTCCGTCACCATGATGCAAGGCGCGGCCGCGGGCGGCGGCACACTCGTCAACTGGATGATCATGCTGCGCACCCCGGACTTCGTGCTCGACCAGTGGGCGCGGGAGCACGGGGCGTATGGCATGACGCCGCGCGACATGACCGCCGTGTTCGACCGGGTGGAGCGCGACGTACGGGCCGGCCTCGTCCCCGAAGACGGCCACTCGGCCAACAACCGTCTCCTGCTCGACGGCGCGCGCGCCCTCGGCTGGCGCGTGCGCAGCGGCATGATCAACGCGCAGCAGTGCGTACGCTGCGGGTTCTGCAGCTACGGCTGCCGGCACGGCGCCAAACAGTCCACGCTGCTCACCTACCTGCCGCGCGCGTTCGCGGCCGGCGCCCAGCTGTACACCGACGCACCGGTTGAGCGCGTCGACGTCGTCGAGCGTGACACCGGCACCGGCACCCCGCCCCTCAAGCGCGTCGCCGCGACGACACCAGGCGGTCGGCGCATCATCATCGAGGCGCCCGTGGTGGTGCTGGCCGCCGGCGCCGTCGGCACGCCGGTGTTGCTGCAGCGCTCCGGCCTGGGCGGCGGGGGTGTAGGCCAGTGGCTCCGCCTGCACCCCACCACCAGCGTCAACGGCGTGTACGATCGCCCGATCGACATGAGCTCCGGTATTCCGCTCACCACCATGTGCGACGAGTTCCTCCGCTGGCAGGGCACCGACTACGGATTCTGGCTCGAAACGCCACCGTTGCATCCGTCGTTCACGGCGGCCGCGATGCCGGGGTTCGGTGCGGCGCACGCCGCGCAGATGACGCGCAGCATGAATCTCGGCGTGCTCATTGCCCTCACCCGTGACGGCGCCGAGCGTTCGGTGTCCAGCGGTCGCGTGCGCGTGAACCGGCGGGGCGAGACGTCCATCACCTATCGGCTCACCCACGAAGACGAGAAGCGCGTCCGGGCCTCCCTCGCGGCCCTGGCCCGTGTCCACTTCGCCGCCGGCGCCAGTGCGGTGGAGACCATGCACGCCAATCCGCTCACCATCCGCTCGGCGCGTGAGGCCGATGCGCTGACCAGTGGGCCGATGACGCCCAATCGGGTCACGCTCTTCTCGGCCCACGTGAACGGCACCTGCCGCATGGGCACGGACCGCGAGACATCCGGCGCCACCCCCGATGGCGAGCGGCACGGGACGCGTGGCCTGTACATTACCGATGGTTCGCTTCTGCCCACGGCGCTCGGTGTGAATCCGCAGGAGACCATCATGTCGCTGTCGATGGTCCTCACGGAGCGCATGGCCGAGCGGCATCGCGGCGTGCAGCGCTGATCCTCCAACTCCCCCCGCGATGCGCAGGGACCGACATGAGCAAAGGTGACAAGAAGCGGCGGCGCGCCCTCGAGGCCTACGGGGCGCTGCAGCAGTCTGCGGCCCTCGCGGCCGAGTACGTGGGCGATGCGGTGCATCCCTTCGGCTTGTCGGCGTCGCAGTACGGTGTGCTCGAGACGTTGGCGCAGCGCGGTCCCACGCATCAGCAGGAACTCGCCGAAGCACTCGGCCGCAGCAAGGCGCAGGTGACCGCGATCATCGACGCGCTCGCGGGGCGCGGGCTCGTGCGCCGCGAGCGGCATGAAGTGGACCGTCGCTTCATCTCGGTGTATCTCACCGAAGCCGGTCGCGTGCTGCTGGCCGACGCCGCGCCCGCCCGCGCCGATGCGGTGGTGGCGCTCATGCGCGGGCTCAACGGCGAGCAGAAGGAGCGTCTCACCAGACTGTGCCGCCGTCTGCTCCGTGTGCTCGACCCGCAGGAACGCGAGGCGGCCGACGAGGACGGTGATACCGACGCACCCGATGTCGACGACGAAGCCGACGTCATCAGCGAACCGGCGGGCGTAGCCGTTGCCCAAGCAGCCCCCGACGAGTGAGCGCGTAGTTCCTGCTCTCCGCCATCTGGCCCCTGCGGCCTGCTCCCTCCCTTTCCAACAGATCCACGTCTCTTATGGCCGGTCGTCACTTCCTGCAGATCCCCGGGCCCACACCGGTGCCCGATCGCCTTCAGCGTGCGATGCATCGCCAGATGGAGGATCACCGCTCGGCGGCGTTCCCCGCGTTCACGCGCTCCATTCTGTCCCGATTGCCGCAGGTGGTGCATCAGACCACCGGCGAGGCGTTCGTCTTTCCGGCCACCGGGTCGGCCATGTGGGAAGCCGCACTGGTGAACACCGTGAACCCCGGCGCGCGACTGCTGGCGCCGCGTTTCGGCCAGTTCTCGCACCTGTTCATTCAGACGGCGAAGAACCTCGGGTACC
>DCZC01000203.1:2880-3676 GCA_002331565.1 Gemmatimonas sp. UBA2094
ACGGGCGTCACGTGCGACGTGGCGGCCGTGCGCGCGGCGATGGACCGTGCGAAGCATCCCGCGCTGCTCTTCGTGGACGGCGTGAGTTCCATCGCCAGCCTCGAGTTCCGGTTCGACGATTGGCGCGTGGACTGCGCGATTACGGGATCGCAGAAGGGGTTCATGCTCCCCGCCGGTCTCGGTATGCTCTTCGCCAGTGAGAAGGCGCTCGCCCGCGTGGACAGCTGCACGACGCCGCGCGCGTACTTCGACGTGCGCGCGATGCGTGCCAACAACGCGCAGGGCTATTTCCCCAGCACGCCCGCGCTGTCGCTGCTGTACGGGCTCGACGAAGCGCTCACCATGCTGCTCGACGAAGGCATGGACAACGTGGCCGCCCGTCACAAGCGCCTCGCCAACGGCGTGCGCGCCGCAGTGACGGCGTGGGGGCTCACGCCGTGCGCACGGCGTCCCGAGATCGCGAGTGATTCGCTCACGGCCGTGGTGGTGCCGGCGGACAAGGACGCGCGCACCGTGATTGACATCGCCTTCACGCGCTACGATATCGCGCTGGGCAGCGGCCTCAGCGAAGTAGCCGGCAAGGTGTTCCGCATCGGGCATCTCGGCGACATGAACGCCCTCACGCTGGCCGGCGCCCTGGCCGGCGTGGAGATGGCGCTCGCCGATGCGGGCTTCGACATCACGCTGGGCAGCGGCGTCGGTGCCGCGCTGGCCGAGTGGCGGGTGCCGGCGTGAACACGAAAGACGTGCGCGTGGTGGTGACGCGCAAGATGCCGGCGGCGGTGGAGGCGGAGAT
>DCZC01000203.1:3932-10891 GCA_002331565.1 Gemmatimonas sp. UBA2094
GTGCTGCAGCAGGCGGACATCGTGATCACCACGGTGACCGATAAATGGCACCCCGGCATCTTCGACACGACCAGCATCCGCACGAAGCTGCTGGCGAACGTGGGCGTGGGGGTCAATCACATCGCGCTCGAGTCGGCGCGCCGCGCCGGCATTGCGGTGAGCAACACGCCCGATGTCGTCACCGACGATACCGCCGACGTGGCCATCGGGCTCATGCTCATGATCATGCGCCGCCTCGGCGAGGGGGAGCGGCATCTGCGCAGCGGCGCGTGGGGTGGGCTGCGTCCCACGTTCATGCTCGGGCGCACGCTACGCGGCAAGACGCTCGGCATCGTGGGCTACGGGCGCATCGGCCGCGCGGTGGCGCGCATCGCGCACGACGCGTTCGGCATGAAGATCCTGTGGCACGCACCGCGGGATCCGCGCATCGACGATCCGGCCACGGCCGGACCGGCGGACGCGGAACGCGTGAACACGCTGGAGGAGCTGCTGCGCCGCAGCGATGTGGTGAGCCTGCACTGTCCGGCCACGATCGAAACGCGCCATCTGATCAACGCGCAGACGTTGTCGCTCATGCCCGAGCACGCCTACCTCATCAACACGGCGCGCGGCGACGTGGTGCACGAAGCGGCGCTCGCCAGTGCGCTCAAGGAGCGCCAGATCGCGGGGGCCGGGCTCGACGTGTACGAATTCGAACCCAGCGTGACCGCCGAACTCATGGAGCTGGAGAACGTGGTGCTCGTACCGCATCTCGGCAGCGCCACCATCGAAACGCGCACCAACATGGGTCTGCGGGCGCTGCACAACGTGGATGCGTTCATGGCCGGGGAGGCGCTACCCGACCGGGTCGTGTAACCGGGCGTCCTGCGCTTTCGCTTCCCGGGCTCGTAGCCTCCGCCTTCGTCGTTCGCCTTCGCCCACCATGGACCACTTCACCAGCTTCTCGCCCAAGGCGCTCACGTTCCTGCGCGGGCTCAAGAAGAACAATCGCAAGGACTGGTTCGAAGCCCATCGACCCCAGTACGAGCAGGAGCTGAAGCTGCCGTTGGCCGCGCTCATCGAAGAGATGGATGTGCAGCTGGCCACGATCGCCCCGGAGATCATCGGCTCGCCCAAGAAGTCGGCATTTCGCATCCATCGCGACGTGCGGTTCAGCAAGGACAAGTCGCCGTACAAGACGCACGTGGCGTGCTGGTTCTTCCATCGGGATGTCGGCACGCGCATGCAGAGTGAGGCCGTGCACGGCGGGGCCGGCTTCTACCTGCACCTCAGCCCGGGCGATTGCTTCTGCGGGGGCGGCATCTGGATGCCCCCGCGGCCGGCGCTTCTGAAGATCCGTGCGTCGCTCGTGGACGACTTCGAAGGGTGGGAATCGATCGTGAAGGACCGGGCATTCCGCAAGCGCTTCGGCGAGCTGGACACCGAGGGGATGCTCACGCGGGTGCCGCGCGGGTACGCTCCCGATCATCCGGCGGCGGAGTGGCTGCGTTACCAGAGTTTCACGGCGGGCACGCCGCTCACCGACGACGAGGTGATGAGCCCCAGACTCCCTACGTTGCTCGCAAAGCACTACGAAGTGATGACGCCCTTCGTGCGCTGGCTCAACGAGGCGCTGGGGCTCTCGGCCCATTCGAGCCGGCTCTAGCGCCCGCGCCACCCCGGGGATCGCCGGTTGGGGAATCGCCGGGAATCGCCGGGAATCGCCGGGAATCGCCGGGAATCGCCGGGAATCGCCGGGAATCGCCGGGCCGGGTACCGCCGGGCACCGGGCCCGGCGAGATTCCCGGCACATGTCGAAGTCGCTCAAGCTTACGCTGGACATTCTCATCGGTGCTGCGGCGCCGGTGTTGATCCTGAAATACGGCACTGCGCCCCTCGGAACGCTCCCCGCGTACCTCACAGCGGCGTTGGTGCCCGTGGCGTGGGTGCTGCTCGATCTCTTCTTCTTCAGCCGCCGCTTCAATTTCATCACGACCTACGGCGGCGCGTCGGCCATCATGCGTGGCGCGCTCGCGTTCTGGTACGTGGACGGCGCGCTCTTCGCGTTCAAGGACAGTGCGAGCTACCTGCTTGCGTTCCTCGTGTTCGGGCTCACGGCCTTCATCGGCGCGCCGGTCACGCGCAGCATCGCGTTGCAAGGGCTCGCCCCCGATACCCCCGAGCGCGAAGCACAGATGCACCGGCTGCTCGACGAACTCCCGGTGCGTGGTGCGATGCGGCAGGCGGCGCTGCTCATCGGCCTCACGAATCTGCTGGCGGGCGCGATCAACTACGCGATCAACCTGCGCATGGTCACGGCCCCGTTCAACACGGCGGCCTTCAACGATCAGGTGGCAAACGTCAACGCCATCACGCGCATCGTGCTCGTGCTCCCCGACATGCTGGCGCTTTTTTACGCCTTCAACCTCATGTACAAGGCGATGTACGCCCTGCTCCCGGGCGACAACGACAAGGAGGCCGATGGCGCGGAGTTCTGGACGCTCCTCGCGCAGCGTGACGTCGCGCTCGCCGGCCATGGGGATGGCAGCACGCTGTCCGGCAGCGCGGTGGACGTGCGCGCCCGCAAGCAGGCGCGAGGCGAGTTCGGAATCGATTGAGCGGCGTGGTCCGACCGACCGCCGTCCGTCTTCCGGACGAGCGCGACACGGGTGCGACACGGGTGCGACTAGGGCGCTACACGGGCCCCACGAGGTCGCTACGCTTGCCGTCGGATCACCAGGCGCTGCAACGCCGGGTCATGGGTCACGGGAAGGAGCACGAGCCCACGAGAGGCCGGCCCGGAGACGAGGTCGCCGCCGTAGGTGAACGTCGACCCGTGACACGGGCACACCAGCGCATCCTGGCGTACCTGCGAGACGCCGCAGCCGGCATGCGGGCACACCGATGACAAGGCGCGGTAGTCGGTACTGCTGTGCCGCACCACGATCACCCGCGCCGACAGAAACACCACCGCCGATTCGCCAGCGGGCGCCGTCCGCCACTGCGGAACGCGCGCGAGGTCGATCGTGACCACATCGCCGGCCACCGTCGCCGCGTCGTCGGCGAACTCGATCGTCGGCGACGTGGCCGGTGCGTCGTCGCTGCACGCGTGCAAGAACGGACAGGCGAGCAGTCCCACCCCGAACCGCAGCGCGTCACGGCGGTGAAGGCGCTGCGCCGTGGCGCTCGGCAGCAAAGACTGACGTAACGATTCCGTCATGGCAAAGGTGGGCAGACCGGACGAGCGAGTCCGGAAAGAACGACGAACGATAGTGCGGACGAAAGGGACGAACGGACGTCGCGCGTTGTGGCAGGTACGTGACGAGTGCGTGACCTGTTCGCGCGGGATCCGAAACATGGGCCGGCTTGGATCCAATGCTGCCGCGCGCGACCTCCGCGTGCGTTCACTCTACCCGACGCCTTCATCAATGTCGATCTTCAGCCGTGGTTCCCGCCTCGTGCTCGCCGCTTCGTGCGGCGTGTTCGCCGCTGCCTGTGGTGACGATACCGTTTCCACCCCGAACAGCAACATTCCGCCCGTCGCCCTCAAGAATCAGTCGGTGACGCCGTCGCTCGTCCGCTCGCTCATCCCGGGCGTGGATATCTACAGTCTCATCGGCTCCGACGACGTCATCGCCGGATCGCCGAGTTTCGTCTTTGGTGGCTCGGCTGACGGCTCCGGGTTCATCCGCAACACCGATGGCACCTTCACCCTGCTCACCAACCACGAAGACAACTTCGCGGTCTCGCGCGTGAAGTTCGACAAGGACCTCAAGGCGATCTCGGGCGAGTACGTGGTGAACTCGACCGCCGGCCGCTACCGCCTCTGCTCCGCCACGCTCGCGACCATCGACGAGCACGGATTCAGTGCGTACATCACGAACGGCGAAAGCAACGAGGAATCGGAAATCCTCGCCGTCGATCCGAACGGTCCTGCGAACTCGCCGCGCTATCTGTCGGCGCTTGGCCGCTTCAACACCGAGAACTCGGTGCCGCTGCCCAAGACGGCGTATCCGAACCGCACCGTCATCATGATCGGCGATGACGACTCGGGTACAGAGGGTGGACAGATGGCGATGTATGTCGCCAACACTGTGGGCGATCTCGACAACGGCAACCTGTACGTGATGGCGCGCACCGACAACAACATTCGCGAGCGCGACATGGCGGTCGGCCAGACGTACAACGTCGAGTTCCGTCAGATTGCCAACCAGAAGACGCTGACCGGCCGTCAGATCAACCAGGTGGGCGCCGCGCTCAACGTGATCCGCTTCGGGCGTGTCGAGGACGTGGATTACCGCAAGGGGTCGGCGGCCAACAACCGCGAGGTGTACTTCACCGTCACCGGCCAGAACAACACCGGCGTGAATGCCGACTACAGCCGTAGCAAGTACGGTCGCGTGTATCGCCTGCGCATGAACGAGACCGATCCGCTCAAGGGCACGCTCGAAGTCATTGCCGACGGTGACGACCGCAGCGGCCCGGCCCGTCTCTTCCAGAACCCCGACAACATCTACGTCGGCACGAACTACGTGTACATCCAGGAAGACGACAACGGCTACGGCGACGAAACGCACGACGGATACATCTACCAGTACAACATCGCCACCAAGGATCTCCGCCCGGTGCTCGAATTGGACCACCGTCGCACGCAGGCTGACGCCGCCCTGTACAACGCGGTGGGCGCCCGTCCGGCTGGCAAGGCGGGCTGGGAGTACGGTGCGATGATCGACGTGTCCACGCAGCTGGGCCAGCCGGATTCGTTCATCCTCTCGCTGCAGCCGCACTCCTGGCAGGGCGCCAAGTACCGCGGCGTCGATGGCGGGACGGTGCGTCCGACCGAACAGCAGGCGAGCATGATGGTGATCGTGAAGGGTCTGCCGCGCTGATCGGCGATTGCCAATTCAATCATTGCGAAACACCGGCCCGGAGCGATGCTCCGGGCCGGAATCGCTTCGGTGCTTGATGATGAACGTCCGATTTTCCGGCCAATTGATCTTGGCGGGCGCTGTCACCGTGCTCGCTGCCTGCAGTGGCGGAGCTCTCTCTGACAAGGCCGCCACGGCGACCGCAGCGGGCGACGAGCGCGCCCGTGAAACGATGCAGATCTGGCGTGCTCACGTGGATACCCTCGCACTCCATGTCGCGGCGCTCGACTCGATCGTACGCGTTCTCGAAACACCCGCCCATGTCACCGATGCGCGCGCGGCGTTCGAAGCCGCCCGCACATCGTACAAGCGCGCCGAGATGGCGCTCGAGTATTACTATCCCAGCACATCGCGCGGCATGAACGGGCCGGCGCTTCCCGAGGTCGAGGAGACCGAAGGCCCCGAAACGGTGGTGTCGCCCACCGGCTTCCAGGTCATCGAGGAAGCGCTGTACGGCGACGATCCAGTGGCCGAGCGTGAGGCGCTGCGGAGCGAAACCGGGACGCTGGTCACGCTGGTCACGCGGGCCCGCACGATGATCGCGCCGCAACAGACGACCGACGCGCATGTCTGGGATGCGGCAAAGCTCGAACTGGCGCGCATCGTGACGCTCGGCGTCACCGGATTCGACTCTCCAGTTGCCGACCGTTCGTTGCCTGAGGCGGATGCCGCGCTCGAGGGTATCGCGCGTGCGCTCGCCCCGTATCGCGATGCCTCGCGTGAGTGGTCGGCACTCGATTCGCTGTTGCGCGACACCCGCACGACGCTGCGGGGCGGGACCGCACGCGCCGCACTCGACCACTTCGCCTTCGTCACCCACCATGCGCAGCCGCTGGCACACGCGCTGCACGCTGTTCGCACGGGGCTTGGGGTCGGCGTCCCCCCGGAGCGGCGGGCGTTCCGCATGACGGCGGCCTCGCTCTTCGATTCGGCTGCCATCGACGTGATGGCGTTTGCGCCTGCCAATGGTGACTCCCTCGACGCGCGACACGTGGCGTTGGGGCGGGCACTCTTCGCCGACGCGCGTCTATCGGGCGACGGCCGTCGGGCTTGCGTATCCTGTCACATCCCCGAGCGCGCGTTTACCGACGGGATGCGGGTAAACCGTGCGCGCGGCGGTGCGGAACTCGCCCGCAACACGCCGACCGTGATCAACAGTGGCGTGCAGGTCGGTGTGTTCTCCGATCTGCGGACCACGTACCTCGAGGACCAGGTCACGGACGTGGTGGAAAATGTAGACGAAATGCACGGCAGCCTCACCGTGATTGCCGGGCGCTTGGAAGGTGACCGTGCGCTCGCCCGGCAGTTCCGTGCCGCATTCGGCGCTCGTACCGATACCGCGGTCACGCCGGCGCGCATCCGCTCAGCACTGGCGGCGTACCAGCGCAGTCTCACCCGCCTAGACTCGCGCGTCGACCGCGCGATCCGCGGCGACACGGCGGTGCTGAGCGCCGACGAGCGGGCGGGTTTCAATGTCTTCGTGGGGAAAGGCAAGTGCGCCACCTGCCACTTCCTGCCGCTCACCAATGGCACCGTCCCCCCGATGTTTCAGAAGTCGGAAGTGGAAGTCCTCGGTACTCCGCGCGCGGCCGTCACTGCCGGTGGCACGGTGGATCCCGACCTCGGACGCTTCCGTCTGAGTCACGCGGCGCCGCACCGCCATGCCTTCCGCACACCGAGCCTCCGCAACGTGGCCCTCACCGCGCCGTACATGCAC
This sequence comes from Gemmatimonas sp. UBA2094, assembly GCA_002331565.1. Classification (GTDB taxonomy): domain Bacteria; phylum Gemmatimonadota; class Gemmatimonadetes; order Gemmatimonadales; family Gemmatimonadaceae; genus Gemmatimonas. The sequence goes on from DCZC01000203.1 coordinate 10,557, forward strand.
AACGGCGCCTACCCCACGCTGGAGTCGGTCGTGGACTTCTACAATCGGGGCGGTGGCACGGGGATCGGCATCCAGCTCGACAACCAGACGCTGCCTCCCGATCGCCTGAATCTCACGGCAGGTGAACAGCGGCAGCTCGTGGCGTTCATGAAGGCACTAACCGATACCACGGGGCTGGGGACCAAGCCTGCGAAGTAGCCGTCGTTCGGGTTTTGCGTTAGGGGTCGCGTGCGCCATGTTTCAGGCAGTCCGCAGGCTTTCCCTTCTTCGTGTAGCCACCATGCGTCCTTCTCTCCGTTTCGCCGCTGCTGCGGCGGCCCTGCTGTGCAGCGCTC
>DCZC01000038.1:0-1787 GCA_002331565.1 Gemmatimonas sp. UBA2094
GTCAGCGGCCGTGCGAGAGCGCTGCCGATGCCACGCGCGCGGTTTCGGCCAGCACGGCGGCGCCGACGAAGAGGCAGCCGTCGGCGGCGAAGAAGCGCGGCGTGTGCGCCGGTGTGGGTTCGCCGCCCGGCTCGCGTGCCCCGATGCGGAGAAACGCCCCCGGGATGCGCTCCATGTAGTACGCGAAGTCTTCGCCGCCCATGTTGGTAATTCCCAGGGGGACGACCGCATCGGCCGAGAGCACGCTGGCGGCGGCATGGCGCGCCCAGAGGGCCTGCTGCTCCGGATTCACGATGGGGGGCGGCCCGAGTTCGATAGTCACCTCGGCGGTAAGGTCGTGCGCGAGGGCAATGCCCTGTGCCACCCGGCGCAGTTCGTCGGCGAGCAGGGCTCGTGTGACCGGATCGGTGGCCCGCAGGGTGCCGCCGATGGTGGCCCGTTCAGGGATGACGTTGGACGCCGTGCCGGCGTGCATGGTGGCCACGGTGAGCACCGCTGGGGCGGACGGATTGACGCGTCGCGACACGATGCCCTGCAGCGCCGCAATGAGGAGGCCAGCGCCGAGCACCGGATCGGCCGATTCGTGCGGGCGGGCACCATGTGCGCCGCGGCCGTGCAGCTCAACAGTAAAGGTGTCGGCCGCCGCCGCCAGCGAGCCCGCCTGCGCGACCACCTGCCCTACCGGAAAGCGCCGATCCACATGCGCCCCGAAGATGGCCGCAGCTTCGTCGAGCGCCCCCGACGCGAGCACCGCGGCGGCCCCTTCTCCCGTTTCCTCGGCCGGCTGCAGCACCACGAGTACGTCGCCGGCAGCGGGGCTGTTCGCGAGGAGGTACGCGGCGCCAATGGCCCACGAGGCGTGCACGTCGTGCCCGCACGCGTGCATGACGCCCGGGTTCACCGAGGCATACGGCAAGCCGGTCGCCTCCTGAATGGGCAACGCGTCGATGTCGCCACGCACGGCAACCACCGGGGCGCGGCTGTCGCGGCCACGAATGCGCGCGACGAGACCGGTACCAGCCACGCGCGTGATGCTCACCGGGTTGGCAGCCGCCAGCGCGCGCTCCAGCGCCGCGCAGGTGCGTTCCTCGGCGAACGCGAGTTCCGGGTGCTGATGCAGATCGCGCCGGAGTGCCAGCAGCGCGTCGCGCTGTGATGCGGTGAACTGCAGGAGTACGGTGTCGGGGACACCGGCGAGCTGAATTGGCGACGTCGTCATGATTGTCCCTTGGCGCGGAAAAGGCCCCCGGCCGCGTTCATCATACCGACCAGATCCCGGAGAGCACGCGGCGGAAGTTGCCACCGAGGATGCCCTCGATGTTCGCATCGCTGTACTTGCGGCGAATGAGGCCCTCGGTGAGGTCGAAGATCCGCTTCGGATGGTCGAGCCCTTCGATATCGATCTTCTCGCGGAAGCCGTAGCTCCCCTTATAGCCGGCGCGCAACTGCTTGTTGAGCTCCGGCGGCATGTCGTCGTAGCCGTGCAGATCGATGTCACTGCCCACGCCGAGGTGTTCGGGGCCGATGAGCTTCGCCACGTAGTCGAAGTGATCGAGCGCCGTTTCCATGGTGGTGGGCTCCCGGTCGCTCACGAACATGCGCACGCCCGTGATGCCCATCACGCTACCGCTCTTCTTCACCGCGCGGATGGCCTCGTCGGCCTTGTCGCGCGGATGCCCGTTGGCCAGCGCGCGGACGTTGGAGTGCGTGATGAGCACGGGCTGCTTCGAGAGTTCGAACGCGTCGAGGGTGGTGCGATCGCCGCAGTGCGACACGTCGATGGCCAT
>DCZC01000038.1:2091-12692 GCA_002331565.1 Gemmatimonas sp. UBA2094
GCGTGGAAGAGGTTTACGTCGGCCGGGGAGCGGAAGTGTTCGGCGTTCTGCAGCCCGAGGATCACGGCAATCTTTTTTGCGCTCTTGATGCGCGAGAAATCGGCCGCGCTGTCGACGCGCATGAGGCGCGTGTCGTTCCCGGCGATGAACGAATTCCAGCTGGCGAACCAGCGCAGCGCCGTGTCGAACGGGCTGATGCCACCCAGCCCGATGGCCGGGTGAAACACGTTGATCCCGGAATCGAGGAACTGCTGGAAGGTGGCGTCATCGAACGTCTCCGGGCTGGCTTCCCACTTGGCCTGCTGGGGGAAATTCAGCGTGAACGGGGACAGCATGTCGATCACCAGAGACCGCTGCACCAGCCCGATCGCGCGCGCGGAGTATTCTGGCGTGCCCTGACCGAACAGGCGATAGCGATTGATGTTGAGCATGGGCGCCGCCACCGTGGCCAGGCCGGCGACCGTGGCCTGCTTGAAGAGTGTGCGGCGGGAGATCGACAGGCGTGGGTCGGCCATGACGGGGTCCTTGGTGGCGCGTGCGTGGGGCGGTGCGGCGGCGGCCGTCACCCATCCGTGCCGGACGCCTCGCGCTAACGTAACTTCCGGATTGTCGTCGTGCTCAAGGGCACGAAGCTCCTTCCCGGTTTCACCCACCTTTCCGTGACCACTTCCGACGCGTTCGTACGGACGTCCCTCGACGGCATCACGTTCCGCCCGGTCAAAACGCTCGCCGAGTACCAAGCGTGTGCGGCGTTGCAGGAAGCGATCTGGGGGCCCGGTTTTCTCGAGGTGGTTCCGCCGGCGATTCTGATGGTCGCGCAGAAGATGGGCGGGGTGTGCGCCGGCGCGTTCGGGCCAGACGGACGGCTTCTCGGCTTCGTGTTCGGCATCACCGGGCTCCGGAACGGCGAACTGGCGCACTGGTCGGACATGATGGCGGTGCTGCCCGAGGCGCGCGGCCTCAAGATCGGCGAGCAGCTCAAGCAGCTTCAACGTGAGATGTGTCTCGCGGTGGGGGTGCGCACGATGTACTGGACGTTCGATCCGCTGGTGGCGCGCAATGCCCATCTCAATCTCATGCGGCTTGGCGCGCGCGCATCGGAGTACGTGGTGAACATGTACGGGAGCAATACGGGCAGTCCGCTGCACGGCGCGCTCGACACCGACCGCTGGGTTGCCTCCTGGGATCTCACTGGAGCGCCATCTGCAGCGCCCGTGGTGCGAAATGACGGGGTGTTCGTGCTGCGCATGAGCGACGACGGCACCGCGCCCGTTGCGCTGCCGCTGGCCGGGGTGGCGGCGGTGCGCGTCGCGGTGCCGGTGGATCACGAGCAGCTCGACATGGCTCTACGCACCGCGTGGCGGTCCGCGACCCGCGGTGCCCTGCTCCACTACCTGAACGCCGGCTATCAGGTGACGGCGTTTCAGCGCGCGACCGGCGGTGAGCCGCCATTCTACCAGCTCGAACGCGCGTAACCATAGTCAGTACTTCGGCACCCGTTCACGATGCGGGTTGCCACTCTCCTCACTCTCCCCTTCGAGTTCCACGATGCGTCTCGATCAGATCACGCTGCGCGAAATCCGCCTGCCGTTACGTGAGCCGTTCCGCATTTCTTCGGGTACCGTATCCGAGCGTCGCATTACGCTCGTGGAGCTGCGGGATGCCGACGGCGCCGTGGCGTGGAGCGAGGGGGTAGCCCCTGAGGAACCCAACTACCGCGAAGAAGCCATCGACACGGCGTGGCTCGCGATCAGCCAGTGGGTGGCGCCGCGCGTACTCGGACGGGAGTTCGCGCACCCGCGCGAGGTGTATCCGGTGCTCGAGCAGGACTTCCGCGGCAACTTCATGGCGAAGGCCGCGGTGGAGATGGGCATGTGGGTGCTGGAGGCGACACGACAGGGCGTGCCGCTGGCGCGCCTGCTCGGCGGCACGCGCGAGGCCATCGCGACCGGGATCTCCCTTGGCATTCAGGCGTCGCCCGAGGCGTTGGTGGAAAAGGCGCGGGCCGCGGTGGCGCAGGGCTACCGCAAGGTGAAGATCAAGATCGCCCCCGGGCAGGATGTCGCGTACGTGCGTGCCGTGCGGGAGGCGCTGGGCGCGGGCGCGCCGCTGATGGCCGACGCGAACAACGCGTACACGCTCGCCGATGCGGCGATGCTGGCGCAGCTGGACGATCTCGACCTGATGATGATCGAACAGCCGCTCGCGTGGGACGACATCGTGCAGCATGCGGCACTGCAGCAGCAGTTACAAACGCCGCTCTGCCTGGACGAGTCGATCACGTCGGTGGAAAGTGCGCGCAGCATGGTCACGCTCGATGCAGGGCGCATCATCAACATCAAACCGGGGCGCGTGGGGGGCTTCGCCAGTTCGATCGCCATTCACGACTATTGCGCGGCGAACAACATCCCCGTGTGGTGCGGTGGCATGCTGGAGAGCGGCATCGGGCGCGCCTGCAACGTGGCGCTGGCGTCGCTCCCCAACTTCACCAAGCCGGGCGATCTGTCACCGAGTTCGCGGTACTGGGCGCGTGACATCGTGACGCCGGAATGGACGATGACCAACGACGGGATGGTGCCGGTGCCGCTCGGCACACCCGGACTTGGTGTGGAGTTGGATCTCGATCGCATCGAGAGTCTGACGGTGCGGAAGGTCGTGCTGCGCTGACGCCAGCGGCATGCTACGGAGGCACCAACCCATGATACCGCCGGCGAACACCTTTGCCGATGTTGGGCGGACTGGCCGCGCCTAGTGCTTGGAGCGCCGCCGCATTTCGGGTGGTGGGGTCACCGGCGGCGATGCGGGTGATACCGTACCAACCCCCGCCCGCGGGATCCCATTGGCCGCCAACCTGTCCGCAGCCTGTCTTGCAGTCGCGGATTTCATCTGCGCCTGTTTCGTCGCAACTGCCTTCTGTTTTGGCTGACGAGTGAGCTGTGCGTTTGCCGCCGCTAGCAATGAATCCGCGCGCGCTAGCAGGGAGAGCGACTGCGCGTGCGCAGCCGACGGGATGAATGTGACGCACGCGGCACTGCATGCGGCAGTGTATAGCACGGCGCCAACAAACCGCGAAACCTGTCCTTGGCGTATCATGGTATCTTCTCCTTTTGGATGTGCGGGCGCACCCAACCGTCCACGGCGGCCACGCGATCGATTTGCTCAGACGCGCGCCGGAGGGAGCTGGGCGCACCGGCGCATCCCGCTTCGAATTGAATGCGACGCAGCGTACGAGCGACCTGCACGCCAAGCGTGACCACCGGCGTATCGGGGATGTATGGTTGGCATGTCGGATGATCCACGCCGTACACGGTGTCGGCCGCCGATACGCCATCGGCGAGGATAGCCTCGTATGCCGCCCACACCGCCGCGCTGTCTGCGCGACCGGACGCCGCGCCCATCACCGCCACCGCAGCCGTCCCCTGGTATTCCACGCGCCCGTCGCCGTACAGGGAAACCGTGTATTCTGGACACCTGCCGTAACAGGGGCCGCGCGTCAGCGACAGCAACGGTTGCGCCAAGTCCACCACGCGGCGCTCGGCGTCGGAGTGCTCGGCAACCGTATTGCTGAGCGTCCCCTCGCCAACGTCAGCGTCCCCTTTGGACGGGCGGCACGCCATCAGGCCCACGCCGACAATGATCCACAGGAGCGGACGCACGCGGCGAAGCAGCGAGACATTGGCGGGGCCTTGGACATGTGCCCGACTCACTGACGCAGCCTCTTCGCCACGCGATCGACGCGATACGTCGTGCTGGTCACACCGTTGGAAACCAGCAATTCCACCCCATCCGCGGGCGTGCTGGGAGGCAGCTGCACGGTCCCTTCGCGCGAGACCCCGACAATGTGTCCGCTCGTCCGATCCCGCACATAGGTCACCGGACGCACACCATCCGGCCACGATACCGTAGTGCTGCCGTCACGCAGTATCTCTACGCGTGCGTCGGTCGCCACCGTAGACACACCCGCACGTGCGGCGGCCGACCGCCCGGTCCGCCCGTCGCGCACCGCCAATCGCACCAGCTGTGCCTGTTGTGCCTGGGGCAGCGGCACATTAACCACAAACGCTTCCGCACCATCGCCGGCGTCGTCGACACGATGGGGAGTGAACCGGTGCACGAAGAGACGCCGCCCACCACGATCGAACCCTTCGAGCACCAGCGCACCACCCGGGTCATCCTGGTCGGGGGGGGCGGTAATCGACAGCGCAGCATCGAGCGTGATGGCGCTGCCCTGCACCGCACCGTTCACCAGCAACACGTCTGTCGAGGCCTTCAACCCTGACCCATTCGGGTTGCTCTGCCGATAATCCATCACGCGCCGGTAGTTGAACGCACCCACCCACTGGTTTTCGCAGTAGCCCATTACATCCGTGCGGGTGGGTGGCATGAGTACGGGAGGCGACACGGTGGTATTCATGCCCCAATTGCCAGTGCGTCCGTCAGTAAAGGGGAACGTCGGCTCCGGGCCGGCCGCACCGCCACACGGAGCATGGCGCAATCCCAGCGCATGCCCCATCTCATGCACGAAGGTCAGCTGCCCCTCGCGCGCACCGAACGGGGTGGTTTCGTCAATGCCGATCGCGGAGCGCGCCGGAATACCGTTGGCGAGCCCGAGCACGCCCGAGGTGGATCGATAGGTGAGCACGCCGTAGTAATAGCCGTTAAAGCCATCGGCTCGGCGTGCCGTTTCGACGTCACGTACCAAGCGAATCCATCCTTCTACGTTGGCCGCATCGAGCGTGTAATCGATCGACAGCACCGAAGATCGGACATCAGCGTTCACCGTGTTGAGGGGCCAGTGCGCACGCAAGGCCTCGACCATCCCCGTGGTGGCCGTGCCGCGCGCGCCACTGCGCCGCTGCAGGACGTGCAGGAAGCGGATGTTCATCGCGGGCACGGTGCGTACCGTGACACTCATGGGATTACTGTTTACCGGGAATGCATTGTCCGTTTCGTTGGTTTCGGCCACGGTGCCATTGGGATCGACATCGGCGATAACGCGAAGGTTCGTGCGCACCGCGCTCCCCGGCACCACGAGGTTCGCGGAACAGCACGATTCGTCGACTGTCGTGGTGGGCGTAGCGGTGCCATTGAGAGTGGTGAGCAGCGTCGTGCCATCGTACACCCGAAGCCGTACCGGGACCACCGCCAAACCGGCGCGACTTCCCCGTACGAACACGCGGGCCACCGCATCGCGCCCAGCCACGAGCGGAACCCGCCCGTCCAGCTGCTGCGTGACCTGCACGAGGTATACCGCCGCAATATCCAGATTCACGGTGGCCGCGGGGGCCGCTACGGTCACAGTCACGGAAGCCGTTTTTGACGGGTCGGCCACTGCGGTGGCCGTGATCACCGCCGAACCCGCTGTCAGCGCGCGCACGAGCCCCGAAGTGCTTACGCTGGCAACGCCGGCGGCCGATGAACTCCACGTGACCGCATTGTTGGTGGTACCGGAAACGGTCGCGGTAATCTGCTGTGTTTGCCCCGCCTGCAACGCGGCTGCCGTGGGCGCCACCGTAATGCCGATGTTGTTGGTGGTGATCGCCGTGACGGCAAGGCCGAACGTTCCGACCTTTTCTGGATCGAACGACGTTGTGTTGATCACGTACTGCCCCGCGGCCAGGTTGGCCGTGAGCCGTGAGTTGGTCGATGTTGAAGAGACATCATCATTCTCGTCGATCACCGTCCCGGCGGCGTTCTGCAGGATGAGATAGGTGTCGAACGTCGTACTGGTAAGATCCATCTGCACGCGTGCCGCCGATACGAGCGAAAGGAGATAGCGTTTCGCGAAGTAGGTGGGCCCGCCCGCGCCGTCATTGAAGCCGCAGTCGCTGCGACTGATCGTTCCGGTTACGCTGGAACCTAGGACGATGGGCAGGAAGGTTGCACACGGATCGACCACCGCCCGCGCTTCCAAACGGTACGCTCCCGTTTCACCTGGGTAGCCACTGGCGAGCACCGTATAGCTCCCCGGCTCGAGCGTCACCTCGAGTTGGGCGTTGAGCCCCTCCCCGCTGTCGTCGTCCGTCCCCCACACCGCCTGCTTGCCGTCCAGCACCGTGAGTACCGCATCCACCGCACTGCTGACCATGGAGAACGCGACTGTCGTGCGCGTCGCTACCGTTACGGCATAGCGATCCTCGTATGTGCCGTCGTTACGACGGCAGGACGATACCGCCGTGAGAGATTGGGAGCTGACACCGGGGACGGTGAGCGGCCGGGTGGTGGTGCAGGCCGTCGGTGCCAGACGGAGCGTGACGGAGTAGTTCCCGTACTCCCGTTCGGCGAACGTGTTGGCGTACAGCGTGTAGCGCCCCGGGGGGAGTTCACGCAGAATGCGTGCGCTCGTACCGCCTCCCCCATCGTCATCCTGATCGACGAGCACATTCGCCGAGTTGGCAAGGAGCAGGTAGGGATCGACCTGCGAGCTGGCCATCAGGATTTCAACGGTGGTCAGGGCGGTGACGGTGAACTGGTAGAAGTGCACCGCCGTATTGTCGGAGAGCCGGCAATCAGTCGCCGACAGTGCGCCATTGGCCGTCTGCCCGAGCGCGAGCGCGCGGAACTGTTGGCACGGATCAACTGTCACGGTGACGGTGGCGATGCCCGCCACGCCTTCGGCGGTGGCAGTGATGGCGCTCGTGCCGGCGCCTACCGCGGTGACAAGGCCGGCGTTCGACACCGAGGCCACCGCCGGATTCGCACTGGTCCACGTGACCGTACGATCGGTGAGTACCCTCCCGTCGCTGGCGGTGAGGGTGGCGGTGAACTGCGCGCCCTGTCCCCCGACCAGAAGATTCGCGGCGGCCGGGGAGACCACCACCTGCGCCACGCGCACCGGTGGAGGAGGGGGCGGGTTCACCACGCCACCGCCCTTGTCAGTGGGCACGCACGACAGAAAAGAGGTGCCCGCGAGGAGCACGGGGAGAACGGTCCGGCGCGAGAGGCGAAGTCGCATTGGGAGCTCCCTGATGGGGCATTCGCGGGGGGACCGGGCTGCTACCCTGCCCCACCCGCGCGACGTTACGACGCGCTCGCCCCCTCCGCAAGGTGCCGTTGGGGGCACTGGGGTGGGTGATCGTAACTGCAAACCGCAGCAAGTTCGATGCCCTGCAGGCAGACAAACCAACGGGGGCTGGTCAGTCTGCTGACTGACCAGCCCCCTTCGGACCAGTGGAGCGTATCGGGATCGAACCGATGACCCCCTGCTTGCAAAGCAGGTGCTCTCCCAGCTGAGCTAACGCCCCGTACACCGAAATATGCGCAATTCCCCCGCCAAGGTATAGGGAGAGTGCGGGCGTGGGCTGCTGCCCACGTCACGCAAAACGGGGCGGACACCGCGTGGTGTCCGCCCCGTTTGCGTTGTGCGCGCTGCGCTTACTCGTGGGCGGGTAGCGGTTCCATGGTCTTCGCATCCACCGGCACCTGCACTTCGTCCTTGAACGGCGTGGTCATCATGAACACGCGCATTTTGGGGAAGGCGTCCATGAAGCTGAAGTAGCAGAAGGCCCACATGCCGAGGAAGCCGATCGTGGTACCGATCTCCTGAAGCCCGAACGGCAGGCTGGTGGCCTCGCCGTAGATGCTCGGATAGATCTCGATGTAGCGGTGGAGGTACACGCCGATGAGGCTGCACACCGCGAAGATCACGAACGTGGGCAGGTACATCTTGGCGGCCTTCGAGATGAGCCCGAAGAACGGGAGCACGAAGCCGAAGATGGGGATGAGCTGCGTGACGGGCTTCCACACACCGGAGAGGCGCAGGCGGTAGAAGTGCGTTTCTTCGGGCATGTTGCCGTACCAGATCACCAGGTACTGCGAGAAGCTGATGTAACCCACGAACGCCGTGAAGGCAAAGCAGAGCTTACCCAGGTCCCACAGCTGGTCCATGGTGGTGACGTCCCTCATGTCCAGCTGGTTGCGCCACCACATGGTAAGCAGCGATAGCAGCATGATCATGTTGACCCAGCCGGTCATGAACACGATCCACGCGTACATGGTCTGCTGGAAATGGAGCGAGATGGTCATGGAGTAATCCCATGCCATGAAACACCAGCCGATCACGAACGCCATGGCCACGGCCACGGCCAGTTTGCCCTGCGCGCTGTGCTGCGTGTGCAGCTCGCGACGCTCGTCGCCCGACCAGGCGGCGCGCATCTTGGCGCGGAGGCCGGCCGCCCACTTCGCTCCCCCCTCGGGGAGGACGGCGACGTCCATCTTGACCGAGTTCCAGACGAACATGCCCTGGATCACGGTGATGGCGCCGAAGAAGAACAGGCCGCGGAGGAGGAACCACGTGTTGTTCAGGTACGCGGTCTTCTCTTCCGTTGGAATGGCCTCACGGCCGCGGAACGTGAAGATGTGGTCGCCGCTGAAGAACAGGATGGCGATGAGGATGACGAACGCCACCGGCACGAAGGCGTAGAAGCCTTCGGCGAAGCGCACGATGGGGCGCGACCAGCGCGCCGTCACGATGCGCTGCACGGCGGCGAACGCGGTGCCGGCGGTAGAGATCACGGCAAAGTACGTCCAATTGTATTGGAGTGCCTGCCAGGCGCGATCGGGGTTGGTGAACAACCCCATGACGAACACGCCAATGCCGACCAGTGCCGCGATGAGCGCCGCCGTCTTCAGCCCCGCCGGAACCGACTTGCCGGAGAGACGACGCGCGAACTCCTCACGCGTCGGGTAGTGATAGTGCTGGCTCACTAGTGCTTCTCCTTGGCCGCGCCACCTTCGGCGGGAGCGCCGAGGTGCAGCTTACGCATGGTGTCGTTCTCGTTCAGACCCTTGTAGGTGGCCGAGTTGATGTTCGGCGACCCGGGCGTGGGCTGCTGCGTGGGCTTCACGAACGGTGCCGGCTTGGTGGGCGCCGTCTGGGTGGGCCCCGGCACCGTGGTGCCGTTCTGACCGGGGTAGCCGATGAGCGTGGTGTCGGCGCTGCCCTTCTGCAGCGTGCGCACGTAGTTCACGACGTCCCAGCGGTCGAGGTCTTCGATACGGTTGTAGCTGGGCATGATGCCACGACCGTTGCGGAGCATGCCCCAGATGTAGCCGTCGGTACGCCCCTTGGCGGACTCTGTGAGCAGGCTTGGGCTGTAGCCGTAGGCCGGATTCACCTTCTTGAGGCCACCGTTGCCGTCGCCGGCCACGCCGTGGCAGACCGCGCAGTTGATCTGGTAGTACTTCTTGCCGTTGGCCAGCGACGCGTCGGACGACGGCGTCGGATTGGGGAGCGGCGAGAAGCTGTCGATCACCTGCGGCAGCGGCTGGTAGCCGATCTGCCAGGCGCCCACGCGCACGCCCTGCACCGGCACCGAGAACTGCGGGTTGCCGCGCGGCGGTGTGAGCGAGTCGGCGTCATTCTGCGACACCGACTCCCACGGCTCGATGCGGGGCTGGTTCTTGAAATCCGTGAACCACGTGCACGCGCCCAACGAGAGCGGCAGTGCGATGGCCACCGAGGCGCGGAGCGCCCGCGAAACGGCTGCTGGCATGAGGTTGGAAGTCTCAGGCTTCACGACGAACCTCCTCAGCGCCGGCATGGCGCAGAAGGTCTTCCGCCGCGGAGGCCTTGTTGGCGTCGCACGCCACGAACACACCGAAGTGGCCCGAGGAGAAGCGATCGTCGTAGCCGACCGTGGTGGTCAGGCGCGGGACACGGGAGTTGATGAACATGCCGGCGACCGTGGACAGCGCGCCGACGAGCACCATCACTTCGAAGCCGATGATCGTGTACGGGATCCACGACGCGATGGCCTTGCCGCCCGTGACAAGCGGCCAGTAGTTCGACGACCAGATCGCGATCCAGTAGCCGAAGCTCACGCCGAGCAACCCACCGATGAGCGTGAAGCGACGGACCACGCTGTTCGGGCCCGCAATCGCATCATCCAGCTCGTGGCGGATGGTGGGCGAGTACACGGTGACGTCGCCCAACTTGTTCTTTTTGAGCTCCTCGATGGCCGTGACGGTCGCATCGAGGTGATGGAAAACACCCAGCACGCCCTGCATCAGTGGTGCCCTCCGTGGCCGTGCGAGTTCTTGAAGCGCGGCGTCACGATTTCCTTGAGCTCCATGATGGCCATCACGGGCATCTGCTTCACGAAGAGCAGGAACCACATGAAGAACCACCCGAACGAGCCGACGAGGAACGACATGTCGATCCAGCTGGGGGTGTAGCTACCCCACTGCCAGGGCTCGAACTCGTGCGAGAGCGACGGCACCACAATCACGAAGCGCTCGAACCACATACCGAGGTTGATGAACAGCGAGAGGACGAACAGCCATGCCGGATTGCGGCGGAGCTTCTGCGACCAGAGCGACATGGGCAGCGCCATGTTGCAGAGGAGCATGATCCACGCGGCCCACCACCACTGTCCGAACACGCGGTTCCAGAAAAACTCCTGCTCCGCCCGCACGCTGCTGTACCAGGCGATGAAGAATTCGATGAGATACGCGCAGCCGACCACCATCGAGGTGAAGAGCACGACCTTGGCGGTCGCGTCGAGGTGGTTGAGCGTGATGTAGTGCTCGAGCTTGAACCACTTGCGCATGGGGATGGCGATCGTCCACACCATCGCGAAGCCGGAGAAGATGGCACCGGC
>DCZC01000038.1:12954-16037 GCA_002331565.1 Gemmatimonas sp. UBA2094
GAGAGCACGAGCGGCGTCGAGAAGGCGGCGAGGAACAGGTACGCCTTCGCAAAGTGGCGCCATTCCCGGTCGCTGTTGCGCCAGCCAAGCGAGAGGATGCTGTAGATCCGCTTGCGCGTCGGGTTGGTTTCCTGGTCGCGGAGCACCGCGAAGTCAGGAATGAGCCCGATGAAGAGGAACGTGGTCGAGATCGTGAGGTACGTCGAGATGGCGAAGACGTCCCACACGAGCGGCGACTTGAAGTTCGGGAACAGCAGGCGCCAGTTCGGATACGGAATCAGCCAGAAGAACTTCCACGGACGTCCGATGTGAATGATCGGGAAGAGCCCGGCGGTCATGACCGCGAACACCGTCATCGCCTCGGCGGCGCGGTAGATCGAGGTACGGAAGCCAGCGCGGAAGAGATACAGAATGGCCGAAATGAGCGTACCGGCGTGACCGATACCGACCCAGAAAACGAACGTGATGATGTAGTTACCCCACATCACCGGCGGTTCGTAGCCCGCCTGGCCGAGGCCCCAGTAGATCTGGTAGATCCACGCCGACGCGCCACAGAGCATGGCGGTGACGGCGAGCGCCAACCCGATGAACCACTTCTTGGTGAAGCCGAGTGTCGCGATGATATCGCGATCGACCTGTTCGTAATCGCGGACTGCGGGGAGCTGGACGTCGGCCGAAGCAATGTTCGGCCCACGAATGCCCTCTCGCACCGGATGTGCGACGGATGCCATGCGCGCTACCCTCAGGCCTTCGCCGGGGAGGCCGGCGCCGGATAGTTGACCTTCTTGAGATAGACCACGGCCGTGTACGTATTCAGTTCTTCGAACACGTGGTAGGCGCGACGGTCGTACGCGAGCTTCGATACAGTCCAGTTCTCGTCGGCGGCATCACCGAAGACGATGGCGCGCGACGGGCACGCCTGGGCGCACGCCGTCGTGAATTCGTCGGCGTTGACCTCACGGCCCTCGGCCCGGGCGCGGTGCTCGGACTCACGGATGCGCTGCACGCAGAACGTGCACTTCTCCATGACGCCCTTGCCACGCACGGTGACGTCGGGATTGAGCGACCAGTGCATGGGCTCCGGCCACGCGTACTGGCGGCGCTCGGGCTCACCGTAGCCGAACCAGTTGAAGTAGCGGACCTTGTACGGGCAGTTGTTGCTGCAGTACCGGGTACCGACGCACCGGTTGTAGACCTGCACGTTGAGGCCGTCCGGCGAGTGGTACGTGGCGTACACGGGGCACACCGGCTCGCAGGGCGCGTTGCCGCAATGCTGACACATCATGGGCACGAAGCGCGTGTCGAAATCCGGAGAGAATTCGTTCTCCGTATTGTCGTTGCCTTCGTAGTAGCGCTCGAGGCGGATCCACGCCATCTCGCGACCCTTGATGATGTTGGCGCCCGGACGCTCGTCCCACTGGGTGGGCGAAAGCGCACGGCCCTGATAGGGCGCGCCAACGGTGGGGATGTTGTTTTCGCTGTAGCAGGCCGTGACGCACGCCGAGCAGCCCGTGCACCGCGCGAGGTCGATGGTCATCGCCCAGCGGCGCTTCTCCATCTTCTGCACGTGGTCGGGGGCATACATACCCTTGTCCTTCGACTCGGGGTTGGCGAACTCGCCCTGCGCATCAGCGGCCACCGGCGACTTGAGCCCCGTCTTGAAGTCCTGCGACGGGAGGCCGGGGATCTCGTGATGATGCTCGGCGTCTTCCTGCTCGGTGCCGAGGAGCACCCCGATGGGGAGCGACTGCCCGATGCCGCGGCCGTGCTGGCGGGCCGAGCCTTCGGTGGTGACGAGCGGCGACTTGTCGGCCGTGATCGTGACCTTGCCCTTGAGCCCACCGAGAGCGAGACCGCCCGCCGCGTCCCAGCCGGCCGGCACGAGATCGTACGCATTCACGCCGATGTTTTGGGCGAAGCGGCCGTAGGCGGTGTGGCCCTGACCGAGCGCGATGGCCACGGTGTCGGGGCGCACGCCCATGTAGATGTACGCGGGCGCGGTGACCTTGCCGGCGGCCGTTTCGATGGTGAGGTGCGTGCCTTCCCGGATGCCGAGCTGCTTGGCGGTGGAGGGGTGCACTTCGACCCACGACTGCCACGCGATCTTGGAGACCGGATCGGGGAGTTCCTGCAGCCACGGCTTGTTCGCGCCAGCGCCGTCGCCGAGCGTGGGCGACGGGAAGACGTGCACGAAGAAGTCACCGGCGCCGGCAGCCGCCGGCGTCGCGGTAGCCGCAAGCGTTCTGCTGTTGGTGGCGACGAGCGGGCCGCTGTTCACCTGCGCCTTGGTGAGCGCGGTGGTGAACGCCGAGCCGCCGCCCGGGAACTTGCTGATGTACCAGGTGCGGTAGTCGGCCACGTTGTAGCGCGACGCCAGCGCCTGATCCTTCTTGGCGAGTTCGATGAGCACGTCGCTCGTGGAGCGCGTGTCGAACACCGGCTCGAGCGTGGGCTGCTGCAGGCCGAGCTGGCCGTTGGCGCCCGCCGCGTCACCCCAGCTTTCCAGCCAGTGGTTGTCCGGGAGGATAAGGTCGGCCAGCTGGGCGGTCTCGTCGGGCATGGCCGAGAAGGAGACCTTGAAGCCCACCTTGGCGTAGGCCGCCGCGAAGCCCGCCGACTTGGGCATGCTGTGCGCGGGGTTGGCGCCGCGGACGAACGCGAGCGGCACGGAGCCGGCGTCCATGGCCTTCACCGCGTTCGCCAGATCGGCGTACGAGGCGAGGCCGGCGTAGCCTGCATGACCGTTGGCCGGCTTGATGGTCGTGCCGACCGCCCCCGCCTTCTTGTTGATCTCGGCCACCATGGCGCCGCATTCGACCGCGTCGGCTCCGGTGACGCCACAGATCGCCATCACGCCCTTGCCGGCCTCGGCGATCGCCTTGGCGAGCGCTTCGATGGTGGCGACGGGCACCCCCGACGCTTCCGACGCCGCAGCCGCGGTGCCGGCCCCGGTGAGCGCGGCGCAGAACTCCATTTCGCTACCGGGCTTGGCCGGGATCCACTGATCGGCGTTGAGGCCGGTGAGCGAGCGGCGGGCGCCGACGTAGACGAGGCGCGGCGCGTCGGTGAGCTTGGCGCGCGCA
>DCZC01000234.1 GCA_002331565.1 Gemmatimonas sp. UBA2094
CCGGCGCCGCAGCAGCACTTCGGCTTCGCGCGCGGTGCTGGCCGCCATCGCCGCCTTGGCCGCATCGGCCGCGGCATCCGCCCGCACCCCGCGGATGATGCGCTTCACGTCAGCCACGGCCCGCGGGGCGACGCTGAGTTGGCGCAGCCCGAGGCCGAGCAAGGCGAACACCGACAGCGGCTGCGACGCCATTTCGCCACAGACGCACACGTCGATGCCATGCGCCGCGCCGGTCGCCTGCACCTGCGCCATCAGCCGCAGCACGGCCGGATGAAACGGCGTGAAGCGCGGGGCGAGGTTGGCATTGCCACGATCGACGGCCAGCATGTACTGCACCAGGTCGTTGGACCCGATGGAGAAGAAGTCCACGTCGCGCACGAGCGTATCGCACGCGACCGCGGCGGCCGGTGTCTCGATCATCACGCCGAGCGGCACGTCATCACGGAAAGGCACACGCCGCGCGGCGAGTTCGTCCACGCACTCGCTGATGAGCTGGCGTGTCTCGCGGACCTCGTCGACAGTGACGACGAGCGGCAACATGATGCGAAGGTCGCCGTGCACCGCCGCGCGCAACAGGGCGCGCAGCTGCACCTTGAACAATTCGCTCTCGTCGAGGCACATGCGGATGGCGCGCCATCCGAGGAACGGGTTGGCCTCGTGCGGGAATCCGCCCACCGGCAATTTGTCGCCACCGACGTCGTAGGTGCGGATGATGACAGTTTGGCCACCGAACGCCTGCACGACGCGCTTGTAGGCGCGATACTGCTCCTCCTCGTCGGGCATGCTGGCCCGGCCCACGACGAGGAACTCGGTGCGCATGAGCCCCACCCCCTCGGCGCCGCTGTGGGCCCCAAAGTCGGCTTCTTCGGGGATGTCCACGTTCGCGCGCACCACGAGCGTCACGCCGTCGCGCGTGACGGGCTCACTCATCGCGAGCTCGCGAATCACGCCGGCGCGGCCTTCCTCTTCCGCCACGCGCTGACGCGCTTCGTCGACTTCCGCCTCGGTGGGCGCAATGACGAGCGTCCCTTCGGCGCCATCGAGAATGGCGATTTCCCCGCCCTTCAGCACCGAGAGCGCCTGCCGCAACCCCACCACCGCCGGCAGCCCGAGCGAGCGCGCAAGAATGGCCACGTGCGCGGTGGCGGTCCCCGCTTCGGTGGCAATGGCCGCAATGCACTCGCGATCGAGCTGCATCGTGAGCGACGGCGTGAGGTCGTGCGTGACCAGGATGGTGTTGCTACCGCGTGGCACATCCACCGGATCGTGGTCGGGCAATCCGAGGAGCAGCGTCAGCACGCGGATGTGCACGTCGGTGAGGTCGCCCACCTTCTCGCGCAGCATGGGAGCGCTCGAGCGAGCAAAGCGCTGGCGCCATTCGAGCAGCACGATGTCGAACGCCTTTTCCGCCCCGAGATTCTGACGGATGAGCGCGATCGTGCTGCGGGTCAGCTCCCCATCATCGAGGATGGAGAGCTGCACGTCGAAGATGGCCGCCTCTTCGGGGCCCGTCTGCGCTTCGGTGCGCACGCGCAGGTGGCGGAGACGCTCGCGCGCCTTCTCCACGGCGCGCTGGAATCGCGCGATTTCCGCGTCGATCCCGTCGTCATCGACAAGCCGATGATGGACCTCGGGCACCTCCCATCGCAGGAGATGCACGGGACCCACGACGATTCCCGGCGAGGCGGGAATGCCGCGGAGGACCGACAGCACTCAGCTCTCTCCGAACCGGGACGCGACCAGTGTCGAGAGCGCGTCGAGCGCATCGTCGGCATCGGGTCCGGTTGCCCTGAGCGTGATGATGGCCCCGTATTCGGCGGCCAGCATCATGACGCCCATGATGCTCTTGCCATTCACCTCGAGGTCGTCGCGCGAGATGGTGATGTCGGCCTTGAACTTCGAGGCCACCTTCACCATCTCGGCTGCCGGGCGCGCGTGCAACCCATGCTTGTTCACGATTTGGACGGATCGTTCAGCCATCAACGGACCACCGAGTAGAGGACAAAGACCGCGAGCATCAGCAGGACCACGCGCCACCCCTCGGCACGACCCTGCAGGCGCACGAGGAGTACGGCCAACAGGGGCGTGGCAACCGCCACCCCCATGGGGATGGGCGACAGAGGCGCCTGCCCACCGATCGCCCGGTGCACCGCGAGGGGCAACGCCAGCCCGCCAAGTACGGCCGACACCAGACCAATGTAGCGCGGCCCGTGCTGGAGTACGGGGTGCCCCATGGCGCTGGCCACGCGTAGTCCGCACTGCCACCCGGCCCGGAGCCCCCAATCACGGAGCCCGAAGTGGCCGACGTTGTACAGGATGAGGAACCCCGCGACCACTCCCAGCGCGGACCAGCCGAAGCCGAAGAGCAGGAGCGCCACCAGCGAACAGGCGGGGAGCCACGCGGCCCAGACCAGCCGGTCGCCGAGACTGCCCAATGGTCCACAGAGCGCGGTGCGGAACCGCTCGATGCGCGTGGCCGGCACCTGCTCCAATTCCACCCGCGCAAGCGCTCCCACGGCCAGACTGGCGAGGTACGGGTGGGCGTTGAAGTACACGGACTGCCGGGCCAGGGCGTCTTTGTAAGCCGGCCCGTCAGGTCCGCCAGGGAGCTGCCGCAGCGCGGGCTCGATGCAGAAGCCCATGCCATTACCGACCAGGATTTCGTAGTTCCACGAGCCCTGAATGGCGAGGCAGCGGAGCAGCATGGCCAGTCGCAACGGCGTGGGAAGGTGCGGGGGCGGCAATGTGCCCACCACCGGCATGCTCATCGTGTCGGTGTGGAGCGCCGGGTTGTCGAGTCCGGTCTCAGGCACCGGCCATCACCAGCAGCGTGCCGACGGCGAGCGACACCACGAACAGGCGCCGCGTGCCGTTGATGGCGTGGAAATCCTTCCACACCGCCGCGGCCGCCACGGCGGCGACGAGCGTGATGATGATGGCGCGCGACAGATCCTCGCTCACGCTCCACCGCGCGTTCACGTGAACAGCCACGGGGCGGGCCACGAGAATCACGAGCGCCCCCAGCAAGGTTCCCCGCACAAGATCCAGCGTCATCCCGAACACCTGCAGCCCGATGACGGTGTTACGGGACCCGGCGGCAAGCTGGTCGAGGCGGGGGCGCGCGAAGCCGGCGATGATCTGCCGCTGCTGCACCATGGTCCAGCCACCGATCCAGCCGGTGGCGATGCCGACCAGCACGGCCACGGCGAAGGCCCCGACATCGGGGAACGACGAGCTGGTGGCGCCCACTGAGGCCACTGCGCCGGCCGCCACCGAGGCGGAGCCCCACTCCGGATACCGGGAGGCGCCCACCGGGAGCGACTCGAGCGCGAGACACTCGAGGGCCGTGCCGCACACGAGACCGGCCTCGGGCGCACCGAGGAAGGCTCCGCCCAGCGTCGCGCCCACGATAGGGCGCGAGATCATCGCCTGGGGAAAGCCAACGACATCGAGGCCCACCACACCCGCGAGCAGCGCGAGGGGCACCAGATCGATGAGAGCGGCCGGAAACGTCATCAATCCGTGGCCGTGGAGGCGAGCAGTTCGTTGAGCGGCACGGCGCGCGCCGTGGGCACGTCTTGCGCCGTCACCTCGACGCCCTGCGCTTCGATGGCGCGCAGGCCCGCTTCTTCGGCGGCCGTGAGGAACACATAGCGGAGACGGCCGGCGCGCCCTGGTGAATGGTGCACGCCTCCGACGTTCACGGTGCGGATACGTCCCGGGGCGGCCTTCACGAGCCGTTCCATGGTGCCGATATCGCCAACCAGCACGATGCCGGGCTGCGGGCTACGCTCGAAGTCGGCGAGTCGCTCGGCGGCTTCGTCGACCGTGTGGAAGTGCACGGACATTTCGGGCGGCACCCCCATGCGGTACAGCTCCTGCTCCCACTCGCTCGAAGCAACCTCGTCGTCCACGAGCACGATGAAGCGGAGCTCGAGCGGCTGCCCCCAGCCCACGACTACCTGGCCGTGTATGAGACGATCGTCGATGCGATAGAGCGCGATAGGCATGCGGAGGGAGGACTCGGGGCTGCTGGCGATCAGGCGCCGGCGACGGCGGCGCCGTGCATCACCATGGCGGCGCGGCCCCGATCGAGGGCGGCCTGCACGGCCTGTGCGGGATCGTCGACGTTCTGCATGGCGAAATCGAGCAACAGCGAAAGATTGACGCCGGTGACGAGCAAGACGCCTGGGCGCTCGCGGATCATGCGGCGCACCGCCATTGTGCAACTGCCGGCGGGGAGATCAGTGAAGATGACGCGGGCGCCGGTGGTGTCGAGCGCCTGTGCCAGAGTGCCCTGAATGTCCTCCAGACAGAGCCCCGTGTTGGAGATGGGCACGAACTGTGCGCCGCGTCCCGTGATCTGCTCCACCGCCGAGATGAGGCCCGACGCGAACGTGCCGTGCCCCGCCACGATCCCGCGCACGGCCAAAGGCGACGCCGTCCCTGCGTTCGGATCCGTCACTACTCGTCATCCTCCTGCAAGTACCGCTGCACGTCCGACTTCCGGTGCATCTGGGTGATGAGTCGTTCGTTGAAGGCGGTCGCGGTATCGTACCCGCGATAATAGCGCAGCAGGTGGTTCATCGCGATCACTTCCGCGATGACCGTGATGTTCTTGCCGGGATTGAGGTGCACCGTGATCTTCGGGATCTCGACCCCGAGAATATCGATGGTCTGTACGTCGAGCCCGGTGCGATCCACTTGGGCATCGGCGTCCCACTCTTCCAGCACGACCACCACCTCGAGCCGCTTCTGCTGCCGTACGGCGTGGATGCCGAAGATCGCGGGGACATCGAGCAGGCCGACCCCGCGGATTTCCATGAAGTGCCGCTGCAGTTCGTGCCCCTTGCCGATGAGCACGTCGTTGCCGCGCCGCGACACGAACACGAGGTCGTCGGCCACGAGCCGGTGTCCGCGCTCGACGAGGTCGAGGACGCACTCCGACTTGCCGATGCCGCTCTTTCCGGTGAAGAAGAGGCCCACGCCATACACATCAGCCAGCGAGCCGTGCATGGTGGTGGTGGGTGCGAACTGGTCGGCGAGGAACGGCTTGATGAGGCGATAGAACTCGGCCGTCTTGAGACGCGACCGCAGGATGGTGACCCCGGCGTCCTCGGCGAGCCGCATGAACGGCTCGGGGGGTTCCAGCGCTTTCGTGATGAAGGCGCAGGGTACCGGGAAGCCGAAGAACTGTTCGAGGTTGATGGCGCGTTGCGCGGTATCGAGCGACTGCAGATAGGTGATCTCGGTTTCGCCGAGGACCTGGATGCGCTGGTAGGGGAACCGATTGATGTAGCCGGCGAGGACGAGCCCCGGGCTCGACGCCTCGGGGCTCGTGATCTCACGGTCGAGACCGGTGGCCGGGCCGAGCAGCTCCAGTTCGAGCACGTCCTTCATGCGCTCATAGAGCGTGCCCACGGTCAGGCGTCGTGTCACCCGGTGCGATCTCCTTCACGAGGGCTGCGACGCGAGCGACGCGCGCGTGCCACCTGGCTTTCGAGACGATGGACGGCGGTGGCGAGCGCCGGCGCAAAGGCGCGGGCATCGGCCACGGCGAAGAGCTCGCGGTGTCGGGACCCGCGCAGCACGAGTTCAACACGACGGGTCTCTCCGTCACCGACGAATCGCACGATGGCATTGGCGACCGTGTGGAGTCGCGTGGCAATACGGCGGATGGCCTTTTCGGCCTGGGCGCGAAGCGAGTCGGACACTTCGGCGTGGTGCGCGTGCAGGATGATCTCCATCAGCGACCTTCCTCCCTTCCCACCACCTCACGGAGGTGGGCTTCAGTCTCCTTGGCGGCGTTCGCCCAGGTGAAGCCTTCGGCGAAACGTCGTGCATTGGCCCCCAGGTGTTCGACGAGCGTCCGCTCGTCGCTGAGGCGCCGCATGCAGGCAGCCATGGCAGCCACGTCGCCGTGGGGCACGAGGAATCCCGTCTCGTCGTGCTTCACGGACTCACGGATGCCCGGGGAGTTTGACGCAATCACCGGGGTGCCGCTCGCAGCCGCTTCCAGGTTCGTGATTCCCCACCCCTCCTTTGGTGATGCGAAAACCGTTGCCCAGGCTCGTCGCAGCAGGGCGCACTTCGCCGTCTCGTCAATACGACCCAAAAAGCGTACCCGCGAAGCGACCCCGAGGTTTCCCGCCAGCTGCTCGAGTTCCGGACGGAACTCGCCGGCACCAGCAATTTCGAGGGTGGCTTCAGGGAGGTGGCTGGCGGCGAACGCCCTGAGCACCAAGTCGACACCCTTATACTTCTTCAAGCGGCCGAGATACGCAAATACGGGCCGCGGCGCGCGTACGGTGGGATCGGGCGTGTAGTGCGTGCTGTCGATCCCCGGGAAGATGACGCGGATCCGGTCGGCCTCGATCCCACGCTGCACGAGGTCCTGCTTCGTGCTTTCGCTGATTGCCTCGAAAGCGTGCCCCCGGTAGAACCACGGCAACGGTTTCTCGGACAGCCAGACGGCCGCGGCAAGGGGTGCGGCGAGTTCCTGAAAGGCGGTACCGCCGAAGAGGTGGGGGACCAACCCCACCAGCCTGGGAAGCCGCCAGGTGGGCGTGTACAACGGCACCTTGTTGATGTCTTCGACCACCACGTCGAAGTCGCGCCGCACGAGGTGCGAGTGCCAGTACCGCCGGGCCAGAAACGGGAACGTCTGGCGGGTCCCCACCCGGTGGACCTCGATGCCGTCGAGCGTTGCCCGCGGCGGACAGCCGGGCCAGCCACCACAGAGGAGCACGACCTCGTGCCCGGCCGCAGCGAGGCGTCCGAAAATCTCGTGCAGGTGGATCTCGGCCCCACCGGCGAGCGGATTGTCGCGGCACTGCCAGTTCACCACGGCAATGCGCAGCCGAGCGCCGGGCACAATCCCCGCTGCAGTCACAGCTTGCCGAGCTTGCGGGCGTAGGCGTCGAGCACACCGTTGACGAAGCGCGCGCTCCGTTCGGTGCCATACCGCTCGGCGAGGTGCACCGCTTCCTGCAGCACCACCTTCACCGGGGCTTCGTCACGCGCAAGCTCGGCGGCCGCCAGACGCAGCACACTGCGTTCGATGGCACCGAGGCGCTCGAGACGCCAGTTGTTGGTGACCTCGGCCAGGGCCGCATCGAGCTGCGCACCGCCGTCGGCCACCGTGCCCACGAGGCGCGAGGCGAAGGCCCGCTCCTCGGGATCGACGGCGAGATCGTCGAACACCGTGGTGGCGATACGCCGCAGCTGCGCCTGATCGCGCAGATCGGCCGCATAGAGTGCCTGCAGGGCGCGGGCGCGACCGCGCGTTTCGACACGTTCGGTACGCGTGTTGGGCTTGCCGCGGGTCCGCTTGCCGGTCTTCGGCAGGAGCGGTTCCTGAACGGGGCCATCCCAGAAGTTGTCGTCGTGCAGCGTGCTCATGCGTCGTTCTCCTCGCCTTCGTCGTGCAGGAAGGCACGATCGAAGACATCGAGCACTTCGAGGGCGGCCAGCGCCGCGTCTTCGCCCTTGTTGCCGTGCGCACCGCCTGCCCGCGCCTCGGCCTGCGCCATGTCGTCGGTGGTGAGGAGTCCCATCGTCACCGGTACCTCGAAGTCGCGCGACGCTTCCATGATCCCGCGCGCTGCCTCACCGGCCACGAACTCGAAGTGGGGGGTTCCGCCGCGAATCACCGCACCCACAACCACCGCCGCGTCGTACTTGCCGGTAGCGAGCGCGCGGCGTACGGCTACGGGGAGTTCCCACGCACCCGGCACCCACACGACATCGACGTCATCGAAGGCCACGCCCCTGGCGACGAGGGTCCTCACCGCGCCCTCAGCGAGCGGCACCGTGATACTCTCGTTGAAGCGGCTCGCCACGACCACGACACGACGCCCTTCGCCGCGCGGTTCTCCGGAAAATTCAGCCACGTCGATCTCAGATGGCGAAGAGGTGACCGAGCTTGGTTCGCTTGGTCTCAAGATAGGAAGCGTTCTCACTCGTGGACGGGGCCTCGATGCGCACCCGGTCCTTCAGCACGAGACCGTAGCCGTCGAGCCCGACGAGCTTGCGCGGGTTGTTGGTCATAATGCGGATGGAGCGTACACCGAGATCGAGCAGGATCTGCGCGCCGATGCCGTAGTTGCGCAGATCGGGAGCGAACCCGAGGCGCTCATTGGCCTCGACGGTATCGGCCCCGCGATCTTGCAGTTCGTACGCCTTGATCTTGTTGAGCAGGCCGATGCCGCGCCCTTCCTGATCGAGATACACGATTACGCCGCGGCCTTCGACCCGGATCATGTCCATGGCCGTCTCGAGCTGCCAGCCGCAGTCGCAGCGGCGCGAATGGAAGACATCGCCGGTGAGACACTTGCTGTGCATGCGCACCAGGATGTCCTCCCCTTCGTTCACATCGCCGAACACGAGCGCGAGGTGTTCGCGGCTGTCGACATCGTTGCGATAGCCCATGATGCGCCATTCCCCGAACTCGGTGGGAAGGCGCGCATCGGCGGCGCGATGCACGAGGCGTTCGTGGCGCAGGCGATATGCCACCAGCTGCGCTATGGTGATGAAGGTGAGTCCGTGCTGCTTGGCGAACACCTCGAGCTGCGGACGACGCGCCGTGGTGCCGTCCTTGTTCAGGATCTCGCAGATCACGCCGGCCGGGCGCTGACCGGCGAGGCGCGCGAGGTCCACGGCCGCTTCAGTATGCCCCACGCGCTGCAGCACGCCGCCGTTGCGGGCGCGCAGCGGGTGAATGTGTCCGGGCACGCGCAGATCACTGCGGGTGGCGTCGGGGGCCACTGCCACGCGGATGGTGGTGGCGCGGTCGCTCGCACTGATGCCGGTGCTCACGCCGTACTTGGCGGCCGCGTCGATGCTCACCGTGAAGGCCGTGCTCATCGCCTCGGTGTTGTGATCGACCTGCATCTCGAGACCGAGGCGATCGGCCCACTCGTTGGTCATGGCGAGACAGATCATGCCCTTTGCCTCGAGCATGAAGTTCACCATTTCCGGGGTGACGAGTTCGGCCGAGCACACGAGGTCTCCCTCATTCTCGCGGTCTTCGTCGTCGGCTACGACGACGAATTTGCCGGCGGCGATATCGGCGAGCGCCTGCTCGACGGTGCCGAACACGGGTTCGGGAGTATCCGCGCCCTGCTCCACGGCGGGCGTGTGGTCGTCGTGCGTCATGCCTGCAACTCCTGAAGGGCTGCCGTGATGGACGGCGCACCCGATGCGCGCAGCCACGGTGTCAGCAGTCGTTCCACGTGCTTCGCGAGCACGTCGGCTTCGACGTGAACCGGCGTGCCCAGCGCAAGAACGCCGAGGGCCGTGTGCCGGCGGGTGTATTCGATGATGGACAACTGAATGCCGGTGGGCAGCAACTCGTTGACGGTGAGGCTCACGCCATTCACCGCCACCGAGCCCTTGTCCACCATGAGCAGCCGCAGGGACTCGGGGAGTTCCACGTCGATGAGCCAGGCGTCGCCCTCGTCGCGCGTGCCGAGCACGCGACCGAGGCCGTCCACGTGGCCGAGCACGAGGTGACCGCCGAGGCGGTCACCGAGCTTCATGGCCCGCTCGAGGTTCACCTGCTCACCCGCCTGCCAACTGCCGATGGTGGTGCGGCCAATCGTGGTGACGACCGCGGCCACGGTGAACCAACCGCGTCCCTCGGCGGTCATGCCATGTTCGCGCACGGTGAGGCAGGCCCCGTTCACGGCGATGCTCTCGCCGTCGGTGACGTCGATGTAGCGGCTCGCAATGCGCAGTTCGCGCCCAGCCGGCGTATCGGCGACGTGCTCGATGAGCCCCACGTCGTCCACGAGCCCCGTGAACATCCTGTCTTCAGTCTCCGGAAACAGCGTAACGGGTCATCAGGTCGGGGCCGTAGACACGGCGCTCGAGCACGGCGAGACGCGGCGCCACGTCGGCGTCGTGCCCCGGGAGTGCGGCAAAGGCCGGCCTGGCCCCCGCCCCCAAAATGACCGGAGCTTGAAAGATAATCAGGTGGTGAACGAGTCCGGCGGCCATGAGGGCGGACGCGATTTCGGCGCCGCCTTCGACGAACAGGTGGCCGACACCGGCGGTTCGCAGCCCGCACAGCGCCGCCGTAATGTTGGTCGCCGCGTGGATGATCACCCCGGCCGCTTGGAATGCCTCCTGGCGCTCCAGCGGCGCTTCCCCCATGCCGCCGGTTACCAGATAGAGCGGCACCTCCGGCGCGCCGCGCACGAGGCGGCTGTCGAGCGGGAGACGGCCCTGCCGGTCGAACACCACCCGGGCGGGGGGCACCCGCGGCGCCGGACCGATGCGCACCGTGA
>DCZC01000039.1 GCA_002331565.1 Gemmatimonas sp. UBA2094
GCGCGGCGCGCGCAGCGTGGCCCACACCGCCCGCGACCACTTGGCCCGCGCCTGCATGGCCAGCAGACGGGCGCGGAGCGGCTGGTTGTTGAGCGCCGTGGCAATGGCGAGCCCCTTGCCGGTGTACGTCGTGGCCGAGTCGAACATCACCCGCATGTTCGCCTCACCCACGTTGGCACCGTTCTTCACGCGGTCGGAGGCGAGGACGAAGTCCTCGTAGTTCTCGCCGATGAGCGTGTAGATCGTGGCCGCCAGGAAGTATGCCTGGGCCAGGTCGGCGCGGTTGCGCAGCGAGCCGGCCTTGTCGTACCCCTCGAGCTTCGGGAGCACGTAGTTGGCCATCCAGCGCGCCTGGCTCACATACGGATACTGGCCGTCGGTGTACTCGTTGAGCGGATCGCCCAAGTCACCCACATCGAGCAGGTTCCAGTACTCGCGCGACCCCACCCAGGTGAGTTCGTCGGAGGCGGCGCCACTCGTGCCGGTGATCTGGTTGCCCGCTGCATTCACGGAGCCGTAGAGGCCCGTGACGAGCGAGGTGGCGGCGGCCGCCGCCGAGGAAATCGCGTCCTCGGTGACGGCGTTCGGGTTCTTCACTTCCGTGGAGAACACGCTGCAGGAGGCCAGCGCCATCGTGCCCAGCACCGTTGCGGCGGTGCCGAGCGAGCGACGGAAGCGCGTTCCCCCAATCATGGTCAGATGCTGCATATAGGGTCCGTGCTCCGGATCAGAAGTTGAGGTTCAGCGCGAGCGACACACGACGCGGGATCGGCAGGCCGAAGCCGTCCGTCGCGTTCTGGAAGTTGTCCGCCAGCGTGCCCGTGGAACCACGGCCGTTCTCGTTCGACTCCGGATCCTGACCGGGGTACTTGGTCCACATCAGCAGGTTGCGGCCGGCGGCCGTGATGCTCGCGTTGCGGAAGCCGATCTTCTTGGCGAAGTCGGCGCCGAAGTCGTACGTGAGCGCCAGTTCGCGCCAGCGCAGGAACGTGCCGTTCTGCCCCTGATACAGACCGGGCTCGAGCAGGCGGCGGTAGCCGCGGATGTACGTCTCGGCCGCCGCGACACGCTGTTCCGGCGTGCTGGCCGGGTTCTGCATGACCGCCTGGATGTCGGAGAACGCCTTGCGGTTCGAACCGATCGACGGGTGCTGCGAGAGGCGGAAGCCGTCGGTGAGGTTCGACACGAGGTAGCCCGTGCGGTACTCGAGCGTGTTCTGGAGCTTCCAGTGGTTCCGGAACGACCAGGTACCACCGAAGGCGCCCGTCCACGTCGGGATGCTCTTGCCGACGCGCTGTTCGAACAGGATGCCGTTGCCGTCGTAGTCGGCGAGCAGCGGCTGGAGCGCCGACTGCACGCTCGACTGCTGGATGTCACGCGGGGTCGCGAAGTAGGCGAGCAACTCGGCCCGGGTCGCGGCGGTGCCGCGGCCGTTGAAGTTGATCGGGAGCTGGTCGGCCGCGTTGTAGCAGGTGATCGGCTTGTTGGCCGAGTTGGTGGCCGGCACCTGACCGCACGCGCCGGCAAGACGCGGCTCGTAGATGGAACCGAGCGGTGCGCCTTCCTTGAGGTAGATGCGGTAGCGGGCGTAGCCGCCCGACACGCGGATGGCCGGCGCGCCGCCGAGGCTCGACAGCGTCTGGTTGAGATACGCCGCGTTGGCGAACAGTTCGAGCTTGTTCGTCGCCTTGTTGATCACCTGCGAGCGCAGGCCGATTTCCATGCCGTTCGCGTCGATCTGGCCGATGTTGGTCAGCTGCGCGTTGCGGAAACCACCCGACGTGGGGAAGGTGCGCGGCACGAGGGCGTCGGCCACCGTGCGCTTCCA
Organism: Gemmatimonas sp. UBA2094; assembly: GCA_002331565.1. Classification (GTDB taxonomy): domain Bacteria; phylum Gemmatimonadota; class Gemmatimonadetes; order Gemmatimonadales; family Gemmatimonadaceae; genus Gemmatimonas. Next base: position 1,829 of record DCZC01000039.1, read on the forward strand.
CGCCGTGTACTCGAGCGCGACCTTGTTGTTGAACAAGCCGGCCTCGAAGCCCGCCTCGAGTTCCGTCGAGATTTCCGGCTTGAGGTCCGGGTTGCCGAGGGCCGACGGCAGCAGGCCGGCGCCCACCGCGGTGACCTGCGGCGCGAACGTCGTGAACTGGTCGAAGGCGCCGGGCTGACGGCCCGACTGCCCGAGGGCGGCGCGGATACGGAAGGTGGAGAGCAGCGTGCTGCTCCAGCCCTGACGGTCCGACGGCACCATGGACAGCGACACCTTCGGGTAGAACACGCCACCGGCGTTCTTGCCGAAGGCCGACGAGAAGTCGTAGCGGCCGCCGACGGTGCCGAACACCCAGTCGTGCCAGCCGATCTGCGACTGTGCGAAGTAGCCGCCGTTCACGGTGGTGAGGAACGACTCACCGGCCGAGATGTTCTGACCGCCCGCACCCACCACTTCGATACCGGGGCCCGGGAAGAACGCCGACGAGCCCGAGTTGGCCTCGGTGCGGTTGTTGAAGACCTGCAGACCCGCCACGTTGCTGGTGCTGAACGGGCCGAAATCGCGGTTGTACGCGATCTTGCCGTCGAGCGTGAGCACGCGCGTGCCGCCCGAGTAGACCGAACGGGCACCGTCCGGGTTGTTCGACGTGAACAGGTCGACGTTGTAGCCGAACGGCGAGAAACCGAAGTCGCGCTGCGCGGCGTAGTCGAAGCCGAACGTGGAGGACAGCGTGAGCTTGTCCGTGGCCGTGTAGGCGCCGTCGAGCGTGCCGACGTAGCGCTGCGTGCTCGTCTTGTTCGTCTGCTGCATCGACTCGCGCACCGTCATGAACGCCTGATTGCCGAAGGCATTGCCGGCGCCCGAGCAGACGCCCGGCGAGACGTAGCTGGAGGCGTTGCAGTTGGCGAGCTCGGGGCGCGCCATGTACGACAACGAGTTCACGCCGTAGATGTTGTTGTTGTTCTCGGGCGCTTCGTTGGCGGTGTTGTAGTACGAATTGTTGAAGCGGATGCGCAGGTTCTTGGTCGGAACCAGCGACAGGTTGGCCGACGTCTGGATGCGGCGCACGATGTCCTGCGCCGGACCGAGGTCGCGACCGCCGAACGGCCCGTTCTCACGGTAGTACCGGGCCGACGCGAAGTAGGTCACGGCCTGTCCGCCACCCTGCACACTGCTCGCGAGCGTGTTGCCGAGACCGGTCTCGGTCACGTAGTCCTTGAACACCGGCACTTCGAACACTTCGAAGGCCTTGAGGCCGGGCTTGTTCCAGTACTGGGCGAGCGAGTCGGCGCGCGCCTGCGTGCGGGCATAGCCCGAGTTCGGCGCGACGCGGTTGCCGAAGTCCACGGCATCCTGCTGCAGCTGCATCGTCCACCGCGGCGAGCTCGAGGAGCCCGTCTTGGTGAAGAACTGGATCACGCCGTTCGACGCTTCCGTGCCGTACAGCGTGGCCGCGGCCGCGCCCTTCAGCACTTCGACGCGCTCGATCGTGCTCGGGTCGATGTCGTCGATACGCGAGGGCGAACCGCCGCCGCCCGTGCCGACGCCGAAGCCGCCGCCCGAGTTGATACGCACGCCGTCGACGAAGATGATCGGCTCGTTCGACTGCGAGAGCGACGCGTTGCCGCGGATGCGGATCTTGGCGCCTTCGCCCGACAGACCGCCCGACACGAGGCCGGACACGCCCGGCTCACGCGCGGTGAGCAGGTTGGAGATGTCGTTGATGGGCGCGTTGGCCGGCGGCTGAATGACCGCCACCGTATTGCCGAGGCGCTTCACTTCCGTCTTCTGGCCCGAACCCGTGACGACGACCTGGTTGAGCTGGATCGCCGACACCGTGACCGCGAAGTCACGCTTGGTGGTCTGGCCGGCCGTCACCGTGACGGTGCGGGTCTCACGCGAGTAACCGATGGCGCGCACGCGCACCACCACTTCCGCCGTCCCCGAGGGCACGGGAATACCCGTAATACGGTAGTTGCCAGACGCATTGGTCATGGCGCCAAGTTGCGTGCCATCGATCGTGACCTGCACGTTTTCGAGGGGACGCGTGGTGGCCGCATCGGTGACACGACCTTCGACGATCGCGGTGTTGCCTTGAGCGTGGCTGCGTGCCAATGGCACCGCCAAGGCGAGCAACAACGCGGCGACGAAGCGCGTGCTTCGTGCGAGAAGAGCTCCGGGCATTCCTTAGCCTCCTACAGGGACGAGATGAACCCGGCGATACCGGGTTGTGACGAACAGCGGCCGAATGTACCGTACCAAACCGCACGCGGCAACAATTCGTCACTCGTTTCATCCCTATCCGCCCCGTGAGGCTGGACGGTACCGCCTGCGCGTGCCATCCGGTGCGTTCCGGATACCGGAAACCGGATGGGCGCGCGTCGCGCGTCAGCACCCGTCAGCGCCCGCCGTCAGCGCCCGCCGCGGGCCTCGCGCAGCGCCTCGAGCAGCTTGTTGGCCTCCGCATTGGCCGGATCCAACGCCAGCGCCCGCTTGACTGACCGCTCGGCACGGTCGAGCTCGCCCGACTGGACGAACACCAGCGCCAGCTGGAAGTGGCCGGTCGCCAGCCCGGGGTCGCGGGCCAACGCTTTTTCCAGCCAGGGACGGGCCTCAGCCCCCCGTTGGGCCCGCAGCAGCATCGTCCCGATGTTGAGGTAGGGGAGTGCCGTGGTCGGGTCGGCCGCAATGGCCCGCTCGTACGCGGCCCGGGCCCCGTCGGCATCACCCCCCTGCTCGAGGGCGATCCCGAGGTTCACCTCGCTCAGCGGCTGGCGCGGGTCGGCCTGCAGCGACTGCCGGTAAGCAGTCACCGCACCGTTCATGTCGCCGCGCGCGGCGTAGGTGAGACCGAGGTTGAGGAGCAGCGGACCGGCGTTCGGGGTGACCTCGAGCGCTGCCCGGTAGGCCGCGATGGCCTCGTCGTGCCGGCCCGCCTCGCGGGACGCGTCGCCCAACCCGCCCAGCACCGTGGCCCACC
>DCZC01000171.1:0-7239 GCA_002331565.1 Gemmatimonas sp. UBA2094
CGGCGCGCCGCGCCGACGTGGCCATCCGCGGCGATCGCATCGTGGCCCTCGCCGCGAACCTGCCGCGCGCCTCCGCGAAACGCGTGATCGACGCGCAGGGCCGCATCGTGGCACCCGGCTTCATCGATCTCCACGCGCATCTCGAACCGCTGCTCGACATGCCGCTCATGGAGAGCGCGCTGCGCCAGGGCGTCACGTTCGCGCTCGGTGGCCCCGATGGCGGGTCGCCGCTGCCGCTCAAGCCGTACATGGACAGCGTGCGCACGGCGAAGCCCGGCATCAATGTGGGCTACCTCGTGGGGCACAACGACGTGCGTCGCGCGGTACTGGGCATGGCCGCACGCGCACCGAACGACGCCGAGCTCGCCCGCATGAAGCGGCTCGTGGCCGAGGCCATGGGGCAGGGCGCCTTCGGGCTCAGCACCGGTTTGCTGTATCTGCCCGGCACCTACTCCAACGTGGAGGAGGTGATCGCCCTCTCACAGACCGCGGCCGACAGCGGCGGCATCTACACGAGCCATCTGCGGAAGGAGGGCATCGGGTTGCTCGACGGGGTGGGCGAGGCGCTCGAAATCGGCCGGCGCGCGAAGATCCCGGTGGTGCTCACGCACCACAAGGCGGTGGGGCAGCAGATGTGGGGCAAGAGCGTGGTGACGCTCGCGATGGTGGACAGCGCGCGCAAGGCGGGCACCGACGTGATGATCGATCAGTATCCGTACACGGCCACCCACACCAATCTCGGGGTCCTCGTGCCAAGTTGGGCGATGGCCGGCGGTGATGCGGAGTTCCGCAAGCGCTTGCAGGACGCGGCGCTCAAGGACAGCATCGTCAAGGGGATCATCTTCAACATCCTCAACGACCGTGGCGGCGGTGATCTCGCGCGCGTGCAGTTCTCGCGTGTAAGCTGGGACACGTCGCTCGAAGGCAAGACGCTCAAGGACTGGGCCGCGCGCCGCAACCTCGCCCCCACGCCCGAGAACGGCGCGACGCTCGTCCTCGACGCGATGCTCAAGGGCGGCGCCAATGCCATCTATCACGTGCTCGACGAAGGCGACGTCCGGCGCATCATGCAGTCGCCGCACACGATGATCGCCAGCGACGGACGGCTGTCGCGTCCCGGCGACGGGCATCCGCACCCACGAGCCTACGGCACCTTTCCGCGCGTGCTGGGCGAGTATGTGCGCGAGCAGAAGCTGCTGGCCCTCGAAACGGCCGTGCACAAGATGACGCAGATGCCCGCGCAGCGCCTGCGCCTCGCCCACCGCGGCGTGCTACGCGTCGGTGCCGCCGCCGACGTCGTGGTGTTCGACGCTGCCACCGTGAAGGATCAGGCCACGTTCACCGAGCCCCATCAGTATCCGCGCGGCATCGAAACGGTGCTGGTGAACGGCACCGTGGCGGTGGACGGCGGCAAGGCCACCGGCGTACGCGCCGGCCGTGTGCTTTCCCGCCCGTAGCGGCCGCGACCCGATACGCCCGACCCCACCCGGAACCCGGAACCGATCGGTTCCGGGTTCTGCGTTTGGAGGGCGTCTAGCGGTCCATGTGCGCAGCGCCATATTCGCGGTGTCCCTCAACCCCCATGTTCCATGCGATTCAGATTCCTTTTCGCGGCGCTCCTCGTTCCGGGCGTCCTCGTTGCGCAGCCGCGCGGTCTCGACGAGTCCGACGTGATGCGCCTCAAGTCGGTGGGCGGCATTGCCATGTCCCCCGACGGCAGCCGCGTCCTCTACGCCGTGAGTGCGTGGGAGCATCCGAACGCCAAGGGCGACACGGCACTCGGCGATGCCCACGAGCGGCGCTCGCATGTATTCATCGTCCCGTCGGCCGGTGGGGCATCGCGGCAGCTCACGTTCGGCGAGCGCGGTGAGAGCCAGCCCGCGTGGAGCCCCGACGGCAAGACCATCGCCTTCGTGGCCGCCCGCGGCACCGGTACCGGCGAGAACGGCCCGCGCCCGCAGATCTGGCTGATGCCGGCCGACGGTGGCGAAGCGCGTCAGCTCACCACCATCAAGGACGGGGTGAGCGGCTACGTCTGGAGCCCCGACGGCAGCCGGATCGCGCTGCTCACCACTGACACGCTTACGCGCGAGCAGGAAGCGAAGCTGCGTCGCCGTGACGACCCCAAGGTGTACGAAGGCGATTTCCGGCTCACGCACATCTGGGTGGTCGATGCCGCCACGGGCGCGGCGAGCAAGGTGACCAGCGGCAACTTCACTGTGAGTGCGCTCCCCAGCTGGTCGCCCGACGGCAAGCTGCTGGCATTCTACGCGAGCCCCACGCCCATGATCCGCGACGAGCGGCACGACGCGTATCTGGTGGACGTGGCGAGCAAGCAGCTCACGGCCCTCACCACCGATCATCAGGTGGAGTCGGCGCCGGCGTTCTCGCCGGACGGCAAGACGCTGGCGTGGACCAGCGTGTCGCACGAGTTCGCGCCGCACAAGGACGGCATCATGGCGCGCACGTTGCGCAACGCGCGCATCATCACGATGGACCTCGCCACCAAGGCCCTTACCAACCACGCGCAGAAGGGCTTCGACGTGAGCCCCGGGGCCGTGCGCTGGTCGCCCAATGGCAAGGAGCTGTGGTTCACGGCGAGCGATCGCGTATATAACTCGCTGTACGCCTACGACGTGGCGGCGAAGACGTACGCGCAGCGCACGCAGAAGCAGCTGGTGGGGGGCATCTCCCACAACGCCGACGGCTCGAAGTTCGCGTTGGCGCTGAACAGCGCCGACCTGCCCACCGAGGTGTACGTGACCGACGCGTCGTTCGCGTCGCCCACGCGCGTCACCACTACGAATGGGTGGCTCGCCGAGCGTGCGATCGGGGCCTCGCAGGTGATCACCTGGAAGAGCTTCGACGGCAAGGAAGCCGAAGGGGTGCTGCTGCTCCCCGTTGGCTACAAGGAAGGTAACAAGGTCCCGCTGATGGTCTCGGCGCACGGCGGGCCCACCGGCGCGCACACGGCGAGCTTCAAGCTCGGCACCGATCCGGGGCAGACCTGGGCGGCGCGTGGCTGGGCGGTGTTCTATCCCAACCCGCGCGGTTCCACCGGCTACGGTGAGTGGTGGATGCACGCCAATACCGGCGACTGGGGCGGCGGCGACTACAAGGACATCATGACCGGCGTGGATGCGCTCATCAAGCGCGGGATTGCCGACTCGTCGAAGATGGCCTTCGAAGGGTGGAGCTACGGCGGATACATGACGAGCTGGGTGGTGTCGCAGACGGGACGCTTCAAGGCGGCGATGATGGGCGCAGGATTGCCGAGTCTGTTGTCGATGGCCGGGACGACGGACATCCCGGGCTACATCAACACGTTCTTCGGCGACCCGCAGTACGACGGCTCGATTGTGAATGCGAACATCAAGAAGTACCTCGAGCGCTCCGGCATTTCGTACAGCGACAAGGTGACCACCCCGCTGCTCATCTTGCACGGCAGCAGCGACGAGCGGGTGCCGATCGGTCAGCCGATGGAGTTCTACCGCGCGCTCAAGGATCGCGGCAAGACGGTGGAACTGGTGTTCTATCCGCGTGAAGGACATGGCTTCTCGGAGTACTACCATCAACTCGACCGCATGAAGCGCGAGTACGAGTGGATCGCGAAGCACACGCTGGGCGCGCCGCAGCGAACGGCGATGTGATCGTGGTGTAGGCGAGGACCTGTCCCCGATCAGTTCCGGGTTGTGTGTTGGAGTCATGGGTGACGGGTGGTGACCTGTCACCCGGCACTCGAACCCATGACCCGGAACTGATCTGTTTCGGCGCGTCGAAATGGCCCAATGCGGGGGATTCGGGTGACACACGCCGGCGGTGGCAGCCCTACCATGGCTCCATGCTTGCCGCCGCCGCTTCCGCCGCCGTACTCGGTATTGACGCCCTCGACGTGTTGGTCGAGGTGCATGTAGCCAATGGGCTACCTCAATGGACGCTCGTCGGGCTCGCGGCGACGGCAGTGAAGGAGAGCCGCGACCGCGTGCACGCGGCGCTGGCGAACAGTGGATTCTCGGTGCCGCCTCGGCGTGTCACGGTGAATCTGCAACCCGGTGACCTGCCCAAGACGGGGACGGCCTTCGACCTCCCCATCGCCCTCGCGCTGCTCGCGGCGAGTGGGCAACTGCCCGTGGAGTGCCTCGCCAACAGCTGCGCCGTTGGCGAACTGGGACTCGATGGGCAGCTCCGTGCGGTGCGCGGGGTACTCGCCGTGGCGCGGCACGTGGCCGCGACCAGCGGTGCCCTGCTCATTGTGCCACCCGACAATCTGGCCGAAGCCACCCGCGTGCCGAACGCCCGCGCGATGGCGCCTCGTACCCTCGCCGACCTCGTGTCGGCGTTGCGCGACGGCACCGCGCACGCCGCTACGCGGACGGCAACGCCCCCGCCCGTTCATGACGGGACGCCCGATCTGTCCGATGTCGTGGGGCAGGAACTCGCTGTGCGCGCCATCGAAATCGCGGCGGCGGGCGCGCACAATCTGCTGCTGGTCGGTCCGCCCGGGGCCGGGAAGACGATGCTCGCACGGCGACTCCCCGGCATCCTGCCGCCGCTCGATGAACAGGAAGCACTGGAAGTGTTGGCCATTCACTCCGTGGCAGGCCTGCTGGGGCCGAGCGACGAGCATCTGCTCAGTCGTGCACGGCCGTTCCGGGCCCCCCATCACAGCATCTCTACCGCAGGGCTCGTGGGGGGCGGCGGCATTCCCCGCCCGGGAGAAGTGAGTCTCGCGCATCATGGCGTGCTATTCCTCGACGAGCTGAGCTTGTTCCCGCGGCACACCCTCGAGGCGCTGCGCCAACCGCTCGAAGACGGCAGCGTGGTGGTCGCCCGCGCGGCGCGGGCCTTGCGGTTCCCGTCGCGTTTTACGTTCGTGGCGGCCAGCAATCCGTGCCCGTGCGGGTACGCCGGCTGCGACGACAAGCCGTGCCGCTGTTCGGTGGCCGATCTCGAGCGGCATCGGCAACGCCTGTCAGGGCCGCTGGCCGATCGTATCGACCTGCATGTGCACGTGCAACGCGTTCCCCCCGCCGCCCTCGCGCAACATGGGATTGATGTACCGGCCGAACGGTCCGCCATGGTACGCGACCGCGTGCTGCGCGCCCGTGAACGACAACGCGCCCGATACGCCCACACGGCGCACACCTCCAGCTTCGCTGCCGGCACACACGCCACCCTCGCCGGCCTCACCAACGCCTCCGCGGCCGTACGCCTCGTCTCACCAGCCGCGCGCCTCGAGCCCGCGGCCCGCGCGCTGCTGGTACGCGCCGCCGACAAGCTCGCGCTTTCGGCACGCTCCTATCACCGCGTGCTGCGCGTAGCCCGTACGATCGCCGATCTCGATGAAGCCGACACCGTCGCCGCTGCCCACATCGGCGAGGCGCTGCGATTCCGGCCGGTGGACGCGGGGGATCAGGATGCCCCCGGGGCGACCGACGGCGCGGCGCACCGCTGACGGCCGAAAGACAGGGTCGCACCTCGCCGGTGGGGCCGCGTCGTGTGTGCCGCTGCCCTTCTCCACCATGGCTGGAGGGAGATAGCTTCGGACACCCGCACAACACTCCCTCTAGCCTCCCGGGTCGTGGGCTGTCTCACTCGCGTTGGATGTACCGTGGTGCTCGTGGCCGGTGCTGCTGCCGGCTACTGGCTGTATGGCGACCGGCTGCCGTCGGTGCTGTCGCGCGCCGCCAGTGGCGCCGCCGACAAGGTCACCGATGCTGCCGTGCGCACCAGCGAGCGCCTGGATAGCGAGGAAGGGGCCCGCATCGCCGCCGAACAGGAGGCGCGTCGCCGGGCCGCCCGCCAACAGCGCGACCGGGAATTGGGTTGGGTCATGGTGAACGCCGACACGCCGGTCGCGCCCAAGATCAACCCCCTCGCTCCCCTCACGCGGCGCAGCGGTCCCGCCTACGTGTCGCTCGACGCCGGGCAGGTGGCCGGCCTGCTCGCTCCGTTGCTCGCACAGCTGCCGCCGTCGGCGGCCACCGCCCAATTCGCGCTCGACGACGACATCCTGCTCGTGCGCACCGTCGTATCGTTGAGCGACTTCACCGGCCAGTCGGCGGTCGGTGCCATACTCGGGAAGGCGCTCGTAGGGGACGACACGCTGTTCATGGCCGGCCCGCTCGAGCCGGTGCGCCCCGGACTCGCCCAGTTCCGCGTGCGCGAACTGCGTATCAAGGGAATCGAGGTTCCTACGCGGCTCATTCCGGGCCTGGTCCGCAATTTGCGGCGGGCGGCCGAGCCGGGGGCGGAACCTGCGGAGCCGAAGGCGGTAGATGGCGGAGCCGCGGCAGCCTCGTCGGTGGCCGACGACGCCTTGCCCGTCACGCTCCCTGCCACGGTGAACGACGTGCGGGTGGCGAACGGCAAGCTCACGCTCTATCGCGCCACTCCGGCCGCGCGCGCTCCCACATCCAGGCGTTGAATCATTCATGAGCCGTCGCATCCTCGTCATTGACGACGAAGCGGGAATCCGTCAGGCCCTCGGCCAACTGCTCGAATATGAGGGCTTCGAGGTGAAGACCGCGAGCGGCGGCGCCGAAGGCATCACGCAGTACGACAGCTTCCGTCCGCAGCTGGTCTTCCTCGACGTGAAGATGGCGGGGCTCGACGGGCTCGAGGTGCTCAAGCGCTTGCGGCAGGCTGATCCCACCGCCACGGTGGTGATGATCAGCGGCCACGCCACGATCCAGACGGCGGTGGAAGCCACGCAGCTCGGCGCGTACGACATCCTCGAGAAGCCGCTCGACACCGATCGCGTGCTGGTGCTGTTGCGCAATGCGTTCGAGAACCGGCAGCTCAGTGAAGAGAACGCGCGGCTGCGCGAGACCATCGAGAGCCGTTACGAAATCGTGGGGCGTTCGTTCGGTATCCGGGCGTTGCTCGAACGGATCGAGAAGGTGGCCGCCACGCCCGCGCGTGTGCTCATCACCGGCGAGAACGGCACCGGCAAGGAACTCGTGGCGCGCGCCATTCATCGACAGAGTACGCGCGCCAAGAAGCCGTTCGTGGAGGTGAACTGCGCGGCCATTCCCAGTGAGCTCATCGAAAGCGAACTGTTCGGACACCTGAAGGGCTCCTTCACCGGGGCGGTGAGCGATCGCGCCGGCAAGTTCGAGCAGGCCGATGGGGGCACGCTGTTCCTCGACGAGATCGGCGACATGAGCACTAACGCGCAGGCAAAGGTGCTGCGGGTGCTGCAGGATGGCGTGGTGACGCGCATCGGCGGCAGCAAGC
>DCZC01000171.1:7499-7827 GCA_002331565.1 Gemmatimonas sp. UBA2094
TGTTCTACCGCCTCAACGTGGTGCCCATCACCGTGCCGGCGCTGCGCGAGCGCCGGGAAGATATCCCGTTGCTGGTCGTGCACTTTCTTCAGCAGCTCGCCGCACGCGACGGACTCCCGGCGCGCGGCATCAGCGACGAGGCACTCAAGCGGCTGCAGGAACTGGAATGGCAGGGGAATGTCCGTGAATTGCGGAACACCGTGGAACGGCTGGTGATTCTCGCCAGTCACGCCACCATCGGCGCGGCCGACGTGGAGCGCCAAATGGGCCGCCGGTCAATCGAAGCGCCGGGGCTGGGTGGGCTGCTCGACATCCCCACGTTCGAGGA
>DCZC01000171.1:8029-8230 GCA_002331565.1 Gemmatimonas sp. UBA2094
CGAGCGTGCCTATCTGCTGGCCAAGCTGCGGGCGTTCGAGTGGAACGTGAGTGAAACGGCCCGGGCGCTCGACATGCCGCGCTCCAATCTCTACAAGAAGATCGAGCGGTACGCGCTGCAGCGCGAAACCGCCGACTGACCCGACCCGGTAGTTTGGGGAGGAGCAGGCCACGCCTTTCTTTCACCGCGCGCCGGCATGAC
>DCZC01000179.1 GCA_002331565.1 Gemmatimonas sp. UBA2094
GCCGGCGCGGCGGCCGGTGGCGCGACCCACGGCGGCCACACCCGCTGCCGAACCGCCGTTGTCACCGGCCATCATGGGCGACGACTCGCTCACGATGAAGTTCGAGGTGAGCGGGATTCCGGTGATTCTGCGTCGGGTCACGGCCAACAACGTCGTGGCGGCAAATCTCTATCTGCTCGGCGGGTCACGGCAGCTCACGCCGGCCACGCAGGGCATCGAGCTGATGCTGCTCGAGACGAGCGAACGCGGCACGAACAAGTACCCGCGTGACCTCCTGCGGGCGAAGATGGCGGCACTGGGCAGCGCCATCGGCGTGGGCGCCGGTGCCGACTGGACGACCGTGGGACTGCGCGCTACCACCGCCGGCCTCGACAGCACGTGGGCCATCATGGCCGATCGCATCATGGCCCCGCGCCTCGAAACGCCCGACGTGCAATTCGTGCGCGAGCAGTTCGTGACCGCCGTGAGTCAGCGCAAAGACAGCCCCGATGCCCTGCTCGACTTCCTGGCCGACAGTATGGCGTTCTCGGGACATCCGTATTCCCTCGAGCCCACCGGCACCGAATCGTCGCTGAAGACCATCACTCCCGCGCAGCTGCGCGACTATCAGGCCACGCAGATGGTCACGTCGCGCATGATGCTCGTGGTGGTGGGCAACGTGTCGCGCAGCACGGTGGAGCGGCTGGTGCGCACGACCATCGGCCGCCTGCCGCGTGGCACGTATACGTGGAGTCTTCCCGATCCGCCGGCCGATCTGCCGGGCGGCTACGTGATGGAGAAGCGCCAGCTCCCTACCAACTATCTGCAGGGATACTTCCACGGCCCCAAGGCCACGAGCGCCGATTACGCCGCGCTGCGGCTCGCTTGTGCCGTGCTGTCGGGTCGCCTCTTCGGCGAGGTACGCCAGCGTCGCAACCTGTCGTATTCCGTGAACGCCCCCTTCGTCGAGCGCGCATTCTCGCTCGGCGGGCTGTACGTCACCACCACGCAGCCCGACGAAGTGCTCACGATCATGCTGCAGCAGATCGACGCCCTGCAGGATGGTCTCATCACGCAGGAAGGGCTCGAGCAGCTGGTGCAGCAGTTCATCGTGACCTACTTCCTCGACAACGAAACCAACGCCGATCAGGCCAACCTGCTCGCGCGGGCCGAACTCTATCAGGGTGACTTCCGTCGGGCGACGCGCTTCGTGCAGGAGCTGCGCGCGGTGAAGCCGGAAGACATTCAGCGCGCGGCACGCACGTACATGAACAAGGTGCGCTGGGCCTACGTGGGCGATCCTGCCAAGGTCACGCCGGCGCGGCTTCTCCGTTTCTAGGCGAGATCGATGGGTGGAAACGCGTGAACACGGAGATCACCGAGGAGGTTGAGAGCACAGAGAGAACCCTTTTGGAGTAGTTCTCCGTGCCCTCACCATTCTCGGCGATCTCCGTGTGTACGCGTTTCCTCACCTCGCCCCATCACTTCCGTTCGTGATCCGCATCCTCTCCGTCGACCTTGCCTACAAGCGCCACGCGGATATCGGTGTGGCGTTGCTGGAAGCCCGTGCCGACCGGATCGTGGCGCGCATCATCGACGCCGGGCTCCCCGACCCGCCGCACTCGCAGACTCTCGCCGACTGGGTGCACGCGCGCGCGGCGCAGCACGACGTGGCGGGTATCGCCATCGACGGCCCGCTCGGCTGGAAGGCGCCCGACACCGGGGCCGAGCATTGCCGCATGAGCGAGAAGGCCGTGCGCGCCCCTGGAAAAACCGGGTTGCCGCCCGACGGAGTGAAGCCGCGCACCTATCTCGCGTTCACCGAATTTTCCATCGCCCTGTTCGCGCGGCTCACAGGCCACTACGGCTACGCGCTGCCGGGTGCCGGACCGGGCGAACGTTTCGTCACCGAGACGTTCCCCACCGCGGCGTGGCGCCGCCTCGGGCTGACCCCGGTGCCGGGAAAAGGCCGCACCACCCCGGCCGAGCTCGAGGCTGCTGTGGCGCGACTTGGCGCGCGGGTGCCGCTGGAGCTCGATCGCACGCCCGGGCACGACCAGCTGCAAGCGGTGGTGGGAGGCTTGGCGCCACTTGCCTGGGCCGCGGGGCAGCGCGATCGCGTGACGCTCGCCGGACTGCCGCCCCATCGTCTCGACGGAAGCTGGCGCGAAGGCTATATCATGGTGCCAAGCGACCGCTTTTGAAGTCGTGGCAGGCTCTGCTTCCCGCCTCCTGCCGTCCGCGTCCTGCACCCTGTTTTCAATCCCACCCAGCCATGTCCAGCTACTTCTCCCGCCGCGATTTCGTGGGCACCGGCGCCACGCTCGCCATGGGTGCCATGATCGTGCCGCGCCACGTGCTCGGCGGTCAGGGCTATCGCGCGCCGAGCGACAAGCTCAACATCGCCTGCGTCGGTATCGGCGGCATGGGCATGAGCAACATGTCGCAGATGCTCAGCGAGAACATCGTCGCCGTGTGCGATGTGGACTTCCCGTACGTGGAGCGGTCGCTGCAGGCACGTCTCAAGCCGCGTGAGGGACCGCCCACGCCGCAGAACGTGCAGCTCGGTGAGGCGTACACGAAGGCGGCCAAGTACGCCGACTTCCGGCAGATGCTCGAGAAGCAGAAGGACATCGACGCGGTGCTCGTCGCCACGCCCGATCATCTGCACGCCACCATCGCACTTGCCGCCATGTCGCTGGGCAAGCACGTGTACGTGCAGAAACCGCTGGCCTATTCGGTGTACGAGTCGCGGTTGCTCGCGAAGAAGGCCGCGGAAAATCCGAAGGTGGTGACGCAGATGGGCAATCAGGGCCACTCGATGGACGGCTCGCATCGCGTCACCGAAATCGTGCGCTCCGGTGTGCTGGGCACGGTGCACGAGGTGCACGTGTGGACCGACCGTCCCGTGCGTTATTGGGCGCAGGGCATCCCGCGCCCGCGTGCGGCGGGTGCGGCGGTGCTCAACAGCAATCCGCGTCCGCAGTGGAACATGGGCACCGTCGACAACGCGGTGCGCGCGGCCATGGCCATCAACGACTTCACGCCCCCCGAAGGGTTCAACTGGGATCTGTACCTTGGCCCGGCGCCCGAAATTCCGTATCACCCCGCGTACCATCCGTTCGCGTGGCGCGGCTGGCTCGACTTCGGGGTGGGTTCCATCGGTGACATGGGCGCGCACCTCATCGATCAGGCATACACGGCGCTCGAGCTCACCTATCCCACGAGCATCTCGGCCAGCTCGAGCCCGTGGGGCGGCGGCGAGAAGAACCCCGCCACGTACCCGCTCGCGATGACGGCGCAGTTCGAGTATCCCGCGGTGGGCAAGCGTGGCCCCGTGGATCTCTACTGGTATGACGGCGGCCTGTTGCCGCCGCGTCCGCCGATGATGCCCGACGACGCACCGTTCGCTTTGCCCGAAAGTGACGGCGGCGGGGCGATGATCATCGGCGACAAGGGCATGCTCATGCACGAGACGTACGGCAACCGCCCGCGCATCTTCCCCGAAGGCACGTCGAAGAAGGCCGAAGCGGTAGCCAAGAGCATCCCGCGCATCACCGTGTCGCACGAGATGAACTGGATCCAGGCGTGCAAGGGCGAAGCGAAGGCGAGCTCGCCCTTCTCGCAGGCGGCGCCGCTCACCGAAACCATGCTGCTCGGTATCGCCGCGCTGCGCGCCGGGCAGGGGCGCAAGGTGCTGTACGACGCGCCCAACATGAAGTTCACCAACGCGCCCGAGGCCAATCAGTATCTCACGCGCGTGTATCGAAAGGGTTGGGAACTCTGATGCGCGCTGCTCACCTCTCGCGCGCCCGGACTCCGGGCGCGCGTGTCGTTTCTGCGCGTGGTGTTTCCGCGCAGGTCGTTCGTGTGCTCGTTGCGGCGGTGTGCTGCGCGCCGGTCACCCTGGCGGCGCAGCCCACGCCCTGGACGGTCACCACGGCCGCGCCCGCGGGTTTCGACCGGACACTCGCCCAAAGGGCATCGCTGGCGCATCTCACGGCACTCATCGGTCTCAACACGCAGAACCCGCCGGGCAACGAACTCCTCACCGCGCAGTACTTCGACAAGGTGTTCAGCGCGATTCCCGGCGTGGAGCGCCACGTGCTGCCGGTGGCGAACGGTCGCGCCAACTTCGTGGCTCGCTTGCGCGCCACCAACCCCACGAAGCGTCCAGTGCTCATCATGGGGCACATGGACGTCGTGGGGGTCGACAGTGCCAAGTGGAAGACGCCGCCGTTTACGGCGACCACCGTGCAGGAAGGGAGCGTCGAGTATCTGTACGGTCGCGGCGCCATCGACGACAAGGGGATGCTCGCGACGGCGACGGCCGCGATGCAGCAGCTCGCCCTGCGCCGCGACCAGCTCGACCGCGACGTGATCTTCATGGCGACCGCCGCGGAAGAAGGGGGGCCGGAGGTGGGGATCGACGAAATGGTCACCACGCACTTCGCGCTCATCAAGGATGCGGAGTTCGCGCTCAATGAGGGCGGGCGCGTGCGCGTTGGCGACGGCGTCGTGCGCTCGGTGAACATCCAGACCACCGAAAAGGTCTCGTATACCGTGAAGGCGAGCGCGACCGGGCCCAGCGGACACGCGTCGGTACCGCTTCCGGACAACGTGCTGGCCGCACTCGCCCGCGCCGTGTCGCGGGTGCATGCGTGGAAGGCGCCGGTGCTGCTCAACGAAACCACCCGTCTCTACTTCGCGCGTTTGGCGCGCATCGAGCAGGATCCGGTGATGAAGCTGGCCATGCAGCGCGTCTCCGCTCCCGGCGCGTCGAAAGCGCAAATCGACGCGGCCGCCGCGGTGCTGTCACGCGAGCCGTTGCACAACGCCGTGTTGCGCACGGGACAGTCACTCACGCTGATGAGCGGCGGCATCCGCAGCAATGTCATTCCCAGCGAAGGCAGCGCCACGTTCAACGTGCGCGTGCTGCCCAACGACGATGTGCGCGTCATCGTGCAGCAGTTCAATCGGGTGGGGGCTGAGGCGCGGGTGGTGTTCACGCTCGAGGGAGAGCCACGCACCTCGCCGCCGGTGAGCCCCGTCAGCACGGCGCTCTACCGCGCCATGGAGCAGGCGGCCACCGCCATGGTGCCGACTACCACGGTGATCCCCTTCATGAGCACGGGGGCCACCGACGGGGCGGCACTGCGCGCCCGGGGCATACCCACATACGGCATCCTGCCCATGCCGCTCCCCATGGAAGACGAGTTGCGCATGCACGGCGACAACGAACGTGTACCGGTGGCAGCGCTGGGCTGGGCCGCCGAATTCCTCTATCGCACGCTCGAGCGTGTCACCGCACGGTGATTTGGTAGCCCCCGCTGGCACGGTGTGCTTCCGAATCCCTGCCGTACTGCTCCCTGAAGGTCCTGCCGTTTGCCGTCTGCCGTACGTCGCACACGCCAGAACCAGCCGAGCCCTACTTCGCCCGCTCCGTCAGCACGGCCCGGACATCGTCTACTGTCCCTCCCACCGCGTGCAGCGCCACCAGCGCGTGATACACGAGGTCTGCCGTCTCCTCCGCGGCGCGCGCGGCGTCGTGATCGACGCACGCCATCGTCAGTTCCACCGCCTCCTCACCCAGCTTCTTCAGACGCAGGTTGCGGTCGGTGAGCAGGCGCTGCGTGTAGCTCGGATTCTCGCCGGCGTGCAGCACCGACTGCGCACGCTCGGCGATGGTGGCGTCGAGCGCGGAGAGCGCATCGCTCAGCAGGGCATCATCGCGAAAGCAGCTCGTGGTGCCATCGTGGCACGACGGACCGGCCGGAATGACGCGCGCCAGCACGGCGTCACGATCGCAGTCGGCCGTAAGCGTGACCACGCGCTGCACGTTGCCGCTCGTGCCCCCCTTGTGCCACAGCCCGCGGCTGCGCGAGCGGTAATGCATCTCCCCAGTGCGCAGCGTCTGCTCCAGCGCCTCGCGATCGGCGTGCGCCACCATGAGCACCACACCGCTGCGCGCATCCTGCGCGACCACGGTGACCAACCCCTGGCCCTTGGAGAAATCCAGCGTGTCGAGATCGAGTGTCGCGGTCATGAGTCGCCCGTGGCGCCGGCCGAAGATTCCAGAAGGTAGCGATGCGTGGCGTTGGCCAGCGCCGCGTTGGTCGCAATCACATCGCCGCCGAAGGCCGTGGCTCTCCCGCGCCAGTCGCTGAACCGGCCT
Organism: Gemmatimonas sp. UBA2094; assembly: GCA_002331565.1. Classification (GTDB taxonomy): domain Bacteria; phylum Gemmatimonadota; class Gemmatimonadetes; order Gemmatimonadales; family Gemmatimonadaceae; genus Gemmatimonas. Next base: position 6,155 of record DCZC01000179.1, read on the forward strand.
CCGGCTTCCGTGATGATGGGCTGCAGCGCCGCCGAGTCCCACGGATTCATGATGTCGTCCACCATGATTTCCGCGCGCCCCGTGGCGACCAGCAGATACCCGTAGCAGTCGCCCCACGTGCGGCTCACCGCCACGTTGGCCACGAGATCGAACCACGCATCACGGCGGTGCGGTCGCGCCGGGAAGCGGCTGTCGGTGATGAGTGCCGTGGCCTCGGCCAGCGCGCTCACGCTCGACACCTGCGCACGCGACCCGTTCCACCAGCACCCTTCGCCGCGAGCCGCTGCCACCGTTTCCTTCACGGCGGGATAGCAGGCGGCGCCGGCCAGTACCGTGTCCCCCTCGCAGCAGGCGACCAGCGTGCCCCACAGCGGCACGCCGCGCACGAACGCCTTCGTGCCGTCGATGGGATCGAAGATCCAGCGGCGCTTTGCATCACCGCGTACCGTCTCGAACTCCTCGCCGACCAGGCCGTCGTGCGGGAAACGCCGCTCGATCCACGCGCGCGCCTGACGTTCCGCTTCGCGGTCGGCGATGGTGACGGGTGAACCGTCGCCCTTCGTCTCCACCGTGACGCCGGCGCCATACCACTGCATCGCCACGCCGGCGGCGAACTCCGCCACGTCGGCCGCGGCCTGCAGCAGGCTTTCAGTGCGCTCGCTCACGCGGCTACCTCCGCCATCGTATCGCGCACCGCGATCCCCGCTTCGCGCATCGTCCGCTTGAGGGCATGCACCGTGGTCAGCCCGTCGTGCAGAATGCCGGCCACCAGTACCGCGTCGGCACGGGCCTGCCGTACCGCATCCACCAGATGCTGCGCGTTTCCCGCTCCGCCCGACGCAATCACCGGCACGTTCACTGTGTCGGCCACGGCACGCGTGATCTCGAGATCGTACCCGGTGCGCGCGCCGTCGCGGTCGATGCTCGTGAGCAGAATCTCGCCCGCCCCGCGCGCCACGCACTCCTGCGCCCAGGCCACAGCCTCCAGCGGCGTTTCCTCACGACCGCCCTTCACCCACACCTTGTACACGCCGTCGGCGTTCTTCTTCGCGTCGATGCTCGCCACCACGCACTGCGCACCGAAACGATCGGCCGACGCCGTGAGCACCTCGGGGTTGGTCACCGCCGCCGAGTTGAGCGACACCTTGTCGGCGCCCGCCCGCAACGCGCGCGCGACATCGTCGGCCGTGCGCACCCCACCACCGATGGTGAGCGGAATGAACAGGCGCTCCGCCGTGCGGCGTGCGACTTCCAACAGCGTGGCGCGCTCTTCGGCGCTCGCCGAGATGTCGAGAAAAGTGATTTCGTCGGCGCCTTCGAGCTCATAGCGCTCGGAGAGCGATACCGGATCACCCACGTCACGCAGCCCCACGAAGTTGACACCCTTCACCACGCGCCCACCCTTCACGTCGAGGCAGACGATCACGCGACGCGTGAGCATCAGCGCACTCCGCCCTGCACGTCGATCGTTACCGAGCCCTTGGTGCTGAACACCGCACCGGTTTCCGCCAGCGCTTCATGCAGCGCGAACCCCAACGCCTTGAACGCCGCCTCGATGATGTGATGCCGGTCGGTACCACGCAGCACGCGCACGTGCAGCGTGGCCTTTGCATTGTCCGCGAACGAGCGCATGAAGTGGTCGTACAGCCCACTCGGTAGCGGGCCGCGATAGTACGGCCGGCCCCCCATGTCGACCACGACCTGCACCAGTGCGTCGTCCATGGGCACCGTGCGCTCCCCGTAGCGGGCACAGGTGGCCGGCGTGTGTGCGGCGAAGGCCGCGCCGAGCGCGATGGCCACGTCCTCGATGAGGTGATGACGCAGATCGCCCTTGGCCCGAATGTCGAACGACACGCCGGAATACTTCGACAGCGCCACCAGCATGTGATCGAGAAACGGCTCGGTGGTGTCGATCACTGGCAGGTCCGGTGTCTGCTCGTCGAGCGCGATACGGATCTGCGTTTCCTTCGACTCTCTCGTAACAATGGTCATCCGCCGAATTCCTCTGCGAGACGGCGCGGGTCGATCGCGCCTGTGTATAGGGCCATGCCCAGGACCGCGCCCGCCAGGCCGCGGTGTTCGAGCGCCCGCATGTCGTCCAGACTCGTCACCCCGCCCGAGGCGAACACGGGCCAGGCGCTTGCCTCGGCCACGTCTTCCATCAGTGGGAGATCCGTCCCTTCCATCTTCCCTTCGAGGTGCACGGCAGTCACCAGCACACCGGCCAATGGCAACACCGACAGCTCCTCAACGAAGTCCACCACGTTGAGGCGCGACGTGGTGGCCCACCCCTTGGTCACCACGTATCGCTCACGCACGTCGGCGGCGACGATGAGACGCCCCGGAAACTGATGGGCCATGTCGCGGCGCCAGTCCTCATCTTCCACGGCACGGGTGCCCACCACCACGTACTCGGCACCTTCGTCGAGCAGGCGCTCGATGCGCGATTCGTCGCGCACGCCACCGCCCACCTGCACCGGCACGCCTGCCGTGCGCAGGATCTCACGAATCACCTCGTCGTTGCGTCCGCGCCCCGTGGCCGCATCGAGATCCACCACGTGCAACCGGTTGAACCCTTCGCGTACCCAGTCGCGCGCCACCGAGGCGGGATCGTCGAGACGAATCTTCTCGGCGTCGTAGTCGCCACCCACCAGCTGCACGCACTTGCCGCCGCGCAGGTCAACCGCCGGAATCGCGATCATGCCGTGCTCTCCATGGTGTCTCGTACCGACGAGACGAATGCGAGGAAGGCGCGCACGAACGCGACGCCGCGTGCACTCGACTTCTCGGGATGGAACTGCGTGCCGATGACGTTCGCGAGGCGCACGGAGGCTGGAAACCGGTCACCCTCGTGCTCGCTCCACGCCGTGACGAACGTTTCGCCCTCGGTGGTGGGACGCCCTACGTACGAGTTGGCATAGTACGCCACATCCAGCGCCGCCGCTTGCAGCAGCGGGTCGCGCACACCGTTCAGCTGATTCCAGCCGATCTGCGGAACCCGCTGCGCCCTGAGCTTCGCGACCCGTCCGGGCACCAGGCCAAGGCCATCCCCCGGGCCCTCGTCGCTCGCATCGAACAGCAGCTGCATGCCCAGACAGATGCCCAGCGCCGGCAGCCCGTTCAGCAGCGCCTCGCGCATGGCCTCACGGCCGGGAGCCAGTCGCTCCGCCGCCGGTGCGAACGCACCCACCCCGGGCAGCACCAGCGCGTCGGTGTCGCGCATGGCCGCAGCCGGGTCAGTCTCCACGCGCACCACCGCGCCACCCGCTTCGATGGCCTTCACCAGTGAATGCAGATTGCCGGCACCGTAATCGAAGACCGTTACGCGCACAGGACTGCTTCCGCTCACGGCGCACCTCCGTGCACGTCGCGGGTGGCTTCGTCGAAGGTGGTGAGAAACCGCTCCACGAGCTCCCATGGCCCCACACTGATGCGCAGCGTATCGCCCACGTGTGGCAAGCCGGGGAACGGACGCGCCGCCACGCCGCGCGCGCGCAACGCCTGTCCCACGTCCACGGCGCGCGCCACCGGCACGCACACGTAGTTGGCGTGCGACTCGAGCGGCGCGTAGCCGCGCGCGCGCAACTCGTCGGCCAGGCGCTCGCGGTTTTTCACCGCCAGCGTCACATGGTCGTGTACCCACTGCATGTCGGAACGCAGCGCCGCGAGGGCCATCTGCTCGGCCACAGCGTTCAGCTTGTACGGACCGCGGGATTTCTCCACGTCGCGTACGAGCGGCGTGGCGCCGATGCCATAGCCCACGCGCAGCCCCGCGAGACCGAACGCCTTCGACATGGTGCGGATGACCAGCAGATTGTCTACGCGCATCGCGAGGTCCACCGCGGACACGCCGCTGAACTCCGCGTACGCCTCGTCCACGAACACGACACCGGGTGCCTCGCGCACCGCACGTTCGAGCGTCTCACGCTTCAGCAGCGCGCCCGTGGGGTTGTTGGGTGAGCACAGATACAGAATGCGCGGGTTGGCCGCGAGCAGCACGTCGAGATCGGGTTGGTGATCGGGGCGTTCGGTGACCCCCACGTACCGCAGGCCGTTCATCTGCGCGAAGATGGGAATCATCGCGAAGCTCGGCTCGCTGCCGGCCACTACGCTCCCCGGTTCACCGAACGCGCGCATGGCACTGTCGAGAATGTCGTCGGAGCCGCAGCCGGTCACGACGCACTCGGGCGTGGCGCCCACGAAGTGTGCGAGTTCCTGCTTGAGCTCCGCCGCGTACAGACTCGGATAGCGGGTCACGCGCGACACCGCGAGGTCGCGCAGCGCGCGCTCGGCCGCGGGCGGCAGTCCCCACAGATTGGTGTTGTCGGTGAGATCGAGATCCACCGGCGCGCGCTTGGGGTCGTACAGCGGCACACCGTCGTACAGCGCGCGGGCGTAGGCGAGACGGTCGCTCATCGCGGCACCCCCCAGGCGCGCGCCGCGGCCG
>DCZC01000214.1:0-19823 GCA_002331565.1 Gemmatimonas sp. UBA2094
CGGCGGCCGAAGCGGCTCCGGCGGCTGAGGCGGCGCCCGCCGCTGGCGCGATGGCCCCGATCACGGGCACGACGCACGAAATCAAGATGATCGGCGACGGCCAGGGCTATCGGTTCGAGCCCGCGGAACTCACGATCGCTGCTGGCGACGGTGTGAAGTTCCTCATGGTGTCGGGCGGCCCGCACAACGTGGCGTTCGACGCCGCTGCGCTCTCGCCGGAAGCGAAGACGGCCCTCACGGCGAACATGCCGGAGCAGGCTGGCGAGCTCTCGGGCAAGATGCTCCTCAACGCGAACGAAGAGTACACGATCTCGTTCGCCGGCGTCCCGGCTGGCACGTACGATTTCCACTGCACGCCGCACCTCGCCATGAACATGAAGGGCAAGATCACCATCAAGTAAGCTTCGGCTTCCTGAGGTGACGTGCAGGACACGGGGGCTGGCGCGATGCGCTGGCCCCCGTTTCCGTTGCCGGCGGCTGGTCGGCACGCGCGTGGCTCGCTAGTGTGCGGTATGTGGGCAGATACGCTGTTGACGCTCGAGCAGAGCCATCTTCTGCGATTGGGCGCGTGGGCCGTGATCAGCATGTTGGGGGGCACCGCGCTGCTCACGGTGCTGGCCGTGCGCCGTCTCGAGGCGCCGCTGCTGAAGCAGTTCGCCCTGCAGACCGGCGCCTGGGGCGCGGTGAACGCCCTCATCACGCTGTGGGCGTGGCGCGGCCTGACGATGCGTGACTTCGCCGGCACGCAGAAACTCCTCAACATCCTGTGGCTCAACACGGGACTCGACCTGGGGTACGCCGCCGTCGGTCTCACGCTCGTCATCGTGGGGTGGCGCTGGGAGCGGCGATTGGGAGCCGTCGGGGCCGGGCTCGGCGTTGTGGTGCAGGGGCTCGCGCTCGCGCTGCTCGACCTCCGGCTCATCGTGCTCATCGGTCCGCTGCGCTGAGCCGCGGGGCGGGTGCGGCGCACCGAGCCATCGGTGTCGTGCCGTTCGTGCAACATTTTCGGAGTACATCGAGACCATGGAACCCGTCATCCCCGATTTGCGTGACACCGTGCGCGCCGACGCCTACGCGCGGCTCCTCGAGATGCAGGAGCTGCTGCTGCACGACAGCACCGATGCAATTGCGGGCATGGCCACGCTGAGCGCGCTGCTGCATCACGCGTTCGGTCATCTGTGGACAGGGTTCTACCGGGTCGTGGAACCGGGGCGTCTGCTGCGGGTGGGCCCATACCAGGGCTCACTCGGCTGTCAGGACATCGCCTTCGGCCGCGGGGTGTGTGGTACTGCTGCTGCCGAGGGACGCACGGTGGTGGTGCCCAACGTGCACGACTTCCCCGGCCACATCGCCTGCGACGCGCGCTCACAGAGCGAAATCGTGGTGCCGGTGTACGATGCAACCGGTGCGCTGATGGCGGTGCTCGACATCGATTCACCCGTGCCCGACGCGTTCAGTGACGACGACGTGCACGGACTGGAGCGGTTGGTAGCCTGGTTCACCCGGACGACATATGTTCACCTGCCTGCCTGACGTGCCCCGTCAGATCCGCTCCCGCCCGTCGCCCCGCCGTGCATGTCAGGAATGACCGGATACTCCGACCGGATCAACCACGCGTTCGCCTTCGCCGCGAAGCATCACGATCAGCAGGTGCGCAAAGGCACGCGCCTGCCGTATCTCACGCATCCGGCCAACGTGGCGATCATCCTCACGCGCTACGGCTGCAGTGAGGACACGGTGGTGGCGGGAATTCTGCACGACGTAGTGGAAGATTGCGTGCGTGACAACATGACGCGCGACATGCTGGAGGAGCGCATCGGTCACAAGTTCGGCGCCGGCGTGCTGGCCACGGTGATCATGGTCACGCCCCGCAAGATCGACGACGACGGCATCGAGCTCTCGTCGGACGAGAAGAAGCACGACTATCTCGAACGGCTCTCGCTCGCCAACGCCGACGCGCTGTGGGTGTGCGCGGCGGACAAAGTGCACAACGCCAATTCGATTCTGTCGGACCTGCGTCGCACGTCGTTCCCCGAAACGGTGTGGGGGCGGTTCAGCATGGGGAAAGACGGCACGGTGGCGTGGTACCGCCGGGTGGCGGATCGCCTGCGCGAGGTAGGGTTCACGGCGCCGATCGTGGCGGAGCTGGAAGAGGCGGCGGCGGCGCTGGAGACGGCGTAACTGCGTCGCTGTTTTCTGCGTGGCTGCAGTCAGCCGTCACGCCGTTACGCCGAGACCAGCGACCCGTACGTCCGCTGCACGTAATCGTTCAGAATCACCAGGAACTCCTGCACGATCGCGTCGCCCTTGAGCGTCGTGAACAGCCGGCCGTCCACGTACACCGGCGCCTTCGGCTCTTCGAACGTGCCCGGCAGCGAGATGCCGATATTCGCGTGCTTCGATTCGCCCGGCCCGTTCACGACGCAGCCCATCACGGCCACTTTCATGTCCACCACGCCCGGATAGCTCTCGCGCCACACCGGCATCTGCTCGCGCAGGTAGCCCTGAATGTCCTCCGCCATGTGCTGGAAGAACGTGCTCGTGGTGCGCCCGCAGCCGGGGCACGCGGTGACCTGCGGCGCGAAGGAACGGAGGCCGAGCGACTGCAGGATCTGCTGCGCGACGAACACCTCTTCGCGGCGATCGCCATTGGGCTTCGGTGTCAGGGACACGCGGATCGTGTCGCCGATCCCTTCACTGAGAAGAATGGACAGCGCGGCCGTCGAGGCGATGACGCCCTTGTTCCCCATCCCTGCTTCGGTGAGCCCCAGATGCAGCGGATAGTCGCAGCGCGCGGCGAGCCGGCGATAGCACTCCACGAGATCCTGCACCACCGAAATCTTCGCGCTCACGATGATCCGGTCGTGCGGCAGTCCGACTTCTTCGGCGAGCGCGGCCGACCGCAGCGCGCTTTCGAGCATGGCGTCCATGTACACGTCCTTCGCATCGCGCGGCGTGGCCGACGCGGCGTTGGCGTCCATCATGTCGGTGAGCAGGTTCTGGTCGAGCGAGCCCCAGTTCACCCCGATGCGTACCGGCTTGCCGTGGTCGATGGCGGCCTGCACGATGGTCGTGAAATTCGTGTCCCGATGCTTCGTGCCGACGTTGCCCGGATTGATGCGGTACTTGTCGAGCGCGGCCGCGGCCTGCGGGTACTTGGTGAGCAGCAGGTGCCCGTTGTAGTGGAAGTCGCCGATGAGCGGCACGTCCAATCCACGGTCGTCGAGGCGCTGCCGGATTTCGGGGACAGCCTGCGCCGCTTCGTCGTTGTTGACGGTGATGCGCACCTTCTGCGACCCGGCCTCGAACAGCTCGGCCACCTGGTCGGCGGTCGCGGCGGCGTCGGCCGTATCGGTGTTGGTCATGGACTGCACCACCACGGGTGCCGACGAGCCCACGGGCACGCCACGCACCTTGACCGTGACGGTGGGACGACGCGAACCGAACCCTGCAGTGGAGGACGACACGATACGTACCCTGCGAAAGAGGAGGTGACCGGACGGACGGGCCGGAATCCACCCCGGAAAGCTAGCGCCCGCCGGTAGCGCTGCCCAACTTCCGGTCATGGCAGATCCGACCGCAGAGCCCGCATCAGACGAACACGACCCGGCCTCGGAGGGTGCCGAGGCGACCGCCGGCGCCCAGGCTGCCGTCGCCGTCCGCCCGTCGTTTTTCCGTCGCCACTGGCTGGCCGTGACGCTCCTCGCCGTGGTGAGCCTCCCCGCTATCGGCTTCGGCATCTGGACCGCGGCCGCCCTCAGCTGGAGCTATTCCGAAGGGTCACGCGCCGGGTACGTGCAGAAGATCTCCCGGAAGGGATGGCTGTGCAAAACCTGGGAAGGCACGTTGTACACCGACATCGCGAAGGGCTTCCGGTCGGACAGCTTCTCCTTCACCGTCCGCAGCGACTCGATCGCGCAGGTGATCTCCGACCTCAGCGGCAAGCGGGTCACGGTCACGTACGAGCAGCACGTGGGGGTGCCGACCACCTGCTTTGGGGAGACCGAATACTTCGTGGTGGCGGTCAAGCCATCGCCGGAGTGATCGCGTCGGGCGATCCCGGCAAGGGATGCAATTCAATCGCGTGACGCCGTTCAACGATGCCAAGGGCCGCGGGCGTTCAGACGCCCGCCGAAGGTGATGCCGCCTTTCTTTTTTGCGGTGGCAGCCGTATTAATTGCGGGCCGGAGCGAGTGCTCCGGCCCGCTGTCGTATGTGTCCACTCAACCGGAGTCAACGCCTCATGAAGAGACGCAATGTTGCCGCTGCGGCCGTCGCCGCCGTGCTCCTGTCGGGGTGCTACCACGCCGTGATCGATACCGGTCGGCCGGCCAACGGCACGACCATCACGCGCCCATGGGCGCATTCGTTCATTGTCGGCATTGTCCCCCCCTCCGTGACGGAAACGGCTCAGAAGTGCCCGGGTGGAATCGCGAAGGTGGAGACGCAGCAGACGTTCCTGAACGGTCTGGTCGGTGCGCTCACCTACGGCATCTATACGCCCATGACCATCACCGTGAGTTGCACAGGTCGTGCCGCCGATGCCGGTGCCCCGACGATCAAGGTCGAGGCGGGCAAGGTGTCGGACGCCGTGCAAAAGGCGTACGAGCTCTCGAAGTCCAACGACGCACCCGTGTTCCTGCAGTTCTGATCGAGGCCGTCGACAGGCTCGGTGATATCCGCCGGGCGCTACGGGTGTAGCGCCCGGCGTTTGCCTTTATGCAGTTTGCATGTATGAGTACCCCCGACGGGCATCCCATCGTCATCATCGGCGCCGGCGTCGCCGGCCTCGTGGCGGCCATCGAGCTGCAGGCGGCCGGTCGCGCCGTGCTCGTGCTCGAGGCGGCGCCGGACGTGGGCGGCCGTGTCCGTACCACGGTGCACGACGGCCTCGTGATCGATCACGGCTTCCAGGTGCTGTTCACTGCGTACCCCACGCTGCGCCGGTATCTCGATTTCGACCGGCTCGCGCTGCGCAAGTTCCTCCCTGCGGCGCGCATCGCGCGTGACGGACAGCTGTCGCTCATCGGTGACGCGATCGCCGATCCGGGGCTGCTGCTCGATACCATCGTCGCGCGCGCCATCGGCATTGGCGACAAGCTCCGCCTCCTCGCCCTCCGGCGCTTCGCGCAGCAGCTGTCCATCGACGACTGCTTCAGCGCCCGTTTCGCCGGCATCAGCACGCGCGACTTCCTGCGTGCGCGCGGTTTCGGGACGCCGGTGATCGACGGATTCTTCGCCCCGTTCTACGGTGGCATTCTGCTCGACCGCACGCTCGCCACGAGCGCCAGCATTCTGCTCTTCACCTTCAAGATGCTCGCTGACGGTGATACCGTGGTGCCCGCCGGCGGCATCGGGGCGCTCACACAGCAGATGGCGGCGCGGCTCACCCCGGGCACCGTGCGCACCGCGTGCGCGGTGCGGGCGCTCGTAGTGACGGATGGGCGGGTGACCGGAGTACGGCTGCGCGACGATACCGTGCTCGACGCCGCGCAGGTGGTGCTCGCGACCGACGCGCCGTCCGCCGCGACGCTCGCACGCTCGATAGGGATCTCGCTCCCCGAACCCGCCGGCGCGCGCGGGTGCACCACCCTGTATTACACGGCGCGCGCAACACCCATTCCCGGCAAGGCGCTCTGGCTCAACGCCAATGCCGACGCCGTCATCTCGCATGCTGCGACCCTCACCGACGTCGCCCCCGAGTACGCGACCAACGGCCGCACACTCATCGCTGCCACCGCTGTCGGCGCGCCGGCCGATCTCGACGACGCCACGCTCGACGCCGCCGCGCGCCGCGAACTCGCGCGCATGGGCAACGTGAGCGCCGAACGGGCGGGGCTCGAGCGCGTGGCCCTGTGGCGTGTGCCCTACTCGCAGTTCGAACAGCCCCCTGGCTGGCGGGAACATCGCCCCGGTATCGCGTGTGGTATGCACGGGCTCTGGCGCGCCAGCGAAACACTGCATTCGAGTTCACTCGAAGGCGCGGCGCGCGGCGGCGAGATGGCCGCCAAGGCGATCCTGCACGCCACCTGATTCTCTCCTGTTCCCCTTCCGTTCGCTTCCCGGTTCCCGCCCGCCTTGATGCGTCCCGCTGCAATGCATTCCTGCCGTGGTCCAGCCGCCCTGCCTTCGTGGGCAATGGTGGCCTGCGCGCTCGTCGCGTGCGCGTGCATCACGAGTACCCCGGTACTCCGTGCGCAGGGGTCGCTGCGTGACCAGACCCGGTCGATCCGCGGTGGGACACCATCGCGCATCATCGCGGTCAATCCGATCATCCTGCTGGCCGGCTACGTTCAGGGGGAGTTCGAGCAGCGTCTGGCCGCCAGCACCAGCCTCGCCTTCGCCGGCTCGTACGTACCGTTCAACAGCCGTGATTACACGAACCTCGATCTCAAGCTGCGCCTCTATCCCGACGACCGCGCGTTGCAGGGACTCGGGATCGCGGCCGGTGTGGGCGTCGGGCGCGCGCGACAAAACGACCAGGACGTCGTGTGCATTGCCGCCCCGTGCAATCCGATTCCGGGAAAGACGCTCACCGCCCCCACCTTCTCCATCGAGGCGCACTATCAGTGGCTGCTCGGCGCCCGTCGCTCCACCGCCGTCACCGTGGGCGGTGGCATGAAGCGTTACTACTTCGACGAGCAGGACGCCGAGGGGCGCGGCGTGTCGCGACTGCTGCCCACCGGCCGGCTCACCATCGGCTACGCGTTCCGTTGATCCCTCACCCGTCCTCATCCCCTCATCACGCCATGTCACTACTTCGCCGAATCGCGGTGGTTCTCGCACTGGGGTGTGCCGTTCTCCCGGCACCGCACGCCGCGCTGCACGCGCAGGTGTCTCCCACGCACGTCGTCGCCATCAATCCGTTCCTGCCGCTGCTCGATTCGTTTCAGGGCGAGTTCGAGAAGAAGCTGCGGGCGAATCTGTCCGTGGCCGTATCGGCCTCGTACCTCGGTTTCGGTGACGGCGACAGCAAGCGCTATACGAACGCCGATGTGAAGCTGCGGCTCTATCCCGCCGAACGGGCGCTCGAAGGCTTCGCCATCGCCGCCGGCCTTGGCGCGGGACGCCAGTCCACGGTGCCATACGTCGACTGTACCGGGGTGAATACCCCGTGCCGCAGTGCACGCGTGTCGCGCACGGGCCCGGCGTTCTCGATGGAGATGCAGTACCAGTGGCTCCTGGGGAAGCGCCAGAATACGGCAGTCTCGGTGGGGGGCGGTGCCAAACGCTACTTCATCTCCGAGACGGCAAACAGCGATATCACGGAGTTCATGCCGACGCTGCGGTTGACCGTGGGGTACGCGTTCCGGTAAAACGGCGCGGGTGACGGCGGTTTACCTGCCGTCTACCGTCTGCTCTTTGTCGCACACGCTCAACTACCCCACGAACTCCAGCAACTCGCGCATATCGGACACCGTGTGCGCCGCCCCCGCCGCCACGAGTCGCTCCGGCGCCACCAATTCCGCGTACCCGATCACCGTCATACCGGCCGTGAAGGCTCCCTGCACGCCAAGCGGACTGTCTTCCACTACGAGCGTGCGGCGCGGGTCGAAGCCCAGCCTCTGCGCCGCGTGCAGAAAGAGATCGGGCGCCGGCTTGGGGCGCGCCACGTCCACCGCGCTGAACCGGCGGTTCTCGAAGCGTGTGAGCAGGCCGGTGACGCCGAGCGTGGTGCGCATCTTCTCGTGCTCGCCGTTGCTCGCCACGCCGTACCCCACCCCGGCGGCGTCGAGTGCGTCGAGCACCGCTTCGATCCCGTCTACGGCCGTGACTTCGGTTTCCAGCGCCGCCTGCACCTCGGCGTAGAACCGCGGGAGCAGCGTGTCCGGCGGTGTGCGGCCGAGCTGTGCCGTCACGATCTCGAGGCAGCGCGGCATCGAGTTGCCGAGGTACGTGGCCAGCGACTGCTCCGTCGTGGTGGGCAGCCCGATCCCCGTGAGCAGCCCCGCCCACACGCGACTGGTGATACGCTCACTGTCCACGAGCACACCGTCGCAGTCGAACAGCACGCCATCGAAACGCACGCCGTTGAACACGACGCCGCGCTTCGATGCGTCGGCGCTGCTGCTCACAGCGCGGGCGCCTGCAGCGCCGTGTGGGCCTGCGCGATTTGTGCCCGTACCGCATCGGGTCCCGTCCCGCCGGCGATGTTGCGCGCGGCGAGCGACGCCTCGGCCCCAAGCGCGTCGCGCGCATCGGTACCGAAGAGCGCGTGCGCCTTGCCGAAGGCGTCGGGCGGCAGGTCGGTCATCTCGATCCCCGCCTCTTCGGCCTGACGCACGAGCGAGCCCACCGCCCCGTGGGCCTCGCGGAAGGTGGCGCCCTTTTTCACGAGATAATCGGCGAGGTCGGTGGCCATCATTGCGCTGCTCACCGCGGCACGCATGCGGCCGCGATCGAAACGCAGTTCGCTGATGGCGCCTGCCATGGCCGGCAGCACCAGATGCAGCAGATCCACCGCGTTGAACAGCGCGCGCTTGTCATCCTGCAGATCCTTGCTGTAGCCGCTCGGCAATCCCTTGATGGTGCCGAGCAGCGAGACGAGGTCGCCCAGCACACGGGCACCGCTGCCACGCGCGAGTTCGAACACGTCCGGGTTGCGCTTCTGCGGCATCATGCTGCTGCCCGTGCTGAAGCCGTCACCGAACTTCACGAAGCTAAATTCGCTCGAGCCGTAGACGATGAGATCTTCGGCGATGCGCGAGCAGTGCACGGCCGTCATGGTGCAGACGAACAGCGTTTCGGCCACGAAGTCGCGATCGCCGGTGGCGTCGATGCTGTTGGGCGAGATGCTCACGAACTCCAGCTCGTCGCGGAGAATGTCGCGCGGCACCGGGAAGGCGCTGCCGGCGATGGCACCGCTGCCCAGCGGCAGCACCGCGGCGTTGCGCATGGCGTTGGCGAGGCGCACGCGATCGCGCTCGAGTGGCCAGAAGTGCGACAGCAGCCAGTGCGCGCCGCTCACCGGCTGCGCGCGCTGCAGGTGTGTGTACGCCGGGAGGATCGCGTCGGCGATCGACTCGGCCTGCGTGAGCAGCGCCTGCTGCAGTTCGCGAATCGCCGTGTCGAGCTTGCGGCACGCGTCCATCGTCCAGAGACGGGAGGCCGTGGCCACCTGATCGTTGCGCGAGCGGCCCGTGTGCAGCTTGGAGGCCACCGTGCCCGCCTCTTCGTGCAGCAGACGGTCGATCATGGTGTGGATGTCCTCGTCGGTCGCGATCGGCTGCGCGCCATCGGCAATGCGCATTGCCACACGATCGAGACCGCTCCGCAGCTGCTCTGCCTCGTCGGCCGTGAACACCCCGGCCTTGCTCAGCGCCAGCGCCCACGCCCGCGAGAGGCGCACGTCATGCGGCCACAGCCGGAAATCGGTGCCGATGGAGCGATTGATGGCGTCGAGCAGAGGCGACGGGCCGCCGGCGAAGCGACCGCCCCAGAGTTTATGAGTGCCGGAGTCGTTGGACATCAGAAGTGAGATGAGGAGAGATCAGGGGAACTGATACGGTTTGGGGGGCTGGTTCAAGGGTGGGGCGGAGATCTCGTGAAGGGCGAGGAGCTTGTAGTTCGCAGTGGAAGTTCTTAGTCGTGAGTGCCAGCGCGTGGGTAAACCAAGAACTGACGACTTTAACTTCGAACTACAAACTCTCCCGCCCCTCACGAGATGCCTGCCAACGATCCCGCGGCTGGCAGAGATGTCCGCCTACCGGATGTACGCCTCCAGCTTCCGCCGCACGCGTTCCCGCCCTTCCTCGCTGCGGCAGATGATCAGCACCGTGTCGTCGCCGGCAATGGTGCCGGCCACGTCGGGCCACTCGAGCTGATCGAGCACTTCGGCCACGGGCTGCGCCCCGCTCTTCATGGTGCGGGCGACCACCAGCACCTGCACCCCTTCCACACCGGTGAGCAGCTCGGGGAGCATGCGTTCGAGGCGGGCGAGCGCCTCGGCCTTGGCGCCGCTGCCGTTGCCGCTCTCGGGGAAGGCGTACCGCGAGCGCCCCTGATTGTCGGGGATGCGGGCGAGACGCAGCTCCCGCAGGTCGCGCGACAGGGTCGACTGCGTCACGTCCCACCCGCGCGTTGCGAGCTGTCGGCGCAATTCCTCCTGGCTGGCCACGACCTGCGCCGCAACGATGTCGCGGATGACCGCGTGCCGTTCGTGTTTGTCGCTCACCGGGATGCTCCTGAGGCGTCCAACTGGTACGGGGCCGAACGACTGGCGGCAGCCCCACCGTAACGGATCGCCGCCAAGAATTGACAGCATCCGTTTGCAAACTTATGCATTAAGACTGCATAAAACACCGTGTCGAATCAACCGTCTTCCGTGCTTTCGATCGTGCCCGAGACTTCCGCCAATCCGACCTTCCGTGTGGGGGTGCTGGGAGCGTCCGGTTATTCCGGCCGCGAACTGTGCACGCTCGTCATGGGGCATCCGCACCTCGAGCTGGCGTTCGCCACGGCCAACACGCAGCGCGGGACCACGTTGCGCGTGCGGGCTAACGGGCGGGTGCACGACGTGTCGCTCGTGGCGCCCGAGGAGGCGGATCTCGCCGGCGTCGATCTCGTCTTCGCCGCGCTGCCGCATGGCGCGAGCGCCGAGTGGATCGCCAAAGTGATTGCGGCCGGCACGAAGGTGGTGGATCTGTCGAGCGATCTGCGTCCCGGCCACGGTGGTGTGACGCATGCGCTGCCGGCCGGTGTGCCGGCTGACGCGCCTTATGGTATGCCCGAGCTGTTCCGCGCCGACGTGCAGGGCGCGAGCGTGGTCGCCAACCCCGGCTGCTACGCCACGAGCATCCTCGTCGCGCTGGCGCCGCTGGCGAAGGCCGGCCTCATCGCGCCTGGCGGCACCATCAGCATCGCCAGCGCGAGCGGCGTGAGCGGCGCCGGGGCGAGTCCCAAGCTCGAGCTGCTCTTCGCCGAAGTCACCGAGGACTTCCGCGCGTACGGTGTGGGCAACGCGCATCGCCATCTCTTCGAAATGCGCGCCACCCTCTCGCGACTCGGCGCCGACTGCGACCTGCTCTTCACGCCGCATCTGCTGCCGGTGGACCGTGGCATCCTCAGCACTATCACCGTGCCGCTGTCACGCGACATCGACGACGCGCTCGCGCCGTACCGCGGTGCCTACGCCGACGAACCGTTCGTGGAGCTCACGACGGGGTTGCCCAGCCTCGCCGACGTGCAGCACCGCAACGTGGTGCGCCTCGGCGCCGTGAAGCCGAGCGGCATGCGCGCGCCGACGCTGCTGGTGTTCAGCGCGATCGACAATCTGGTGAAAGGCGCGGCGGGGCAGGCGGTGCAGAACGCCAATCTGATGCTGGGGTTGGACGAGCGGCTTGGGTTGCAGATGTAGGTGCGTTCGGCACACGTCTGCCGTCTGCTTGTCGTCGCCCACACCACACGCTGCCCCCACACAAGAACTCGCACATGATCTGTATCAAGCTCGGCGGTCGCACCCAGAACGACCCACTGCTCCCGCAGGCGATTGCCGCCCTCTGGCACTCGACCGGCGGCAAGGTGGTGGTCGTGCATGGTGGTGGCGATCAGATCAGCGCGCTGCAGCGGCTGCGGGGTGAGGAACCCGTATTCATCGGCGGCCGTCGTGTCACCACCGACACGGCGCTCGAGCTCGTGCGCATGGTACTGAGCGGGCTCGCCAACAAGCAGATGGTGAGCGCGCTGGTGGCGGCCGGTGCGCCGGCGGTGGGCATCAGCGGGGAAGACGCGGCGCTGCTGCGTGCGACGCCGATCGATTCGGCGCAGTTCGGGCACAGTGGCACGCCGGCGAGCGTGAATCCGGGGGTGGCGCACGCGCTCCTTGCCGCGGGCTATCTGCCGGTGATTTCGCCGGTGGCCGCACGCGAGCACGACGCGGCGAACGGTCGTGAGGCCGGTGCATACAACGTGAACGGTGACGATGCCGCCGCGGCGATCGCGGCCGCCATCGGGGCCACCGAACTGTTCCTGATGGCGGATGTCCCGGGCGTGCTCGATGGCGACAAGCAGCGCATCGCCACGCTCACGCTCGACGAGGCGCGCGCGCTGGTGGCCAGCGGCGTGGCGGGTGGCGGCATGGCCGCCAAGTTGGACGCCTGCGCGATGGCGCTGGCGGGTGGTGTGAACCGGGTGCGGATCGGAGATCTCGCCGCACTCACCGTCCCCGAGGCGGGGACCGCGATCGTGGCGCGCGTGGACGCCACGGATTCCTCCAAGTAGCTGCCATGACTTCGACGATGCTTCCGCCCGTGGCTCCGGCGCCCACGCCGGCCGCCCCCGCTCCGCTGCCCGCCATCCTGGGCACGTACAAGCGACAGGCGCCGCTCTTCGTGCGAGGCGAGGGCGTCTACATGATCGACGAGACGGGGAAACGCTATCTCGATTTCGTCGCAGGCATCGCCGTCACCTCGCTTGGGCACAACGACCCGGGGGTGAACGCGGCCGTGCAGGAAGCCCTGTCGGCGGGGCTCATCCACACGTCGAACCTCTACCGAACCGCGCCGGGCGAAGCGCTGGCGCAGTGGTTCGTCGACCACTCGTTCGCGAGCAGCGTGTTCTACGCCAACTCCGGCGCCGAGGCCAACGAAGGCGCCTTCAAGTTCGCGCGCCGCTGGGCGAGGAGCACCGAGCTGCCGGCGAAGCACGAGATCATCGCGGTGCGCGGCTCCTTCCACGGGCGCATGCCCGGCACGCTCGCGGCCACCGACCGTCCCGCGTACCGGCTCCCGTTCCGCCCGCTCATGGGTGGCGTGAGCATCGTGGAGCGCGACCTCGCCGAGTTGCGCGCCGTGCTCGACCCCGACACCGCCGCGGCGGTGATCGTGGAACCCATCCAGGGTGAGGGCGGCGTGCGCGTGGTGGAGCCCGAGTTCCTGCGCGGGCTGCGCGAGCTCACGCGCGAGCGCAACGTGCTGCTCATCGTCGACGAGATCCAGTGCGGGCTTGGCCGCACCGGCAGCTTCTTTGCCTACGAGCAGCTCGGCATCGAACCCGACATGCTGACCATCGCGAAGCCGCTCGCCAATGGACTCCCCATCGGCGCGATTCTCGTGAACGACAAGGTCGCCCGCGTGATGCAGCCCGGCGACCACGGCACGACCTTCGGCGGCGGCCCGCTGCTGGCGAACGTGGCGCACCACGTGGTGCAGCGCCTCTCCGACCCGGCGCTGCTGCAGCACGTGCGCGAAGTGGGCGCGTGGTTCGGCGAACAGCTGCAGGGCATCGCCGACCGCACCGGCGCCGTACGCGCCATCCGCGGCAAGGGCCTCATGTGGGGCATGGACGTGCACGAACCCGCCGGCGCGATCATCGCCCGCGCCTTCGATCGCGGTCTGCTGATGGTGAGCGCGGGCGAGCATACGCTGCGCTTCCTGCCGCCGCTGGTGATCTCGCAGGCCGAGCTCGCGGCTGGCCTCGAGATGCTGGAAGCGTCGATCACGGGATAACGGGGGCGGGTAGCTCCTGCCGTCTGCCGTCTGCTGTTCGTCGCCCGCCCCGCCCCCTCCTCAACACCCCCGCGTGTACATCCCCAGCCCGTTCCGCGAGTCCGACCGCAGCACGCTTTACGACTTCATCGTCGCCCACCCGCTCGGCGTGCTCGTCACGGCCATGACCGATGGGCACGCCGAGGCGCCGTACGCGACGCACCTGCCGCTGAAACTCGATCGGGAGGCGGGGGTGCTGCACGGCCATCTCTCGCGCGCCAATCCGCACGTGGATCGGTTGCGCCCGACGGCCGGCTGCCGCGTTCCGGGGCTCGTGGTGTTCAGCGGCGCCGAGCACTACATCACGCCGACGTGGTATCCGTCCAAGCAGGAGCACGGCCGCGTGGTGCCCACGTGGAACTACATCGCCGTGCACGTGCAGGGGGCGGTCACGTTGCACGACGACACGGGCTGGCTCGAGTCGCATCTGTCGCAGCTCACCGACACGCACGAGGCCGCGCAGGCGCACCCGTGGGCCATGCACGACGCGCCGCGCGACTACCTCGACGCGCAAATGAAGGGGATCGTCGGCGTCTCCGTACGCATCGAGGCACTCGAGGGCAAGTACAAACTGAGCCAGAACCGGTCGGACGCGGATATCGCGGGCGTGGTGCACGGACTCGCCTCGCGCGACACGCCCGCGTCGCGCGTGATGGAGGACGCGATGCGGGCGTCGGAACGGCGGCGGCACGAGCGGTCGTAACCGCCCCCTAGTGCATTTCACGATCGTGCGCAATATTGTCGTCGCCATCACGTGCCTCCGTGATCGGTGCGGGATCCACGCGGTGCACTCGCGTGATGCGTCCGCGATGTGCACCAGCCCGCGTGGCTGAGTCATCGGTGGTGTAGTCCCTGTCCTGGCGCGTCGATCCGGCGACGCGCACGAGGCCGGACGGGGCGCCGATGAACGTGCAGGGAGAGGTTGCGCGTGTGGAATGTCACCCGAACGTGACTCGCCCCCCTCCCTCCCCCGCTAGATTCCGCGGCATGACTCTTCGCGCCCTCCGCGCCGCTCTCGGCGCCTTCGCCGTCGCGCTGCCTGCCACGCTTGTCGCGCAGCAGCCCAAGCCCACGCTCGTCGTACAGATCACCATCGACCAGCTGCGCCCCGACTATCTCGACAAGTGGGCGCCGCAGTTCACCGGTGGCCTCAAGCGGCTCCTGCAGCAAGGCGCATTCTTCACGCAGGCGTACCACGAGCACGCCACCACCGAAACCGCGCCGGGGCACGCGACGCTCTGGTCGGGCCGCACGCCGTCGCATCATGGCATCGTGCTCAACGTGCGCGGGGTAGCCGACGCGCAGATGCCGCTCGTGCTCGGTCGCGGCGGTGGTGCCTCGCCGTGGCGCTTCCGCGGCAGCGCGCTCTTCGATTGGATTCGCGCCCGTGACCAGTTCTCGCGCGCCCTCTCCGTTTCGCGCAAGGATCGCGGCGCCATCCTGCCCCTCGGCAAGGCCAAGCAGCAGGTCTACTGGTACGGCCTCGACGGCCGCTTCACCACCAGCCGGTACTACGCCGACACGCTCCCGGGCTGGGTGCAGCAGTTCAATGCGCGCGATCTCGGTGCGCAGTACCTCGGCAAGACGTGGACGCCGCTGCTCGCCGATGCCGAGTATCCCGAAAAGGACAGCGTGTCCTTTGAGCACGAAGGCACGAACATCGCGTTCCCGCACCCCCTCGTCACCGATCGCCGCCGTGGGCTCGACTCGCTCACTGCGTACCCGTGGATGGATGAACTCACGGTGGACATGGCGCTCGCCGGTGTCGTGGCCATGGACCTTGGCAAGGGCCCCACGACCGATGTGCTCGCTGTGTCGCTCAGCACCACGGATGCGGTGGGTCACGCCTGGGGACCCGACTCCAAGGAACTCCACGACCAGGTGCTGCGCGTCGACCGCGCGCTCGGTCGCCTCATCGATTCGCTCTACACGCTGCGTGATTCGAGCCGCATCGTCTTTGCACTCGGGAGTGATCACGGCGTGACGCCAATGCCGGAGGCGCAGTTCCCCGGTACCGATCCCCGTCGTGGTCGCGTGGATGTCCGTCCGGTGATCGATGCGGCGCGCAGTGCGCTCGTGGCGCGTGGTGTGGAAACCGACGCGCTCACGTATACCGACGAGTTGCTCATCGTCGATCGTCCGCGCCTGGCGGCGAGCGGAATCAACGCCGACTCGACGGTGACCAGTATCCGCAACGCGCTGCTCAAGCTTCCCGGTATGGCCAACGTGTACCGAGTCCGCGACTTGCCGAGACTGGCGGCCACCGACAAGCTCGCGCGTCGGTGGCGCAATGCCTTGCCGGCCGACATGCAGGTGGAGCTGGCCGTCACCTTCAAGCAGGGCTACTACGCCCAGACCACGACGTACGCGTCGCACGGCACGCCGTACGACCTCGACGCCCACATCCCCGTGCTGTTCATGGGGCCCGGCGTGAAGCCGGGGCGCTACACCATGCCGGTCCGGTCGGTCGACGTGGCGCCCACGCTGGCCGCACTCGCGCAGGTGATACCGTTCGAGGCGATCGATGGGAAAGCGCTCACGCAGGCGCTCACGCATCAGCCCAAGTCCACGGATCGTACGAAGGGGTCGCGCCGTTAATCGCGCATGACCGGCCTCGCACGCGCCTTCGACGAACTGCGCTTTGGCGGGCAGCGTACGCTCAACTTGCGTGCG
Organism: Gemmatimonas sp. UBA2094; assembly: GCA_002331565.1. Lineage (GTDB taxonomy): Bacteria > Gemmatimonadota > Gemmatimonadetes > Gemmatimonadales > Gemmatimonadaceae > Gemmatimonas. The sequence goes on from DCZC01000214.1 coordinate 16,158, forward strand.
CTGCAGCCGACCGCCCTGCAGGCCACCCAGCTCGCCGAACGGTGGCTGCGTGAACAGCAGGTGCTGGGGGCCGGCGAAGCGCTCGTCATCACCGGCCGGGGCAACAACAGCATCGACGACTATTCGCCGGTGCGCGAGTCCATCGTGAAGCTGCTCCCGTCGCTGCGCCGGCGGAATGTGATCGACGGATACGCCGAGCATACGCCCGGGTCGTTCGTGGTGACGTTCGCGCCGGTGACGGCGCTGTTCGAAGCCCCGAAACGCCGGCGCGAGAAGCCGGCCCCGGCCCCACGTCCGCCCACCCTCGCGGGGCTCGACGAGGCAACGGTGAAGCCGCTGCGTGATCTCGCCGTCATGTCCCTCGCCGTGCTCGGCGTCAATGCGCCCACGCGTGCGCAGCTCGAAGACGAAATGCTGCGCCAGTTCGCCGCCCTCTCCGCCGCACTCCCCGATGGCGCCGATCGCGAGGCGCTGCTGCAGCAGGCGCTCAGGCGTGCCGCCGAGGAGTACGAAGCGGGGTGACGCGCGCCGGCCGGGCGCGAACCGCTCCCGGCGAGATACATTCAGCCGTTCCCCTCACCCGCTTCACGCGCTCCCCGGAGTCGTCCGTGTCCCTCCGTCGTACACTCATTGCCGGTCTCGCGATCGGTGCCGGCGCGGCTCCTGCCGCCGCCCAGCAGCTCCCCACCATTCCCGGCTACTCGCCGGCCGCCTCGTCCGCGCAGCGGCAGCTCGAACAGGCCGCGGTCGCCGGGCCGCTCGCCACGCGCGCGAAGACCAACTCGGCCGAATTGTCGAAGGAGCCGCATATCGCCGGCACCGCGGCGCAGAAGCGCACCGCCGATTACGTCATCGCCCAGATGAAGGCGATGGGGCTCGAAACGGAGCTCCGCACGTACGACGTGTGGCTGCCGCACGCCACCGAGGTGAAGATCACCCGGTTCGGGCGTGACACGGTGGCGTTCGATCTGGTCGAACCCGGTATCGCCGGCGACCCGGCCACGCAGCGGCCGCAGTATCTCACCGTGAACGGGTCGAGCGGCGCCGGTGTGGGTGAGGGCGAGGTGGTGTTCGTCAACTTCGGCCTCATCGAAGACTACGCCACGCTCGACTCGCTCGGCGTGAGTGTGAAGGGCAAGGTGGTGCTCGCGCGCTACGGCCGCAGCTTCCGCGGCATCAAGGCGCGCGAGGCGGAGAAGCGCGGCGCCGTGGCGGTGCTCATCTACACCGATCCGCTCGACGACGGCTTCGTGGCGGGCGACGTGTATCCCGAGGGCCCCATGCGCCCGCTCGAAGGGGTGCAGCGCGGCAGCGTGTTCAACGGCGCCGGCGATCCGCTCACGCCCGGCTACCCCAGCAAGCCCGGCGCCCCGCGGCTCAAGCCCGAGCAGACGGAGCTGCCGCGCCTTCCCGTGGTGCCCATCAGTGCCGCCAACGCGCAACGCATTCTCGACGGCGTGCGCGGCACCGACATCCCGCGCGGATGGCAGGGCGGCATGGCGCTGCGTTATCACGTGGGCCCCGGCCCGGTGCGGCTGCGGGTCGAAGTGCGCACCGACGCCGCGACCAACGGCACCAAGCAGATCCACAACACGCTGGGCTATCTGCGCGGCAGCCAGTTCCCCGACCAGTACGTGTACATCGGCGCGCACCGGGACTCGTGGGGGCCCGGCGCTGCCGACAACATCAGCGGCACGGTGAGCGTCCTCGAAGCCGCCGCCGCGCTCGCCGACATGGCGAAGAAGGGCCAGCGCCCCAAGCGCACCATCGTGTTCGCCACGTGGGACGCCGAAGAGTGGGGGCTGGTGGGGAGCAGCGAGTACGTGGAAGACGACTCGCTCCGCCTCAAGAAGGGTGCGGTAGCGTATCTCAATCAGGACGTGTCGGCGCAGGGCAGTCAGTTCGGTGGTGGCGGCAGCCCCAGCATGCGCAGCACGCTGCGTGACGTGGTGAAGAGCGTGCCCGACCCCAAGGGGCGCGGCAGCGTGTATCAGGCGTGGCGCCTCACCACCGGTACACGCGCCGATTCGCTCGAGCCGGCCATGGGTGACCCGGGCGGCGGCAGCGACTTCGCCGGCTTCTACAACCACCTCGGCATCCCCACCGCCGACTGGGGCTTCGGCGGCCCGGCCGGCACGTACCACTCGGCGTACGACACGCACGCATGGATGGAGCGCTTCGGTGACCCGGGCTTCCTGTACCACGCCGCCTCGGGGCGCATCGGCGCGGCGTTCGCGCTGCGCCTGGCCAACGCCGAGGTATTGCCGTACGACTACGTGGAGTTCGCGCAGACCATGCGCCGCTATCTCGCGCCGGTAGAACGCGGCCTCACGCAGAAGGGGTGGAGCACGACGCCGGTCAAGAGCATCGCGACCGCCATCACCACCCTCGAAACTGCCGCCAAGGCGTGGGCGGCCGCCCGTGATGCCGCGCTCGCCGCGGGTGTGGGTGCTACGAACACCGCCGCAGCCAACACGGCGCTGCTGCAGGTCGAGCGCAGCTTCGCGCGCGACCGGGGGCTCAAGAGCCGCCCGTGGTACCGCACGCTCATCTACGCGAGCGACGTGGACAACGGCTATTCGAGCATGGTCTTCCCCGGCGTCAACGAAGCCATCCGCTACGGCACCGAGGCGGAAACGAACGAAGAGGTCGCGGATCTCGTAAGTCGTTTTGAGGCCGCGGCGAAGTCGCTCGATGCGGCCCGCGCGGCGCTCGCGGCGAAGCGCTGACAACCTAGGCACAGCTCTGCGCCTCCAACGAGCAGTTCTTCAACACCCACTTTCGGGAAGCAACGGTGGTCGACCACAAAACGGTGCAGGAAATCGCAGCCATGCTGAAGGGCGACAATCCGCCCCACATCATCGACGTGCGTGAGCAGTGGGAGTGGGACATCGCCCATCTCGACGGGAGCGAGCTCATTCCGCTGTCGTCGCTTCCCGCGAAGGTGCACGCGCTGGACACGGCGCGCACGTATGCGCTGCTCTGTCACCACGGTATGCGCAGCGAAATGGCCGCCAACTGGATGGCGCAACACGGGTTCACGTCGCTCATCAACATCGACGGCGGCATCGATGAGTGGAGCACCGACGTAGACCCGTCGCTGCCGCGGTACTGACGTGCCCGTCGCCCCCGGGCGGGACCGGCGTTGATCGAGTAGTTTATGTGGCTGACCCGGTGCGCCGGGTCGTGGCCGTCGGTCTACGTCTTGGAGTGTTCATGCCCGAGTTCGATATCGGCTGGATGTACATCACCATTCTTTCTTTCTTTGGTCTTGCTAAGGTTAAGAAAGTCGCACCTGCTCCGCGTTTTGATCGCGAAAAGCTAGTGGCAGATCTGGATACGCTGCAGTCTATTGTTGCGAACCGCTACGACGTGATGGCTAAATATGCCCTTTCGCTGAGACAGGTTTGGGCNNTCGATATCGGCTGGATGTACATCACACTGCTGTCGCTCTTCGGGCTGGCCGAAGTGAAGTACGCGCGCGTCGGCGCGCATGTCCGTGTGGCGGAGTAACCATGGCTGACGTGACTTGTACGCGCTGCGCGACCACGCGCGAGGGCTTCGACCGGCCGCCGTTCCCCGGCGTGATCGGACAGCGCATCATCGCCGAGATCTGCAAGGACTGCTGGGGCCAGTGGCTGAAGCAGCAGACGATGCTCATCAACC
>DCZC01000214.1:20086-20782 GCA_002331565.1 Gemmatimonas sp. UBA2094
ACGACGTGGACACGACCAAGCAGGGTACCATCACCTACTGAGGTCGAGCCGCTTCCCGGGAGAACCGGAGACAGCAAAACGCCCCTGCCGAAGACAATCGGCGGGGGCGTTCTCGTTCGCGGGTGGTGTGCCGTCGCGATGACCGTGTACAGCGAGCGCCGGGGGAGCGGCGCTCCGGTTGCTGCGAATGCTTCCTACGTTCGACTCAATTCACGCCGGCGATGTACCGCGCGAGGCGGCCGCAGCTGGTGCATTTGAGTGTCACGTGCGAGTGGGGCTGCGGCGGGGCTTGCGCCGGGTCTCGCGTGATCTGCCCTTCGCAGCTCGGGCAGCTCAGGGGAAGACCGGTACGGTCCGCTGCAATCAAATGCAGCGCCTGTGCCGGGTTGTACGTGTTCGGACGGGGCTTGCGCATCACGCCTCCTCACGGAAAGAGCGCGGCCTTTTGGGGAGTTTTGGCCTGCGCGTGAAAGCTATAAGCGCCTGATTTTCCGCAACACCATCTTAGGTACTATTGCGGTATCAACTAACCGCCTTGGTGTATGTATGATGGTTTTTCTATAGGAACGGTCGGTCCACTATTTCATCGGACTTACCGACTTGAACCGGACTCGGCCGGGATTTTCCGTCGAGTCGCCGAATTGTTCCCACGAGGCGTCGCGACGCACGGGAACACCGCCGCACCGCCCCCGACCC
>DCZC01000125.1:0-211 GCA_002331565.1 Gemmatimonas sp. UBA2094
CGCGGATGACCACCACCTACCGGAACTTCATCGGCGGTCAGTGGATTGCCCCCTCCACTGGCGCGTACTTCGAAAATCGCAACCCGGCCGATCAGCACGATCTGATCGGCCTGTTCCCCGCATCGGGAGCCGCCGACGTGGACGCGGCGGTCGACAGCGCGCGTCGGGGCTTCGAGCGTTGGAAGCGCACGCCGGCACCCGCGCGGGGCGA
>DCZC01000125.1:516-686 GCA_002331565.1 Gemmatimonas sp. UBA2094
ACCGCCTATTACGCGGCCACCGAAGGCCGTCGTCTCTTCGGACACACGGTGCCGAGCGAACTCGCCAACAAGTGGGCGATGAGCATGCGCCGCCCGATCGGTGTGTGCGGGCTCATTACGCCGTTCAACTTCCCGCTCGCCATTCCCACGTGGAAGGCGTTCCCCGCGCT
>DCZC01000125.1:897-9441 GCA_002331565.1 Gemmatimonas sp. UBA2094
CAAGCCCGCCGAGGACGTGCCGCACACCAGCACGGTACTGGTCGAGATTCTCCTCGAGGCCGGCCTGCCCCCCGAAGTCATTCAGCTCGTGCACGGTATGGGCGAAGTGGTGGGCAAGGCGCTGGTGGAGCACGCGCAGGTGCCGGTCATCTCGTTCACAGGCAGCACCGAAACCGGTCGTTTCGTGGGAGAAACGTGCGGGCGGATGCACAAGCGCCTGTCGCTCGAGATGGGTGGCAAGAACGCGCAGATCGTGCTCGATGACGCCGACCTCNNGCGTGATCGCGCCGTGGAATTTCCCTCTGTTCCTTGCGATGCGCTCGGTGGCGCCAGCCCTGGCGCTGGGCAACGCCGTGTTGCTCAAGCCCGACCTGCAAAGTGCCGTGACGGGTGGCGCATTGATTGCCCGCCTGTTCGAGGATGCCGGCCTGCCGCCGGGCGTGCTGCAGGTCTTGCCGGGCGGTCCTGCCACCGGCGACGCCGTGGTGCGCCATCCCTGTGTGAACATGGTCTCCTTCACCGGCTCCACGGCGGTCGGACGCCAGATCGGCGAATTTTGCGGACGTGCGCTGAAGAAGGTGGCGCTTGAACTCGGCGGCAACAACGCCATGATCGTGCTCGATGACGCCGACCTCGATCTCGCGCTCGACGGCGTGCTCTGGGGCGCGTTCGGTACCACCGGTCAGCGATGCACCGCGACCAGCCGCCTCGTACTGCAAGACGGTATCCACGATGCATTCGTGGCACGCCTCGCCGCGCGCGCGGAGAAGCTGGTGCTCGGCGACGGCCGCAAGGCGGGCACCGATGTGGGCCCGCTCGTGAACCAGGCCGCGCTGGAGAAGGTGCAGCGCTACATGGGCATCGCGGAGGCCCAGGGGGCGACACTCGTGTGCGGTGGCGAGCGCGCCACCGGTGGCGCGCTCGACGAGGGGTTCTTTTTCAAGCCCACCATCTTCACCGGCGTCACGGCCGGCTCCCGGCTCGACCAGGAGGAGATCTTCGGCCCGGTGCTGAGCGTAATCAGGGTGAAGACCGCCGAGGAGGCGTTCGCGGTGAACAACGGCGTGCGCTACGGGCTTTCGAGTTCCGTGTACACGCGCAACGTGAACGTGGCGTTCCGTGCGTTGCAGGAGCTCGACAACGGTATCACGTACGTGAACGCGCCCACCATCGGCGCCGAGGCACATCTCCCGTTCGGCGGGGTGAAGGAAACCGGTAACGGGCATCGCGAGGGCGGCTGGGAAGTGTACGAGTTCTATTCGGAAACCAAGGTCGGCTACGTGGATTATTCCGGCTCGTTGCAGCGCGCGCAGATCGACAACTACTGACCGGAGCATCATGGACGAACCGATGCCGGTCGTGGAACGGCAGGTGTGGCCGTCGGGGGCATACGCTCGTCCGGCGGTCGCTCGCGGGGGTTCGCTCCCGACAATCTGTTTCGGGGCGCGCCGTGGTTGGTGTACTACCGTTTCACTCCCGATTCCACGTAACCGGCGCCGTGGCCCACGCACGTCCGCTGGGCGGGCTCGGAACGGCGGTCCGATGACGGCGGCCCCTGCCGCCGCCGATTTCATCACCGCACGCGTTGACGAATGACGGCACGGCGGTAAGGCTTATACGGCGGTTGGTCGTGCACGATGGGCGACACCGTTCGTGGTACCGTGCAGGACGCCGCGTTTCCCTCCCGCGCGGTGAACACCGTGAGCCACTCAGCACCCGAGCCGGTCGAACATGGCGGTCACTCCCCCGAAGAAGAAGACGTCGTACGAGGAAGGCTCCCTCGATCAGTATCTGCGCGACATCAGCGCGTATCCGCTCATTTCCCGTGAAGAAGAAGCGGAGCTGGCACGACGTATTCGCACGGGAGATCAGGATGCGCTCGACAAGTTGGTCCGCTCGAATCTCCGCTTCGTCGTCAGTGTCGCGAAGAAATACCAGAACCAGGGCGTGTCGCTCTCCGACCTGATCAACGAGGGCAACCTCGGCCTCATCCGGGCGGCCCACAAATTCGACGAGACGAAGGGGATCAAGTTCATCTCGTACGCCGTGTGGTGGATTCGCCAAGCCATTCTGCAGGCGCTTGCCGAGCAGTCACGCATCGTGCGCGTGCCGCTCAACCGCGCCGGAACGTTGCACCGCATCGGCAAGCGCGCGAACACGCTGCTGCAGGAGCTCGGGCGTGAGGCCACGCACGCCGAGATCGCGGAAGGCATGGACATCACCGAGGAAGAAGTCGCCAAGACGATGTCCATTTCGCAGGTCCACCTCTCGCTCGATGCGCCGCTCACGCCGGGTGAGGACAACCGCCTGCTGGATTACCTGCCGGACACGCAGCACGCCAACCCCGAGGATCAGACGTTCGAGAAGGCGTTGATCGAGGCGATCGCCGAATCGCTCGGCAGCCTCAAGGAGCGTGAGGCCAAGATCCTCAAGCTGTACTTCGGCATCGACGGTGGTGAGGCCATGACCCTCGAGGAGATCGGCTCGCAGCTGGGGATAACCCGCGAGCGGGTCCGCCAGATCAAGGAGAAGGCGCTCTCGCGTCTCCGCCACGTCAGCCGTGCCAGGAGCCTCGAGAGCTTCCTCGGCTGACCGCATTTCCTGCTAGATTGGTGGCATCCGGCCCCGGCATCCGCCGGGGTCTCGTGCTATCCGGGACTCAAGACATGGCTTCCACGTACTCGTTCGACGTTACCACCGGCTGCGACCTGCAGGAGGTGGACAATGCGGTCAATCAGTCGCAGAAGGAGGTCGCCCAGCGGTTCGACTTCAAGGGCTCGCACGTGCTCATCGACTTCAAGCGCGCCGACAACCTCATCAAGCTCGAGGCCGAAGGTGATATGCGGCACACGGCGCTGGTGGACGTGTTGCGCGGCAAGCTGGTGAAGCGCGGCGTGAGCGTGAAGAACCTCGAGTTCACCGAGGCGAAGCCGGGTAGTCACGAGATCCTGCGCAGCGAGGTGAAGCTCAAGATGGCGCTTGACGCCGAGACGGCGAAGAAGGTGACGGCCGCCATCAAGGAGGCGAAGCTCAAGAAGATCACGGCGAGCATTCAGGGCGAGCAGGTGCGCGTGTCGAGTCCGGACAAGGACGCGCTGCAGGAGTGCATCGCGATGCTGCGCCAAGGCGAGTTTGGCGTGGAGCTGCAGTTCGGCAACTTCCGCTGACGTCAGGCAGGGTCGGGGTCGCGGTCTGCGGCAGCGACACGCCCTGCCAATTCTGCGCATCCCGGGCGTCCCGAGCACACCACGTCGCGCCCACCCCCAAGGCGCCCTCACACGCGCTAGCTTTCGCTGATGCTCAAGTTCGGCCTCGTCACCCTCGGGTGTGACAAAAACACGGTGGATTCCGAGCGGTACCTCGCCGACCTCGTGGCACACGGCGCAGAGCCCGTGCAGGACCTCGGCGACGCCGATGTCATTGTCGTGAACACCTGCGGCTTCATCGATGCGGCGAAAGCCGAAAGCATCGAGGCCATCGTCGATGCCGCCCGGCTCAAGGACGAGGGGCAGGTGAAGGCCGTCTTTGCCATCGGGTGCATGGTGGAGCGCCACAAGACCGAACTCCGGGACGCGCTCCCCGAAGTGGACGTGTTTCTCGGCAACTCCGAAACCGACCGCCTCGTACCGGAGCTGGTGGAACGCGGGCTGCTCGGCGGGTCGCTCGTCGAACACCCGGGTGTGCGTCTGTTCAGTGGCGATCTGCCGCACGTGCGCTACCTCAAGATCTCCGAAGGGTGCGATCACGGCTGCGCCTTCTGTGCCATCCCGCTCATGCGCGGCAAGCACCGCAGCTTCGCGCTGCCCGACCTGGTGCGCGAGGCACAGCTGCTCGAAGCGCAGGGGGCGCGCGAGATCAATCTCGTGGCGCAGGACCTCGCGCACTACGGGCGTGACCGCCGCGACGGCCAGGCCCTGCCCGAGCTGCTCGAAGCGCTGGTGCGCGAAACGAGCATTCCGTGGATCCGCAACATGTACCTCTACAGCACCGGCATCACGCCGCGGCTGCTCGAGGTGATCGCGGCCAACGACCGCATCGTGCGCTGGCTCGACACGCCCATGCAGCACGGCAGCGATGCGGTGCTGGCGCGCATGCGTCGCCCAGAGCGGCAGAAGACCATCCGGGAGCGCCTGGCGCAATACCGGGCCATCGTGCCCGATCTTGCGGTGCGCACGAGCGTGATCGTGGGCTTCCCCGGCGAGACGGAAGACGACTTTCTCACGCTCTGCGACTTCTTGGAGGAGATGCAATTCGACCGCGTCGGGGTGTTCACGTACTCACCGCAGGAAGGCACGCGCGCCTACGGCATGGACGACGACGTGGCCGACAGCATCAAGCAGGAGCGCAAGGAGCGAGTCGAGGAGCTGCAGCGCGGCATCACCGCCTCGCGCTACGAACGGTTCCTCGGTCGCGAGGCACGCGTACTGGTCGAAAAGGCCGGCGACGCCCCCGACCGCTGGGTGTGCCGCGCGCCGTGGCAGGCCGACGACATCGATGGCCTGATGCACGTCACCGTGCCGCCCGCTGTATTGAGCACCGGACTCCGTCCGACTGCCGGCGCCTTCATCGACGTGCAGGTCGACCAGGTGGTTGATGATTACGATTTCACCGCCACACTGCGGCGCGTCGCCGACGCGCCGGCGGTGGCGATCCCCGTTCGCTCCACCCGCGCCTTGCCGCTGGTGGGCATCGATACCACTTCTGCCGGGAGCTTTGGCCGATGACGACCCCGTCCACGCTGCTGACCAACAACGCGCGTTCCGCCGAGATCATGGCGCGGGCGCGCGGTCGCTTTCCCGGCGGGGTGAACTCGCCGGTGCGCGCCTTCCGCGGCGTGGGCGGTGAACCGTTCGTCGCGGCGCGGGGCAAGGGCGCCCGCGTGTGGGATGCCGACGGAAACGAGTACCTCGACTACGTGCTGAGCTGGGGCCCGCTCGTGCTCGGGCATGCGCCCGAGGTCGTGCTGGAGGCGCTCGCCCGGGTCATGCAGGACGGTACGAGCTTCGGCATGCCCACCGAGCGTGAGGTGGACCTCGCCGACAAGATCGCCGACCGCATGCCGCACCTCGAGATGGTGCGTTTCACGAGCAGCGGCACCGAGGCGGCCATGAGCATCGCGCGGTTGGCCCGCGCCATCACGAAGCGGGAGCATATCCTCAAGTTCGAGGGGTGCTACCATGGCCACGCTGACGCGTTTCTCGTGAAGGCGGGCAGTGGCGTGGCCACGTTGGGCCTCCCCGACAGCCCGGGGGTGCCGGATGCGCTGGCCAAGCTCACCATCACCTGCGCCTACAACGATCTCGAGGCGGTGGAGCGCATCGCGCGCGAGGTGCCGCTGGCGGCCATCATGCTGGAGCCCATCGTGGGCAACGGCGGTTACATCGAGCCCACGGCCGATTTCATACCGGGGCTGCGCCGGATTGCTGACGAAACGGGAGCCTTGCTCGTATTCGATGAGGTAATGACGGGCTTCCGTATCGCCTACGGGGGCGCCGCCGAGCGTTTCGGCGTGACCCCCGACCTCACCGCGCTGGGCAAGGTGATCGGCGGTGGGCTTCCCGTGGCGGCGTACGGTGGCAAGCGGGCCTTCATGGAGCACATTGCGCCCACCGGGCCGGTGTATCAGGCGGGCACGCTGTCCGGCAATCCGCTCGCCATGGCGGGTGGGCTGGCCACGCTGGGAGCGCTCACGCGCGAAGTGCACGACGGCATCACGACGCAGACGGCAAGCCTGGTGCAGGGCATGCGCGACCTCGCCGCGCGGCACGGCGTGCCATTCACGGCGAGTCATAGCGGGTCGATGTGGGGCTTCTTCTTCCACGAGGGTCCGGTGCGGACTTTCGAGGAGGCCAAGCAGAGCGACGTGGCGCTGTTCAAGCGCTTCTTCCACGCCGCACGTCGGCGCGGCGTCAGTCTCGCGCCCAGCGCCTTCGAGGCGGCGTTCATGTCGGCGGCACATGGTCCGGCGGAGATCGCTGAAACGCTGACACGGCTCGACGACGCACTCGGCGCGGCGTTGAACCAGCAGGAATAGCCGTTTTGCTCCACCGGCCATGACCCACGATCAGCGCAGGGCGACGGCCGCCCGGCTGCGCCTCCTCGTTCCCACCATGTTCGGTGGCGTGGTCACGGCGTCGGCGCTCGTGGTCGCCTGTGCACCCTCGCCGGCGCCGCGGACCGCGTCGGAGGCGGGCGGCCCCGTGCCGCCCAGCGTGGTGCAGCGTGAAAGGACGGGACGCCTCGAGCGTGATCGGGTGGCGCTCGTGGCGCTCAATACTCGGACCGTTACGGCCGCCGTGAGTGCTACGGGGCTATGGCGGATCGACGAGCAGGGCGGCCGCGTGTCGCTGGTGAAAGGACGCGGCGACGAGCCGTGGCGTATCGAGCAGAAGAACGGCCTGCTTCGCGTGGCCGGTAACGGCGGTGACGCCACCCCGTGGCGTGAGGGACCGTTCGTGGCGCGTCCCGGCGGTGACACCTTCCTGCGTTTCGGTGGCAAGCGCTATCGCGGGGAGCTGGTGTTCACCGCGACCGACAGCGGCGTGCTGGTGGTGAACCGTGTGCCCGTCGAGGACTACCTGCGTGGCGTGGTGCCCATGGAACTGCCAGCGCGCAATCCCGCCGAGCGCGCGGCCCTCGAAGCCCAGGCCATCGCAGCACGCAGCTATGCATACATCCGCGTGCCTGGCGGCATGGTGGAGGAGCCGTTGAGCGGCTTCAATCTGGTGGCCACGGTCCAAAACCAGGTGTACGGTGGGGCCGACGCGGAGCACCCGCTGGTGAACGAGGCGATCGACCGGACGGCGGGGCAGGTGCTCCGGTACAACGGCCTCATCGTGGACGCCCCGTATTCGTCGAGTTGCGGCGGGCGTACGGCCACCCCCGGCGAGGCGTGGCGCGGGGTGCGGGAGGAGACGTACTTGCAGAGTGTCGACGACACCGACCCCCGCACGGGCAAGCCCTACTGCGACCTGTCGCCCCGCAATCACTGGCAGGCCGACTTCGACGAGGCGCAGTTGCGTGACGTCGTGCGGCGCGCGCTGCAGTCGTCGGGGGCGGGGAATCCGCGGCCGGCGGCCGTGCAGTCGTTCTCCGTGCCGTCGCGGGGACGATCCGGACGCGCCGGCAGCGTGGTGCTGCGCACGGATCGCGGCGAGGTGACCATCGCGGCGCGGGATATTCGTCTCGTGATGCGCGATGCGCGTGGCGCGATCCTGAACAGCACGTATTTTTCGGTGGACCGCGAATCGCGTGGCGGTGGCCGGCTTGCCGGTCTCACCCTGCGCGGCGCCGGCAACGGCCACGGAGTAGGCATGTGTCAGTGGGGGGCGATCGGCCGGGCACGGGCCGGCGCCGATGCCCGCGAGATCCTGCGTCATTACTATCCGGGGACCGTCGTCGGCTTCGCCGACTGATCTGTTTCCCCCGGAGGCGTGAATGAAGGACGGCGTCCGCATCGCCGTCGTCGGTACGGGTGCCATTGCCCAGCTGACGCACATCCCTGTCCTGTCCAAGTTGCGCGGTGCGCAGCTCGTGGCGCTGTGTGACAACGACGCCGCGAAGGCGCGCGCCCTTGCCGACCGTTTCGGGGTGCCCGACGTGTTCACCGACTTCGAGGAGCTGCTCGATAGCGACGAACTCGACGCGGTGGTCATCGCCACGCCCAACCACCTGCACGAACCGCACGTATTGAGCGCACTCCGCAAGAAGCTGCACGTGTTGTGTGAGCGTCCGCTGGCCCTGTCGGCGCGCGGTGTCGAGCGATGCCTCAGCGCGGCGCAGAAAGCTGATGTGCGGCTGGTGGTGGGGCACAATCACCGGTTCCGCAGCGACACGCAGGCGCTCGATCAGTTCGTGCGCAACGGCGAGCTGGGGCAGGTCACCAGCATTCGCTGCGGCTCGTTGCATCTCAAGAGCAACACCGACGGGTGGCGCAACCGTCGCGCCGAGTCGGGCGGTGGCGTGTTCCTCGAGCATGGTTTCCCCCTACTCGATCTCGCCATGTGGCTGGCCGACGGACCGGCGCCGGTGCGTGTCTCGTCGAGCATGCGACGCGGCCGCGGCGCGGGCGCCGTCGAAGACGCCATGCAGGTGTTTCTCGAGTGCGCGAACGGCCTGGTGGTGAACATCGACGTCTCGTGGTCGTACGTGGGCGACGAGGATCGCTGGTGGTTCGAGGTGCATGCCACGCGCGGGTCGGCGCGCCTTGCCCCGCTGCGCGTCACCAAGGAACTCAACGGCCGCGCGGTGGACGTGTCGCCAAGCGGCGCCGGGGTGCGGGAAAGCCCCTTCCTGCAGAGCTATCGCGCCGAAATCGCACACTTCCTCGCGGTGATTCGTGGCGAATCCCCGTACGAACCGCCCGTCGAGCAAGTGGCGGTGCAGAAGATCGTGGAAGCCATCTACAAGGCGGCCGACGACGGCAAGGAAATCCGGTTCTGACCCCCCTGATGATGCGCGTGCACGCGTGGACGCGCCGTGTGGCCCTCGCCGTGAGCATGGCAGCCGGCGCGCTCTGCGTTGCCGCCCCCGCCGACGCCGTCG
>DCZC01000221.1:0-4866 GCA_002331565.1 Gemmatimonas sp. UBA2094
GCCCGCAGCGTCTCGAGCAGATGCAAGCGCGCCCCACCGCGCGGCAGGCCGCCACGCGCTCCACGGGGCCGGCCGCGCAGCATGTTGGGGGTCTCCTCCCCCACACGCCCTTGCATCGATCCGGCCGTGCTGTTCTGTACGAGCTGCGCGAGCAGATTGGGCGGCAACGCGGCCTGCACGGCGTCACGCAACAGTTCACCGCTGTCCGGCGTGGGCTGCGGGCTGTCGTCGTTGTCCTTTTGCTCTGGCTCGGACGATTCCGGCGTCGCCGGCGGAGGCTCCGTTGGCGGCGGTGGCTCCGGATCGCTCGTGTCGGGCTGTTCGTTGGGCGCCACGTCGTCGCCCTTCTCATCGTCCTCGGGCGGCGGCTGAGGAGGCAGGCGCGTCGCGCGCGGCGCCAGCACCAGTGCCGCCGCTCTTTCGGCATCCTTTTCGGTCACCATCAACCGGCCATCCAGCGCAGCCAACGCCCGCGCGCAGCGCAGCGCGAACAACGTGGCCCGCACCGAGTCCACACCGAAGGCGTCGGCGGTCTGGCACAGCGCCGTGGCCCATGCGTCGTCCACACTCACCTGCGACAGACGCACGCGCGCCTCACGCACACGCGCTTCGAAGTGAGGGGCCTCGGTTTCGTCGGCCAACCATTCGAGCTCATCGCTCGTGCGGCCGTCGAATCGCACGCGGAACGCGAGCCGGTCCTCGAGCGACGGATGCACGAGTTCATCGTCCACCGATTCGTCGAGCAGTACGGCACACACGCGCGCGTCATGCCGGTCGGCGATCCCGTCGCGCTGTACGGTGATCTCGCCGTGATCGAGCACTTCGCACACCGCCGTTCGGGCCGAGGTGTTGAGGCGCTCGGCCATCGGAATCACCAGTACGCCGCCATCGGCGCCGGCCAAGACGCCGCGTTCGGCGACGATTCTGCCCGCCGCCAGGGTGGAGGCAAGATCGACGCCGCCGTACAATCGGTCGGCCGTCACGCTCGAAGGCACGCGCCGCAGCGGCGCCCCGCGTGGAAGCCACGAGCGCACGAGCGACGCGAACAGGCGCGCCTGCTCGTGCACCGGATGATCGAGCACCGCGCCACCGAGCCCGCGGGCATCCACCGCGAGCAGCAGGGCGGCAAGGGCGCCCAACCCGCCGGGCAGATCAGGACGTGACGACGACATCGGAGGCAGGCGCGTCCCACAGCTCCGTCACCGCGCGTTCGACGCGGGTGGTGGAGCCTGCGTCGTCGAGCACGTTGCGACGCAACCGGTGCCGCAACGCCATCGGGGCGATACGACGCAGATGTTCGAGCGTCACCGTGTCGGCGCCTTCGAACGCCGCCAGCGCACGAGTGGTGCGCAGCAACGTGAGTTCACCGCGCAGCCCGTCGGTGCCGAGGGCCGAGCACAGCGCTGCCGCGCGCGCGAGGATTTCGTCGGGAACCACCAGCTGCTCGAGGCGCGTGCGCCCCTTTTCGATGGAGCGGCGCACCTTCGCATCGGCCTTCTGCCAGTGCGAGAGGAAGGCCAGCGGGTCACGATCGAAGGCGTCGCGCCGCTTGATGACGTCGATGCGCGTGGCAATCACGGTAGGCGTGCGCACGTCGACCGCGAGACCGAAGCGGTCGAGCAGCTGCGGCCGCAGTTCCCCCTCTTCGGGATTGCCGCTGCCCACCAGCACGAAGCGCGACGGATGCCGCACGCTCACGCCCTCGCGCTCCACCACGTTTTCGCCGGTGGCAGCCGCGTCGAGCAGCAGGTCCACGAGGTGATCCTCGAGGAGGTTCACCTCGTCCACGTACAGAAAGCCGCGATGCGCGCGCGCCAGCAGGCCAGGCTCGAACGCCTTCTCTCCGGTGGTGAGCGCCCGCTCGAGGTCGAGGGCGCCCACGACCCGGTCCTCCGTCGCCCCGAGCGGGAGGTCCACCACGGGGACCGGCGCGAGCACCGTGCGCGGATGGTGTCCCCGGGCCAGGCGCGCGAAGCAGTCGTCGCACCGCTGCGTGGTCGACTTCGGATCGCAGCCGTACTTGCACCCCTCCACGACCTTCATCTGGGGCAGCAGCCCGGCCAGCGCACGAACGGCCGTACTCTTGCCGGTCCCGCGGTCGCCGAATACCATGACCCCGCCAATGGTGGGGTCGATTGCCACCAGCAGCAGGGCGAGCTTCATCTCGTCCTGTCCCACGATGGCGCTGAACGGAAATACAGGTCGCATCAGAGTCCTGAAGAAATCAGCCGGCGAACGGGGATGGCGCGGAATCGCCGGGAAAACCCATGGTCGTATCACGTTAGGACCGGATATTCCCTGTCGCAATATCCTGACAGTCTCAACATTCGGCAGTGTACACTTTTCTTGACACCATAGTTTCCCGGCGCGAAGTTAGTCGCTGTGAACCCCCCCGAGCAGGCGCTCTCCGCGCCCACCGTCCCGGCCCCCGACCGCCCGCGAGCGGCGGCCGATGTCACACCGGTTTCCCCGGTGGCGCCAGCCGCCACGCCGGTGCCTGAGCCCACGTGGTTCGAGCGCGTGCGCGACCGCTGGTACCAACTCGTTGCGACCGACGAGTTCCAGCGCTGGAGCGCACGCTTCCCGCTCACCGCGCCCATCACGCGGTACCGCTCGCGCAAGGTGTTCGACCTGGTATCGGGGTTCGTCTACACGCAGACGCTATATGCATGCGTGGAGCTGGATCTCTTCGATTATCTCGCGGACGGCGCGCGCACCGTCGAGGAAATCGCCGAACATGGCGACATGCCCCTCGCGAGCGCCGAGCGCCTGCTCAACGCGGCCGCGTCGCTGCGCCTGCTCATGAAGCGCCGGCATGGCCGCTACGGTCTCGGACCGCTGGGGGCGCCGCTCGTGCGCAACGTGGGCGTGACCGCGCTCATCCGCCACCACAAGATGGCGTACCACGATCTGGCCGACCCTGTCTCGCTGTTGCGCCAGGGGGCCGATTTCCGGACGGAGCTCTCCCGGTACTGGTCGTACGCCGACGCGCCACGCCCGCAGGCCATCGACGACACGCGGGTCGCAGCGTACTCGGAAATCATGGCCGCCACGTTGCCGCCGGTCGCGCACGACGTGCTCGACGCCTACGATCTCTCCAAGCACGACTGCCTGCTCGACGTGGGCGGCGGAGAGGGGATGTTCCTGTCCCTGGTCGGCGCGCGGCACCAGCAGCTGCAGCTGCAGCTGTTCGACCTGCCCGCGGTCGCCTCGCGCGCCCGGTCCCGCCTCGAACAGGGGGGATTCGGCGATCGTGTGCACTGCTTCGGTGGCAACTTCCACGCGGATTCGCTACCCACGGGCGCCGATGTGTGCTCGCTCGTCCGTGTGCTGCTCGACCACGACGATCTCTCCGTGCTGCGGCTGTTGCAGCGGGTGCGCGCCGCCCTCCCCAAGGGAGGTGTCCTGCTCATCGCCGAGGCGCTGGCCGGTGCGAAGGGCGCCGAAACCGTGGGCGACGCCTACTTCTCGTTCTATCTGCTGGCCATGGGTAAGGGACGGGCCCGGCGCGCCTCGGAACTGCACCGGATGCTCCAGACGGCCGGGTTCCGGAAGAGCCGCGAACTGCCCACGCGCTTCCCGATCCAGACGGGACTCATCGTGGCCGAGGTATAGGCGCGGTCGCCGCACCATCGAAGGAGGACGCAGGCCGCCGTGCCCCCCGCCCTTCTTCAAAAGGAAGCTCGGTCCGAACCGTCCTACTCATCACGTGGGACCAGATACCCGAACAATCCATTCAGGATATTGACAGCATCTACTGTCAACTTCACTGTACACCGCGTGAATACCCTCGCTGTTGTCTTCGAAGAACCGACCAGGCTCTCCGTCCGTGAATTGACGCTGGCCCAACCCGCTCCCGCCGACGTCGTGGTGGCCATGCACTACTCCGGCATCAGCACCGGTACGGAGAAGCTGCTGTTCACCGGGCGCATGCCCCCGTTCCCCGGACTCGGGTATCCGCTCGTGCCGGGATATGAAGGGGTGGGACGCATTCTCGAAGCCGGCGCCACGTCGGGGCGCGAACCCGGGCAGTTGGTGTATGTGCCCGGATCGAAGGGCTTCAACGAGGCCCGCGGTCTGTTCGGGGGACAGGCGTCGCGCGTGGTGGTGCCGGGCGCGAAGACCATTCCGCTCGCCGACCACGTGGGTGAGAAGGGGGCGCTCTTCGCCCTCGCGGCAACGGCGCATCACTGCCTCGAGCCCGATCCCGGCCGCCACCTCGACAAACTGCCGGGGCTCATCGTGGGGCACGGCGCCCTTGGCCGACTCATCGCGCGCCTGTGCGTGCTGTACGGCGCCCCGGCGCCCGTGGTGTGGGAAACGAATCCCATCCGCATGGGCGGCGCGCGAGGCTACACCGTGATCCATCCGGACGACGACACCACGCGCGGCTACCGGGTGATCTGCGACGTGTCGGGGGCCGACGGCATCATGGATGCCCTCGTGAACAAGCTGATGCCGGGAGGCGAGATCGTCCTCGGCGGCTTCTACAGCGAACCCGTGTCGTTCACCTTCCCGCCCGCGTTCCTCCGCGAGGCGCGCATCCGCATTGCAGCGCAATGGAAGGAGCAGGACCTCATTGCCATCAGCGAGTTCGCCAACAACGGTACGCTCGATCTCGATGGCCTCATCACGCACCGCGAACCCGCGGCGCGTGCCGCCGACGCCTACGCCACGGCGTTCGGTGATCCCCACTGCGTCAAGATGATCCTCGACTGGAGATCTGCTGCATGAGCGACAACGGTCTGCACCAGCTGCACAGCAACGTGCGCGACGAAGCCTCGACCGAAGTGGACGGCGTGCACACGGGCCCCGTCACCAAGGAAACGCAGATCATTGCGATTTACGGCAAGGGCGGCATCGGCA
>DCZC01000221.1:5054-5414 GCA_002331565.1 Gemmatimonas sp. UBA2094
AGAGCTTCACGCTCGCCAATCTCTCGTACATGATGGCGCAGCAGGGCAAGAAGGTGCTGCTCATCGGCTGCGACCCCAAGTCGGACACCACCTCGCTGCTCTTCGGCGGCAAGGCGTGCCCCACGATCATCGAAACCTCGAGCCGCATGAAGCTCGCCGGTGAAGCCGTGAGTATCGGCGACGTCTGCTTCAAGCGCGACGGCGTGTACGCCATGGAACTCGGCGGCCCCGAGGTCGGGCGCGGGTGCGGTGGGCGCGGCATCATTCACGGCTTCGAAACGCTCGAAAAGCTCGGCTTCCACGACTGGGGCTTCGACTTCGTGCTGCTCGACTTCCTGGGCGACGTGGTGTGCGGCGGCT
>DCZC01000221.1:5709-5867 GCA_002331565.1 Gemmatimonas sp. UBA2094
TTCCGCAAGCTCGGTGGCAATGTGGGCGTGGCCGGCATGGTGATCAACAAGGACGACAATACCGGCGAAGCCCAGGCGTTCGCGAAGAACGCCGGTATCCCGGTGCTCGCCGCCATTCCCGCGCACGAAGACATCCGCCGCAAGAGCGCGAGCTACGA
>DCZC01000221.1:6054-6923 GCA_002331565.1 Gemmatimonas sp. UBA2094
AGCGCGAGCTACGAAATCATCGGCAAGCCTGGGGGCGAATGGGGCCCGCTCTTCGCGCAGCTCGCACAGAATGTGGCCGACGCGCCGCCGGTGCGCCCCAAGCCGCAGACGCAGGACCAGTTGCTCGGGCTCTTCAGCGCCGAGAGCACGGGGCGCGACTTCGTCATGGAACCCGCCACGATGTTCGACATGGTGGGCAAGGAAGACATCGTGAAGCCGTCGCTCGAAGTCGTCTACGACACCGTCTGAGGCGCGTCCGATGTCCAACAAACAGGAAGTCGTCTACGACGACGTCTCCGACGTCCCCATGCTGAACGACGCCGACGCGCCGGGGGGCATGGGCTGCGCTCCGGCCAGTCCGTCGGGGAAGGCGCTGCCCGTAGTGGAGGGCACGGCCGTGAACATGGCGGCCACGCAGGGCGATGGCCTGGGTTGTCACTCGGGTACGGACCAGATGCGCGAAGCCGCGCGCGCGGCCGGCAAAAGCGAAGTGCTCGACCGCTATGCGGCCGATTACCCGAAAGGTCCGCACGACCAGCCGCAGAGCATGTGCCCCGCGTTCGGATCGTTGCGCGTGGGGCTGCGCATGCGCCGGACCGCGACCATTCTCAGCGGCTCGGCCTGTTGCGTGTACGGCCTCACGTTCACCAGCCATTTCTACGGCGCGCGTCGCACGGTGGGCTACGTGCCCTTCAATTCCGAGACGCTCGTCACCGGCAAGCTGTTCGAGGATATCCGCGATGCCGTGTACCAGATGGCGGATCCCGCGCTGTACGACGCCATCGTGATCACCAACCTCTGCGTACCCACCGCGTCGGGCGTACCGCTGCAGATTCTCCCCAAGGAGATCAACGGCGTGCGCATCATCG
>DCZC01000221.1:7119-13984 GCA_002331565.1 Gemmatimonas sp. UBA2094
GATGTGCCGGGCTTCGGCGTGCCCACGCATGCCGAGGCGAAGGACGTGCTCGCGGGTGCGATGCTCAAGTACGCCCGCCTCGAGGCCGAGCAGGGCCCGGTGCAGGCGCCACGCACCGGCCGGTCGGCCAAGCCCACGGTGTCATTGATCGGCGAGATGTTCCCCGCCGACCCCGTCGGCATCGGCATGATGCTCGACGGCCTCGGTCTCGCCGCCGGCCCCGTGGTGCCCACGCGTGAATGGCGTGAACTGTACGCCGCACTCGACTGCGTGGTGGCCGCCGCGATTCATCCGTTCTACGTGGCCACCTACCGCGAGTTCGAAGCGGCCGGCCGCCCCATCGTCGGCTCGGCGCCGGTGGGTTACGACGGCACGGAAGCATGGCTGGAGCACATCGGCCAGGCCGCCAACGTCGCCCGTGCACAGATCGACGCGGTGAAGAACCGCATGCTCCCCGCCATCAAGGGGGCGCTGTCGACGATGCCCATCAAGGGGCGCATCACGATGTCGGGGTACGAAGGCTCGGAGCTGCTGGTGGCGCGTCTGCTCGTGGAGAGCGGGGCCGACGTGCGCTACGTGGGCACGGCCTGTCCGCGCACGCCGTACAGCGACGCCGACCGCGAGTGGCTCGAGGCGAAGGGGGTGCACGTCCAATATCGCGCCTCGCTCGAGCAGGACTGCGCGGCCATGGAGGAGTTCAAGCCCGATCTCGCCATCGGCACCACGCCCGTCGTGCAGAAGGCCAAGGAGCTCACCATCCCCGCGCTCTACTTCACCAACCTCATTTCGGCGCGTCCGCTCATGGGCCCGGCCGGCGCCGGCTCGCTGGCGCAGGTGGTGAATGCCGCCATCGGCAACAAGGCGCGCTTCGACGAGATGAAGGCGTTCTTCGGTGACGTGGGCAGCGGCTTCAAGGCGGGCGTGTGGGAAGACGTGCCGGCGGACAAACCGGAATTCCGCGAGCACTACAAGCGCCACATCGCGAAACTCGCCCGCGCCCGCAAGGCCGAGGAGATGGTCTGAGATGACCCTCATCCTCGATCTCGATCGCGCGGGTGGCTACTGGGGTGCGGTGTACGTGTTCACCGCGATCAAGGGCATGCAGGTGGTGATCGACGGCCCGGTGGGGTGCGAGAACCTGCCGGTCACGTCGGTGCTGCACTACACCGATGCCCTGCCCCCGCACGAACTGCCCATCGTGGTGACGGGACTCGGCGAAGAAGAATTGGGGCAGCATGGCACCGAAGGTGCCATGAAGCGGGCGCACGGCACGCTCGACCCCGAACTGCCCAGCGTGGTGGTGACGGGCTCGATCGCCGAGATGATCGGCGGTGGCGTGACGCCGGAGGGGACGGGTATCCAGCGCTTCCTCCCGCGCACGATCGACGAAGACCAGTGGCAGGCCGCCAACCGCGCCATGTACTGGCTGTGGACCGAGTACGGGCTCAAGAAGGGCGTTCGCCCCAAAAAGCGGGAGCGTCAGCCCGGCGACAAGCCGCGCGTGAACATCATCGGCCCCATCTACGGCACCTTCAACACGGCGAGTGATCTGCACGAGATCCGCCGCCTGGTCGAAGGCATCGGGGCCGAGATCAACATGGCGTTCCCGCTCGGCAGCCACATGCAGGACATCCCGCGGCTGGTGGATGCCGATGTGAACATCTGCCTGTATCGCGAGTTCGGCCGCATGCTGTGCGAGGATCTCGGGGTCCCGTTCCTGCAGGCGCCGATCGGCCTGCACAGCACGACGAAGTTCCTGCGCACGCTCGGGGAACTGCTGGGGCTCGACCCCGAGCCGTTCATCGAGCGCGAAAAGCACACGACGATCAAGCCGCTGTGGGACCTGTGGCGGTCGGTCACGCAGGACTTTTTCGGCACCGCGAACTTCGCGATCGTGGCGAACGAAACCTACGCGCGCGGGGTGCGCCACTTTCTCGAGACCGAGATGGGCATGCCCTGTTCGTTCAGCTTCGCGCGCCGTCCCGGCGTGAAGCCGGACAATCAGGCCGTGAAGGACGCCATCAAGGCGAAGCCGCCCCTCATCATGTTCGGAAGCTACAACGAGCGCATGTACCTTGCCGAACTCGGTACGCGTTCGATGTACATCCCGGCGTCGTTCCCCGGGGCGATCATCCGTCGCCACACGGGCACACCGTACATGGGCTACAGCGGCGCCACCTACATCGTGCAGGAAGTGTGCAATCAGCTGTTCGACGCACTCTTCCACATCCTCCCGCTCGGGACGGAGATGGACAAGATCGACGCGACGCCGGCGCGGTTGCACCAGGAGCTGCCCTGGGACGACGGAGCCAAGCAGGTGTTCGACGAGATCTGCGAGGGCTTCCCGATTCTCATCCGCATCTCGGCGGCGAAACGGCTGCGTGACGCGGCGGAGAAGGATGCGCGCGAGCTTGGGGATACGATCGTCACCCGCGACCACGTGCTCGCGAGCCGTCGCACGCTGCAGGGAGCAACGACCTGACCACGGCCTCCGGCCGCTCCTCCGGCAAAAGGTGTCCTCCCTCTTCGACCGTCAGCGACGCGCCCGGCAGGCGCTCCACGGCCCGACGCAGCGCCGCCAGCGGAATCCATCGATCCTGACGGCCGGCGATGAGCTGCACGGGGGTGCGCAGCACCCCGACATCGCGGAAGAGCGCCGGGAGATCCCAGCGAGACATCATGGTGATGGCGGCATGCACGTGTTCGTGTCGGGAACAGAGCGTGCGATACCGCGCCAGTTGCGTGGCGGTGAGCGGCGAGCCCGTGCTCCCGAGTAGGCGTTCGATGAGTCGGGTGTCGTGTGCCAGACGGGCCGCGGAGTGCGCCACCACCCCGCGTTCGAGGACGAGACCCAGCAGGGGCGCGATGAACGCCACGTACCAGGCGGGTGGAGCCACGATCGCCGGACAGACGCCGACGATACGGGCCGGGGCGACGCAACCGTCGAGCGCCATGCGCAGCAGCACGGGGAAGCCCGCCGAGTGCCCCACCACGGTGTGCGGCACGATCCCGAGCCCGCGCAGCAGGTCGCCGATCATGCGCGCCATGCCGTCGATGGTGTACGGCGCGCCCGTCCGCTCGACGGCGACCGGTACGCGAGTGAACCCGTGGCCCGGCAGGTCGATGCTGACCACCTGGTAATGCGGAGCGAGGGCCGGGGTGACGCCGGCCCAGCAGTGGGTGCTTCCGGCTGTCCCATGGAGCAGCAGGAGCGTGGGGAGCGTGCGGGAGGCGGCACCGGAGCGCTGGACGTGCCACGTGACCCCGTTCACGGCGTGGAATTCGGACCACCGTTGGTCCGGCCAGTCCGGCGGGATGGGGTTGTCGGCCGGCTCGACCGGTGGATCCGAGAAATTCCTCATGGAAACCGTAAATAGTTCTTGACGCATTGAACCGTAAGGTCCAGTTTACACCCTGAAGATCCAAGAACGGGCCGCCCGCATCAAGGGCGGCCTTCCCCGCCGTGCGGGATGAGCGCGGCAACGCTGAATAGCCGGAGGTCACGATGGCGATGTACGACGGCAAGGGCATGACCGAGGAGGAAGCGGTCCGGTTCAACAAGTACTGGGTTGCTGGAACCGGTACGTGGGTTCTCGGCGCCGTTATGGCGCACCTGCTCGCTTGGAGCTGGCGTCCCTGGTTCTGAGCTCGCAAGAGCCCATCACACCACACAGAGCTCCTGGAGAGCACATATGTATCGCATTTGGATCGGCTTGGACCCGCACCTCATCATGGGCGGCATCGGTTCGTTCATCGCAGGTGCGGTGCTGGTGATGCACCTGTTCGCGTTCAGTCAGCTGAACTGGCCAGCGTCGCTCAAGGCCAAGTACGCGACGCCCCCTGCCGCCACACGCTAAGGAGCGACCATGCATCGCATTTGGCTGATGTATGACCCGCGGCGTGTCATGATTGCTGTGGCCGGCTTCGTGGGCGTACTCGCGTTCGTCATTCACTTCATCCTGCTCAGCTCGCAGCGTTACTCGTGGATTGAAAACGGGACGCTCTCAGCGGCGCAGGCCCCGGTAGGGGTTTCGGCCCCGGCCGCGGCGGCGGAGATGTCCCCGCTCCCGCCGAGCCGGTAAGTCGTCACGCGTCGTCGCCGGGATGACGATTCGCATGTGTCGGTGCGACGTCATCCCCGGCCGGCGCCAGCAGGACTCGCGTTGGTAGTTCGACCCACTTTGCGTGTTCGGAGAAATCGCCCATGGCGATGTTGAGTTTCGAACGGAAGTACCGCGTGCGCGGCGGCACGCTGATCGGCGGAGATCTGTTCGATTTCTGGTTCGGTCCGTTTTATGTCGGCTTCTTCGGTGTGACCACCGTCTTCTTTGCGGTCCTCGGCACGATCTTGTGCGTCTGGGGCGCGGCGATGGGGCCCACCTGGAATCTCTGGCAGATCAGCATCGCCCCACCGGATCTCAAGTACGGCTTGATGCTCGCGCCGATCCGGGAAGGCGGCCTCTGGCAGATCATCACGCTCTGCGCGATCGGCGCGTTCGGAAGCTGGGCGCTCCGGCAGGCGGAGATCAGTCGCAAGCTGGGCATGGGGATGCACATCCCTTGGGCATACGGTGGCGCGGTCCTCGCCTACGTGACCTTGGTGGTGATTCGCCCGCTGCTGCTCGGCGCCTGGGGGCACGGCTTCCCCTACGGCATCTTCTCACATCTGGATTGGGTATCGAACGTCGGGTATCAGTACCTGCACTTCCACTACAATCCGGCGCACATGATCGCGGTGACGTTCTTCTTCACGAACTGTCTCGCGCTCGCGATGCACGGCTCCCTCATCCTGTCGGTGACCAACCCTCCCAAGGGCACCCCGGTCGGGACGAGCGAGCAGGAAAACGTCTTCTTCCGAGACCTGCTGGGGTACTCGATCGGCGCCATCGGTATCCATCGCCTCGGCCTCTTTCTGGCGGTCGGCGCGGCGGTGTGGAGCGCGGTCTGCATTGTGATCTCCGGGCCGCTGTGGACCACAGGGTGGCCTGAGTGGTGGAACTGGTGGCTCAACCTTCCGATCTGGCGCTGAGGTCAGACCACGCCCATGCTCGAATACCAAAATCTCTTTACGCGCGTGCAGGTTCGGACGGTCCCGGAGGCCGGGTTGCCACTGGACGACTCTCCAGGCGGGCGGCTCGGCACTGGTGCCTTTTCCTATCTCGCCGGCAAGTTCGGTGACGCGCAAATCGGGCCGGTCTATCTCGGCACCGCCGGCGTGCTGTCGCTGCTCTGCGGCTTCATCGCCTTCGAGATCATCGGCCTGAACATGTGGGCGTCCGTGGGGTGGAGTCCGGTGGAATTCATCCGCCAACTCCCCTGGCTCGCGCTCGAGCCGCCTCCACCGCAGTACGGCCTGCGTGTCCCCCCGCTCAATCAAGGGGGCTGGTACCTCATGGCCGGCTTCTTTCTCACCGTGAGCATTCTGCTCTGGTGGGTGCGGGTCTACCGGCGCGCGCGCGCGCTGCAGATGGGCTCCCAGCTGCCGTGGGCGTTCGCCAGCGCGATCTTCCTGTACTCGACGTTCTTCATCCAGCCGCTGCTCGTCGGCAGCTGGAGCGAGATGGTGCCGTTCGGCCTCTTCCCGCATCTCGACTGGACGTCGGCGTTTTCTATCCGCTACGGCAATCTGTACTACAACCCGTTCCACGCGCTTTCGATCGCGTTCCTGTACGGCTCCGCGGTGCTGTTCGCGATGCACGGCGCGACCATCCTCGCCGTGGCCCGCATGGGCGGGGAACGCGAAATCGAACAGATCACCGATCGCGGCACGGCGGCCGAGCGCTCCATGCTGTTCTGGCGGTGGTGCATGGGCTTCAACGCGACGATGGAGTCGATTCACCGCTGGGCGTGGTGGTTCGCCGTCCTGACCACGTTCACCGGCGGTATCGGGATCCTGCTCACTGGCACGGTCGTCGACAATTGGTACCTGTGGGGCGTGAAGCATGGCCTCGTGGCCCCCTATCCGGCGCAGAACCAGCTGACTCCGGAACAACAGGAATTCCTGCGTGGCCGGTATCAGGGCACGGCACCGGACTCGTTCCCCGTCTATGTCGTACCGCAGGCAGCAGCGCCCGACAGCGCGGTTGCACCCGTCGTGATCGACTCACTCCGAACGGATTCCACCGCGGTCGACTCCGTCTCGGGCGCTCCGGCACGGTCAGGAGGTGGCCAGTGAAGCACATCCTTCGTAGAGTGGCGACGGGGTTCGCTCCGCTCGCGCTGCTGACCTTCGGGGCATGCGGCGACGCCGATACCGACAGTGTGCAGGTCGGGTACCGCGGCACGGCAATGGAGCAGAACTATGACCGCGGGGATCTGAAGGCGAAGTTCTCGGCCGTGAAGATTCCCCAGAGTCCGCCTCCGGCCGGCGAATCCCCGCCGGGACCGCTGCCGTGGAAGAACGTGCAGGTGCTCAACGATGTCAGTGTGGCCGAGTTCAGCCGCACGATGATTGCGATGAGCACGTGGGTGGCCGGTACCGGGAATTGTGCCTACTGCCACAACGTGGCGGCCTTCCAGGACGACACGCTCCCCAACGGCAAGCCCCTGTATACGAAGCTGGTGGCCCGTCGCATGCTGCAGATGACGCGCAACATCAACGGGAATTATTCCCAGCACGTGAAGAATACCGGCGTCACCTGCTACACCTGCCATCTGGGGAAGCCGCTGCCGAATGGACTCTGGTTCTATTCGAGCCAGACGGACTACCTGCGGCACTATCTCGATCGCGACGGTGCCCGCGTCATCACCCAGGGTGTGGCGCCCGGGAACACCAACCGCAGTTCGGTCAAGCAGGCGGAGTGGACGTACGCGCTCATGATCTCGCAGTCCCGCTCCCTCGGCGTGAACTGCACGTACTGCCACA
>DCZC01000221.1:14206-14358 GCA_002331565.1 Gemmatimonas sp. UBA2094
GTGACGGCCTTTCACGGCATTCTCATGCTGCGCGACGTGAATCAGAACTATCTGTCCCCGCTGCAACCGGTCTACCCCGCCGTACGACTGGGCTCGATGGGGGATGCACCGAAGGCACAGTGCGTCACCTGCCACAATGGGGCGTACAAGCC
>DCZC01000221.1:14552-15229 GCA_002331565.1 Gemmatimonas sp. UBA2094
CTCTACGGCGCACAGATGGCCAAGGACTTCCCCGCCCTGTGGGGCCGCTCGGATTGGAACGGCACGCCGTTCCCGAGCCTCACCACCATGGCGGTCTCCGACACCACCAAGGCGGATTCCACCAAGGGCGCTGCAGCGGTCGCCGCACCGGCCCAGCGCACCAGCAGCAAGTCGGCCGCCGCTACACCGGTGGGTATGAACTGAGTCTCCGGACTCCCCCGCGCCGCGCACAGGGCCATTGGCCCGCCGCGCAGCAAACCCCGCGGCGTCGAAAGGCGTCGCGGGGTTACTGCATTCAGGGTCTCGTGGCGTCGGCGGAGTATTCGCCGAGAACGGGCCTATCGGGCGCGCGTGCCTACGTCGGTAGTCGGCGGCGTCTGAAGCAGCCGGTCGAAGCTTTCGATCTGCGTGGGACCGAAGCTGGTGATCGTCACATGCTGTTGCGTCACCGGATCGAGCAGAACCAAGCGTCCATCGGTATAGCGGACGAGACGGAACGGCACCGCGTCGCCGGCTCCCGCCGCGCGGCGACTGCGAGTCAGCGCCCGCAACGCCCCCCGGAGAAACCCGTTGCCGTTGGGGGGCAGCTCGGCGGCGACGGTGTTGGTGGACGCGTCGATGACCGTGATGCCGTGATCGGCGGCGTCCCGGAAATGCAGCGATCGCTCCACCAGCAC
>DCZC01000208.1:0-243 GCA_002331565.1 Gemmatimonas sp. UBA2094
AGAACCCCACGCCGTGTCCCACGAGTTCGCGCACCACGCCGAACCCTGCGGCTTCCACCACGGCCTGGACCGCCGCGCCGATGTCGCCCACGTGATTGTCGGGCGTAGCGGCCGCGATGCCCGCCTCGAGCGAGGCCTGCGTCACGTCGAGCAACCGCTGCGCTTCCGCATCGATCTGCCCCACGGGGATCGTGATCGCCGCGTCGGTGAACATCCCCTCGAGCTTCACGCCCACGTCGACGG
>DCZC01000208.1:406-1050 GCA_002331565.1 Gemmatimonas sp. UBA2094
CGCCCACGTCGACGGTGACGATGTCACCCTCGTTGAGGATGCGCTTGCGCGACGGGATGCCGTGCACGATTTCCTCGTTGATCGAGATGCAGGCGCTGCCGGGAAAGCCGTACAATCCCTTGAATGCCGGCTCCGCCCCTGCATGCGAGCGGATGAAGCCTTCCACGAGGGTGTCGAGCTCCATCGTCGAGATCCCCGGGCGCACGTGCGCCTTGGCGTGCATGAGCGTGGCGTGCAGGATCGCACCGCCACGTGCCATGATCTCGATTTCGCGCGGCGACTTGAGCAACGTCGCCGGCGCGGCATTGCCGAACATCATCTCGAAATTCCGAGCGCTGCATGCACGCGCGCTTCGACATGCTCGAGCGTACCGAGTGCATCGACGCGCACCATGTTGGCGCCGTGCGACGCGTACCAGTCGATGACGGGCGACGTCTGGTCCTGATACACCTGCATGCGCTTGCGAATCGCGTCGGGCTCGTCGTCCTTGCGGCGCACGAGCGTCCCGGTCTGGCCACCCTCGGTGCACGTTTCGCCGGGCGAGCGACCGAAGAACGGTCGCTGACACACATCGCATGTCGTGCGGCCGCTGAGGCGGCGCACCAGTTCGTCTTCGTCCACCTCGAAGAGCAGCACGGCATCGA
>DCZC01000208.1:1216-1508 GCA_002331565.1 Gemmatimonas sp. UBA2094
TCGAAGAGCAGCACGGCATCGAGCGAGCGCCCGAGCGTGGCCAGCGTGCCGGCAAGCCCCTCGGCCTGCGGGGTGGTACGGACCACACCGTCGAGGATGGCTCCCCTGGCCGCCATCGGCGACGCGAGGGCTTCCTTCATGATGCCCATGATGACGGCATCGGGTACGAGATCGCCGCGATCCATGGCCGCCTTGGCTTCGAGCCCCAAGGGTGTGCCTTCACGGACCGCGGCGCGGAGGACATCACCCGTCGCGATCTTGGGAACGTCAAGGCGAGCGGCTAGCCGCTCGC
>DCZC01000208.1:1681-4376 GCA_002331565.1 Gemmatimonas sp. UBA2094
GGCGAGCGGCTAGCCGCTCGCCTTGAGTTCCCTTGCCCGCGCCTGGAGGTCCAAGCAGGACGATGATCATGTCGGGAGTTTAGAAGCCGCCCTGCGTCGCTTGGCGGCCGCGGAACTTGATGCGACCCTTTTTCATGAACCCGTCGTACTTGCGCAGCAGGAGGTGCTGCTGCATCTGCGCCATCGTATCGAGCGCGACACCGACCACGATGAGCAGCGACGTGCCGCCGAACGCGAAGGGCACGTTCACGAGGCGGGCAATGACGACCGGCATGAGCGCGATGACCGTCAGGAAGATCGCGCCGGGCAACGTGATGCGCTCCACCACCTGCTCGATGTACTCCGCCGTCTTGGCACCGGGCTTGATACCCGGAACGAAGCCGCCCTGCTTCTTCAGGTTCTCGGCCAGATCGACCGGGTTGAAGATGATGGACGTGTAGAAGTACGTGAAGAGCAGGATGAGAATCGCCGACAGGACGAAGTAGAGCCACGGGTTCGGGCCCTGCGGATTGAAGTACTCCGCAATCTCCTGCAGCTTCGCATTGCCGCTGAACTGGGCGAGCGCCCCCGGGATCACGATCACCGAGTTGGCGAAGATGATCGGCATCACGCCGGCCGTGTTGATGCGCAGCGGAATGAAGTTGCGCGCGGCTTCACGCTGACGCCCGCGAGCCATCGTGCGCTGCGGGATCTGGATGAGCACGCGGCGGGCCGCCACCGTGATGGCCACGACCCCCGCCACCACACCCACCATCACCAGCGCCAACACCACCAGCGTCAGCGGCGACACCGCTCCCGTGGAGACGAAGTTGAACGACTGGAAGATGGAGGGCCACATCCGCTCGACGATCGAGAAGAAGATGATCAGCGAGGCGCCGTTGCCCAGGCCGCGCTCGGTGATCTGCTCGCCCAGCCACATGACGAACAGCGCGCCCGTGGTGAGGATGAGCATCATCTGGATCGTGAACAACGAGCCCGGGCGCGACACCGCCGCCGGCAACGACGCGGTGAAGAGCGCGAAACCGTACGCCTGGATCATCGCCAGTGCGACGGTGAGGTAGCGGGTGTACTGCGTGAGCTTTTTCCGCCCCTCTTCGTCCTTCTGCATCTTGTCCACGTTCGGCATCACCGCCCCGGCGATCTGGACGAAGATGCTCGCCGAGATGTAGGGCATGATGCCGAGTGCGAACACGGTAGCACGTGAGAGACCACCACCCACGAACATGTCGTAGAGGCCGAGGAGGCCACCGCCCTGCTGGCGGGTGAAGTAGTCGGTCAGCGCCTGGACGTCGATACCGGGGGCCGTGATGTGCGAGCCGACGCGATAGATCACCATGCACAGGAACGTGAAGGTGATCTTCTCCCAGAGCTCAGGCGTCCGGTAGATGTTGGCGACGGCGTTGGCCGCCGCGTTGTTCTGGTCTGCCATGCGCTGAATGCTCTCCGTCAGCCTTCGACGCGGCCGCCGGCCGCTTCGATCTTCGCCTTGGCGGAGGCGCTGACCTTCACGCCCTTCACCGTGACCGCACGCGCGACTTCGCCGTTGGCGAGAAGCTTCGCGGGGCCCTGACCGACCCGGACGAGCCCGGCGGCCACCAGCGTCTCCACCGTCACCTCGTCACCAGCCACCTGGGCCAGATCGGACAGACGCACGAGCTGCGCCTCTTCACGGAACGGGTTGGTGAACCCGCGCTTCGGGATGCGACGCGTGATCGGCATCTGACCGCCTTCGAAGTGCGGCTTGCCGCCACCGGGGCCACCATGACCCGAACGGGCCATGGAACCCTTGTGACCCTTGCCGGACGTCTTGCCCAGCCCGGAACCCGGGCCGCGGCCCAGACGACGGCGCGAGCGGTGCGAGCCCGGCGCCGGCTTCAGGTTGTGCAGACCGATCTGCTCGGTCGTTTCGGCGTTGTTCGCCATCGGTTACCCCTCCACCGGCGTCACCTGAACCAGGTGACGCACCTTCTTGAGCTGGCCACGCAGCGCGGCGGAATCCTGCTGCACGACACTCGCCTGATGGTTGCGCAGGCCGATCGCCGCCAACGTGGCGCGCATGCGCCACGAGTGACCGATCGCACTGCGCACCTGCGTGATCTTCACCTTGCCATCCGTCGGCTTCTCGAGCTTCGGCGTCTTGGCCGGCCCCTTCGACGGGTGCCACACGAACGTCCGCGGCATTATGCCACCTCCGCGGCCACCACGGCCGCCTTGCTGGTGTTCACCGCTTCCGTCTTCGATTTCGCACGCGACTTGTACCCGATCTGCGACACCTCGATGCCACGCTCCCGCGCCGCCTGCTCGACGGTGATCAGGTGCGTCAGGCCGTCGACCGCGGCACGGACCATGTTGTGCGGGTTCGTCGACCCGAGCGACTTCGTGAGGATGTCGTGGATGCCGGCGCATTCGAGCACCGCGCGCACCGCGCCACCGGCGATCACGCCGGCACCGGGCGCCGCAGGCTTCATGAGCACCTTGCCGGCGCCATGCTTGCCCACCACCTCGTGCGGAATCGTGCTGCCCGTCAGCGGGATCGACACCATGCTGCGACGCGCGGCGTCCACGGCCTTGCGGACCGCTTCCGACACTTCGTTCGCCTTGCCGGTCGCAAAGCCCACCTTGCCCTGTCCATCGCCCACCGCGACCAGCGCGTTGAACGAGAAGCGACGGCCACCCTTCACGACCTTCGCGACGC
>DCZC01000208.1:4587-4719 GCA_002331565.1 Gemmatimonas sp. UBA2094
TCTCGACCAGATCGCTCTGCTCGCGTTCCTGCTGCGGGCCGCCACGGTCGGGACCACGGCCACGACCCTGACGGTCGCCACCCGGGCCGCCTTCACCGCCGGGACCACGGCCACGACCGCCGCCCGGGCCAC
>DCZC01000169.1:0-17984 GCA_002331565.1 Gemmatimonas sp. UBA2094
CGTTTGCGCCTGCTGACGGGCATCAGGGGCGGTCGCCGGAGCCGGCGACACGGGAAGCCCGGCGGGAATGGCGCTCGCCGCGGGCGTGCCGAAACCGGCGACGGCGGCATCGACGAGTTGCTGCCGCTGGACCGCCAGCGATACGGCCCGTCGAACGCGCCCGTCGTTGAAGGGGGGGCGCGTGGTGTTGAACGCGAGCACGGTAGAGAAGAGCGCGGGCGGTGACAGGAGGCGTAGTGACGGATCCTGACGTACCAGCCGCGCCATGGTGGGCGAGACGCCCGCGACATCGAGTTCACCACTCACGAGGCCGGCGAACTTGGTTGCCGCTTCGTCCACCACGGCCACGACGACCTCGCGGGCGCGCGGCGGTCCACCCATGGCAACAGGGAACGCTTCGTTGCGGGCAAACCGCCATAGCCGGCCGGGAAGCCGGGACACGAAGCGAAACGGTCCGTTGCCGACCGGCGCCGTGGCGAACGCGTGCGTCCGCCACCGGTTTACCGGCACGGTGTCGAGCAGATGGCGCGGTACCAACGGCAGCTCGGCGAGGACGACGGGCAGCTCCGGCTGCGGCGCGGTGAAGCGGATCGCCACCGACCAGGGTGACTGTACCGACACCTGCTCCACGACGCGCAAGTCACCGCGCCGCGGCGACCCGAGCGCGGAGTCGGCCGCGCGTTCGATGGTGAACTGCACGTCGCCCGCCGTGGTGGGCACACCGTCGTGCCATCGCAGCGTACTGTCGAGCCGGAAGGTGACCGTGCGGCGTTCCGCGTCCCAGTCCCAAGCGCGTGCGAAGTACGGCACGGGGTGCAGCGCCGAATCGAGCCGGACGAGCGTCACGAAGAGCATGTGCCGCTGCACCTGACGCGACATCGGATGCACGGTGACAAGCGGATTGGCGGATTCGAGATCGGTACCCGACGCCATGACGATGGTACCGGCGTCGCGGGGTACCGGAGCACAGGCCGCGCCCGCGAGTGCGGCGCCGACGGCGAGTACGACGCCGATGCACCGCTTCCAGCGCCAGCTGGCGTGCCCCGGTTCCGCGGCGCGCCGGGTTGACGTGCGCGCGCCGGAGGGCATCATCCTGCCGTGCGCCATCTTCTGCTGCGCGTCGCCGACGCGGCTCTCCTGCTGTGGATCGTCACCACGCTCACCTTCGCCCTGTTGCACCTGGCGCCGGGTGATCCGGCGACGTTGCTGATTGCCCCGACGGCCACCGCCGCCGAGGTGTCGCTGTTGCGTGCGCAGCTCGGCCTGGATGCACCGTTGCCCCTGCAATATGCGCGATGGCTGAGCGGTGTGCTGCAGGGCGACTTGGGCCAGAGCCTCGCGCGCGCGATGCCCGTGCGGACGGTGATCGCCGAGGCACTGCCGGTGTCGGTCTTCCTTGGTGGCGTCTCGCTGGGACTGAGCTTCGTACTGGGGACGGCGCTGGGCGTGGTGCAGGCGCTGCGCGCGGGACGACGTGCCGACCGTCTGCTCTCCCTCGTGAGTGTGACGCTCTACGCCGCGCCGGGCTTCTGGCTCGCGCTCGCCCTGGTCGCGCTGTTCACGAGCGGTGCGGCTGTGCTGGGGCTTCCCGGGTGGATACGACTGCCGGCGTTCGGCATGCAGTCCCCGGGCGCGGGCGACGCTGTTACGTGGAGCGACCGGGTACGCCACGCCGTGTTGCCCCTGCTCGTGTTATCGATCCCCGGAGCGGCCGGCGTGGCCCGCTACGCCCGGCAATCCATCCGTGACGCGTACACGGCGCCGCATGTGGCGAGTGCCAAGGCACGCGGGCTGTCGCGCTCGCGCGTGGAGTGGCGCCACGTGCTGCGCACGGCGCTCACGCCGTTGGTGGTGCTGTTCGGCCTCACGCTACCCGGTATCATCGCGGGGTCGGTGTTCGTCGAGCAGGTGTTCGCGTGGCCGGGGCTTGGCCGCACGATGCTGAGTGCCATCGCGGGCCGTGACTATCCGGTGGTGCTCGGCCTCACGCTCGTATACGCCAGTGCCGTGGTGCTGGGCAATCTGCTGGCGGATGCGTTGCTGTGGTCACTGGATGCGAGGCGCCGCTGATGCACTCCACACTCCTGCGATCGCTGAAGCGGGCGTACGCTGTGGTGGGACTGCCCGGTACCCTGCTACTGCTTGGTGCGACGGGCGCGATCCTGTTGCCGTGGCTGTCGGCCGACGGCACGCGGCCCATCGAGGATGTGCTGCGCACGCGTTTGACGCCGCCGTTGGCGCGCGATGGGCGCGGTGGCTGGCATCTGCTGGGCACCGATGCCTTCGGGCGCGACTTGCTGGTGCGGCTGTTCGTGGGCGCGCGCATCTCCCTCTTCGTGGGGATGGCCGGCTCGGCGCTGTCGGCGTTGCTCGGTTCGCTGCTCGGCGCGGTGGCCGGTTGGCGCGGCGGCGGGGTGGACCGCGCTATCGTGGCATTGGGTGACGCGCTGCTGGCGATTCCACGTCTCGTCCTGCTGCTCGTCATCGCGGCGCTGTGGAGCCCGGGGCTCGCCGTGGTGATCGTGGTGCTGGGGCTGACCGGCTGGATGGCGGTGATGCGCCTCGTGCGGGCCGACGTGCAGGGGGTGCGTGTGCTGCCGTATGTAGAGGGCGCGCACGCCTTGGGTGTACCGGCGTGGCGCGTGCTGCGACGTCACGTACTCCCCAATGCGCTCGGCAGCGCTCTGGTGGCCACCACGCTCGGCGTGGGTAACGCGATCGTGCTGGAGAGCGGGCTGTCGTTTCTCGGGCTCGGCGTGCAGGCGCCGATGGCCAGCTGGGGCAACATGATTGCGGGCGGGCGCGAGTGGTTGCTGGTGGCGCCATGGATTGCCCTCGTTCCGGGGGTGGCGCTCATCGCGACGGTCGTGTGCGCAACGTTCCTGGGGGAACGTCTGGCGCCGCTGCTTACGCGCCCAAGGGGCAACGTTTCACGCGCACCGTCAGAATTTCCCGCGGACCAGCCTCGAAGCTGAAGGCGCGGTCGACGATGTCCGCGGCACCAATCGCCGTTTCATCGAGGCGACAGCGCACGACGCTCCACGGACCGTGCGTGGGCATGTGGATGGTACCCCAGGCACTGCGCTGCGTGAGATTCACGACGCGCAGCACGATGGCGTCCGGATCGGTGTTGGCCACGGTGACCGCCGACAGTTCGAAGGCTTCGCCGGACAGCGCTGGGCCGCCGTACGATCCGGCCCACGCGAGGTCCCGCCAGCTGTCGCCGACGAGCGGCAGCAGCACGTCGTCGCACACGTCACGTACCCGTGAGAGCAGGTCGTCGCTCATGGGGCCGTGCAGGTAGAGTGCGGTGCGCGCCGCGAACGTCCCCAGGCATTGGGCCTGCGGCGTGGGCGATGGCCAGCCGGCGTGTCCCCGACGCTCGGGAAGATCGGCCACCGACAGTTGACCGACCGCACGCAGCAGCGTGAGCGCCAGCCGTCCATCGGCCACAGCGGCTTCGGCGAGCCCGTCGGCGATCATGGTGGCCCCGAACATGGGATTCGCCTGCATTACCCAGCGGTGCAAGGGCATCGTGTCGGGCACCGCTTCGTGCGTGTGCGGCGGCGCCACGATGGCGGGACGCAGGACCGGCCCGAAGGCGGCGTCGGCCCACACGCGGCCGCCGTGTACGTCGGTGCGCCAGACGAGTTGCAACCGGTGATTGGTGCGACGATTCCGACCGCGCACTTCGCATTGCAACACCGGCGCCATGGCATCGACGATGAGATCGGTGGTGAGCTGCACGGAGCCCCGCGAGCCAGCTCTGCGCGATGCGTGCCTGGTACGCCACCAGAGGCGGACCGTGGCTCGCAGAGGGCCCTCGGCCACGACCCGTGCGGCCACGCACTGCAGCGTCTCGACGGCACCGCGGAGCGAGGGGGTGTAGCTGTCGCCTTCGTCCCGCTGTGACTCGATGGCGAGTACGCCGCACAGTGCCCGATCGTCGACAGTGAGTACGACCGACGGTTCCGCCCCGCTGCGGTCGACCCGCACCGTGAGGCGGCCGTTGGTGACGGTGATAAGGCGCGCGCCCTGCCGCACCGACACGGGGAACGGCGGCGGTGAGGCGGGCTGCTCCCATCGTTCGGCGTTCCACGCGTCGATGCCCAGGGGCGGCACCGGTGGGACCCAGAGCAGCATCCGGTGCCGGCGAACGACGTCGTTGTCGGGGTAGTGCTGGGGGGACTCGCGACGGGAGAAGGTGAGGCGGGAGGAGAGGGGTTGCCGGAGCACAGCGGAAGCACCGGGAGCGGAAGCGTCGACGGCGGAAGCCGTCGAGGCGGTAAACGGAACGGCGGCCACTGCACTTCCGGGGCCGACGGGGGCATGAGCGAGGAACTCGTCGAGGTGCACGACGGCGAGGCCGCCGCGGGGGCGCGGGGCGCGGTTGCGGAGCACGAGGCGACGCCAGTCGAAGTCGCATGCATCACGCGCGGCGACGGCGTCGTGGGCGAGAACGACGCGGAGGGCGGCGTCGCGCAGTTCCTTGCCCTGCTCGGCCACGAGTTCCTGCTGCACATCCATGCTGCGCGCGACGGCGTCGACGGAGCAGCCGCAGAGGGTGTCGTGCGGGTGCGTGGCGAGCAGATCCTCCCAGGCGCGATGGAGAAGCACAGGCAGCTGGGCCATGGACAGCTGTGCGTCGGCGCGCGGTTGCGCCGCATCGATAGCGGTATCGACACCGGCATCGGCGCCACGGTGCAGTCGCGCCAGCGCGATCCACGGCTCGACATCGCGCAGCAGCCCCCGTTCCAGTCGCGCGTTGCGGCGCTTCTGATGGGCGCGGGTGGCGTATGTCCCGCCGAGGGTCCACGTATAGCCGTAGGAGTCACGCAGTTCGCCGCGCACCACCGGCAATTCGTGCAGCTTGGTGCAGTCGCGGAGGGCGTCAGCCCATGCAGAGAGCGACGAGTGGTGGATGACGGCGGCATCGCCCGCCTGCTCCTGCAGGGCCGCCACGGCCGCAGCGAGCGATAGCTGCCGCGCGTGATGATCGGCGCCGTTGAGGAGCAGCGCCACGCCGGTGCGGTTGCGCTGCGCGAAGAGTGAGGACAACCGTTGCCATCGTTCGGCGCTGCCCTGCGAGTCGGTCGGCAGCGCGCTGCCGAACTCGTAACCATCCGGCGGCAGGTGGTGCGTGAGCACGCGGCTTCCGTCGGGCGCCTCCCACCACCAGCAGTCGGTCGGTGGATGGCCCGTGCCGCCCGCGCCGCGCCACACGACCGCCACGGGGAGCCCGAACCCGGCGGCAATCGCCGGCATGGCCGCGGGGTGTCCGAAGGTGTCGGGACAGTACGCCACCGGTGGGGCGGTTGCGCCGAACCGGGCGAGTGTCCGACGGCCGGCCTCGAGATTGCGCACGATGGCCTCGCCGGATGGAATGCGATTGTCGCCGAGGACGTACCACGGCCCAGCTTCGAGCGTACCGGCCCGAAGCGCGGCGGACAGCCTTGCCTCGGCGTCGGGGCGTACCGCCAAGTAGTCGCCGAGTGTGATGGCCTGACCGTCGAGCAGGAACGGAGTGCCCGGCGCGGCCAGCAGCGTGTCCACCAGGGCCACCAGCCGCTGCCGGAAGCGCGACGCGACATGGTACCACTCGCGGTCCCAGTGGGTATGGGGGACGAGGTGTACTTCGAGCGGTGCTGCGGCAGACACGGGCGCGCGAGGGGTCACGCGCGGAAAGTCGCGCGCGGTTGACCCCGACGGCAAGCCCATTGAGCTTTGTCAGAGCTTCTCTGAGCCTCTCCGGCTCGCGCGCAGCGCAGGGCGTTTCCGGCCGGCGCGCTTCCCGTATCAGGACTGCCCGATTGGAATTCCTAACTCAGCTGTTCGACCAGCTTCGCGATCTCGAGGGGCTCGTGAAGTGGGGCGGCTACATCGGCCTCACCCTCATCATTTTCGCCGAAACCGGGCTGCTCGTGGGGTTCTTCCTCCCCGGCGATTCGCTGCTGGTGACGGCGGGGTTGCTCGCCGCCAATCCCGACTTCGGCCTGAACGTTTGGCTGCTCGGGTGCATTCTGAGCGTGGCGGCTGTTGTGGGCGATACGGTCGGGTACGGTGTCGGCCAGGCCACCGGTCCGCGTATCTTCACCCGTGAGGATTCGCTGCTGTTCAACAAGCAGCACCTGCTGCGGGCCCAGGCGTTCTACGAGAAGCATGGCGGGAAGACGATCATCATTGCCCGCTTCATGCCCATCGTGCGTACGTTCGCACCGGTCGTGGCCGGCGTGGGTCGCATGCAATACCGGTCGTTCGTGATGTTCAACGTGGTCGGCGGTCTGCTCTGGATCTGGAGCATGCTGCTGACCGGTTGGGTGCTCGCCCGCACGGTTCCCGGCGTGGCGAAGCACGTCGAAAAGATCATTCTGCTGGTGGTGTTCCTTTCCATCCTGCCGGGCATCATCGCCTGGCTGAAAGAGCGGAAGAACAAGGCCGCTGCGGCCTGAGTTCTTCACGCTCCCATTCTTCCGGAGAATTTCGAGATGGCCCATACTCTGCCCGCGCTGGCATACGCCCCCGAGGCGCTCGAGCCGCACATCGATGCGCAGACCATGAACATCCATCATGGCAAGCATCATCAGGCGTACGTGACCAACCTCAACGCAGCCATCGAGAAGGCGCCGGAGCTCGCGTCGTGGTCGCTCGACGATCTGTGCCGCAAGATCAACGACGTGCCGGAGGCGGTGCGTACCGCGGTGCGCAACAACGGCGGTGGCCACTGGAATCACTCGCTGTTCTGGCAGCTCATGGCGCCGAACGCCGGTGGTGAACCCACGGGCGCGCTCGGTGAGGCGATCACGAAGGCCTTCGGTTCGTTCGCGACGTTCAAGGAGCAGTTCCAGGCGGCCGGCATGGGCCGCTTCGGCTCGGGCTGGGCGTGGCTGGTGTCGAACAACGGCGAGCTCTCCATCATGAGCACGCCGAACCAGGACAACCCGCTTATGGAAGGCAAGCACGCCGTCCTTGGCGTGGACGTGTGGGAGCACGCCTACTATCTCAAGTACCAGAATCGTCGCGCGGATTACCTTGGCGCCTTCTGGAACGTGGTGAATTGGGCGGAAGTGGCGAAGCTGTACGGGAAGTAAGAAGGGCGCCGCAGGCGACCGGAACTAGGCACCAAGAACTCGTACTACTAACTACGAACTCCCTCGGAGATCAGGTGATTTCCGAGGGAGTTCGTGGTTTGCAGTGACAGTTGTCAGTGCGTAGTGCAACTGCACTCTACGCCGCCACTGCCTCTTCCGTCTTCCGCCGCGCGGCCATGATGAGCGTGATGGCCGTGTAGGCGACGACGACCGCCACCAGCCACCGGAGCGCAGTGAGCGGCAGGGACTTCACGATGTAGGCGGCCACGAGCACCGCGGGCAGTCCCCCGATGATGTTGCCCACGACGGCCTTGGGATCGACCTTGCCGAGGCGGATGAAGCGGTCGCTGGCGAAGGGCATGAGGAAGGCGCAGCTGCCCATCATGATGGGGAAGCCGGCGGCGGGGTTCATGCCGAGGATGCTGACGAGCACGAGGCACGGCCCGTAGAGGCCGATGCCGATCGTCATGAGCACGCCAAGGACGAAGTTGCCGAAGAGCGCAATGCCGAGCTTGGCGCCCGTGAGTCCGATGGCTTCGCCGCCGCCTGGCAGCGTTCCCGACGCCTGGGCCGCCGTGAGCAGCGCCGCGCCGGCAAGGCACAGCCCCATCCCGAGCTGGATGCGCTGGGTGGGCCACCGTGCCACGAGCCCTGCACCGACGTACGAGCCCACGACCGCAGCGATGATCATGCCGATCAGCGTGATGGGCTCGACTTCCACGACCTGCGTGTAGATGAACGCCTGGGCCAGCGTGGACATGGTGTGTCCGGCGTTCAATGTGCCCGGAATCAGCGCGTCCTTCACCAACTTGGTGGCGCGAAAAATGGCCGTGCTGGTTGCGAACGACCCGATGCCGAGCGTGTCGAGAAAATCGGTGACGGTGCCGTGGAGGATCAGTCCCGGCGTGGGCTTGACCGAGCCAAGCTTGGGCAGGCCTCGGACGAGCGAGACGACATGGTACGCGGCCACGAGACCGAGGCCGATGAGCAGCAGCAGCTTGGCGTCGAATTGCATCGGATGCGGCGGGAGTTTCGGGGAGGGCGAACTGCGTGGACCTACAACGTACCGCCCGGTACCGCCGTTGTCCCGCCCCGTGCCGCCACCGTCAGAACAGGGCGGCCGGAATGAGGGAGAAGAGCAACGAGAGTGCCAGTGCGATGAACGAGGCCATCCAGCCGGCGCCACGCGAGACCCGGGCGATCACGCTCACCCCGATGGCCGTGATGGCGAGATTCCACAGGCCAAACAGGTCGAAGGTGGCCAGGAGGGTGAGCACCACGTTGTCGACCTTGGCCGGATCGACGAATCGCGCCGGTCCGACCGACGCCGCGAAGAGCGACGTGACGTTGCTGGTATCGAGCACGGCCCCTTGAATGGCCGTAGCGAGAATGCCAAGCACCCGCGGCACCGTCGCGAGTGTGGCGACGAAGATCGCACGCCCGATGGGCATGGCGGCACCGGCCACCTTGGCGCCAAGCCAGGTGAGCACACCGCCGATCAGACCGGCGAAGACCGCCGTGAAGGCCCACGTGGCATAGAGAAAGTACCCGCCGATCCTGCGCCCCGACTCCACGGCTTCGGCGGGCATCTTCCGGCCCTGCTCCGCCATCTTGATCAACTGCAGGTCGAAGTTGGCATCGACGTACGGCTGAATGAGGCTCTTCGTGGCCACCAGCAGGCCCACGATGACGAGGGTGAGCACCAGCATGTACATGCCCGCACCACGGTTTCGCGACCGTTCGAAAACGGCGGCCGGCGCCCAGAGCACCTCGAGAATATCCTCAAACACGCCACCTTCGTTGGTCGCACCCGCCGTGGTCTGCTCCGTCATCTGGCCGCCTCGCCTTCGAGATAGGTGTAGCCTTCGAGTCCGGCGACGAAATCGGCGATGAACGCATTCATCTCGTCGCGCGTGAGTCCCTTGGAAGAATTCACCTTGCGACGGAAAGTCGCCAGTAGTTGCGAGGCGCCGAACTGCACGTAGTTGAGCACCTCGGTGACCGTGTCGCCTTCCACCAGATCGGTGATGTCGTAGCCGCCGTGGTCGTTCATGCGCACATGTACCGCGTTGGTATCACCGAACAGGTTGTGCAGATCGCCGAGAATCTCCTGATAGGCCCCGGTCAGGAAAATGCCGAGAATGTAGTCCTCGCCGTCGCGGAACTCGTGCAGCTCGAGGCTCGGCCGACCATTTTTGTCGCCCACGAACCGGTCGATTTTGCCGTCGGAGTCGCAGGTCACGTCCTGCAGGGTACCGCGACGTACCGGCTCCTCGGTGAGCCGGTGGATGGGCATGATCGGGAAGAGCTGATCGATGGCCCAGCTGTCCGGCAGCGACTGAAAGAGCGAGAAATTGCAGAAGTAGCGATCGACGAGCGAGGATTCGAGCTCCGGGAGAATATCCTCGTACGTGTCAGGGTCGCCCTTTGCGATGCGGTAGATCGCATTCATTGTCGCCAGCCACAGTACTTCGGCCTTGGCGAGCCCCCGCAGGTTCAGCACGCCCGAGTTGAAGTACTGGCGCGCCCGTTCCTTGTCGAACGACGCATCGTGAAAAACCTCGAGCACCTTGCGCGGCTTGGGATCGCGCTCGTTGAGCGTACGCCAGTCCTCATGCATTTCGTGCAGGAGCGAATGATCGTCGTCGTTGAGCGGCGGCACGGGCTGCGCGGCCTGCGACTCCACATCGATGACCTTGAGCAGCAACAGCGCGTGGTGCGCCGTGAGTGCACGCCCGGACTCGCTGATGATGTGCGGCATGGGCAACTCCGCTTCACGGCACGCCTCGGCGATCGTGTAGATCACGTCGTTGGCGTACTCCTGCTGCGTGTAGTTCACGCTGGCGTTGTTGGTGGAGTTTGTGCCGTCGTAGTCAATGCCAAGGCCGCCCCCCACGTCCACATGCGTGATGTCCACGCCCAGCGCCCGCAGCTCCAGATAGAATCGCGCCACTTCGGCCAGCCCCGACTTGATGAAGCGGATGTCGGTGATCTGGCTGCCGAGGTGGAAGTGGATGAGCTTGAGGATGTCGAGGCGACCGGCAGACTGCAGCTTGTCGATGAGCTTGATGAGTTCGGCGGAGCTGAGGCCGAACTTGCTCTTCTCGCCACCGCTCTGGGCCCAACGGCCGGCCCCCTCGCTGGCAAGCTTGATGCGCACGCCACACGTGGGCTGCACACCGAGTTCCTCGGCCACTTCGAGGAGCACGTCGAGTTCGCTCACCTGCTCGAGCACGATGAACACCTTGTGCCCCAACTTCTGCCCCATGAGGGCCAGCCGCATGAACTCGTGGTCCTTGTAACCGTTGCACACGATGAGGTGCTCGGTGGTCTCGGACAGACCGAGCACCGCCTGCAGTTCGGGCTTGGAGCCGCACTCGAGTCCCACTCCGTGCGTCTGGCCGAACTGCACGATTTCCTCGACCACGTGCCGCTGCTGATTGACCTTGATCGGATACACGGTGGTGTAGCCGCCGGTGTACTCGAATTCCTTGATCGCCTGCCCGAAGCGCTCGCTGAGCGTTTCGATGCGCGAGCGCAGAATGTCGGAGAAACGCAGCAGAATGGGCAACTGGATGCCCTGCCCTTCGAGATCGGCTGCCAGATCACGCAGATCGAGCGCGTGTTGCGGACGCAACGGATCGGGGCGCACGACCACGTGTCCACGTTCGTTGACGTCGAAATAGCCGGCGCCCCACCCTTCCACATTGTAGAGGGCGCGGGCGGCGTCGATGGACCACGGCTCGGCGGGGGCCGGCTCGGCGATGGGCTGGATACGAGTTGCCATAGGGGCGGAAAGCTAGACGGTTCGCGCCGCCGGAGGGAGCCGGTGGCGCGAACCGTCAGAATTGTGACGTAACGAGGACTGGCGGGTGAACGCGGCCCACCCCCATCCCGTGCCGAGTTTTCCGGTCAGTTGTCGCCGTCGAGCAGCGCGCCGAGTCCGCCCAGCACCGAGCCTTCCTCGCGGCCGCGCCCGCCGGCGCTTGGCGCGGCGGCGATGATACGATCGGCCAGACGCGAGAAGGGCAGCGTCTGGAGAATGACACGCCCCGGCCCGGTGAGCTGGACGAAGAACAATCCTTCGCCGCCGAACAGTGCCGTCTTGATGCCGGGCACCCGCTGGATGTCGTAATCCACCGTGGGCTGGAAGGCCACGAGGCAGCCGGTGTCGACGCGCAGCGTTTCGCCGGGCGCCAGGTCAATGGCGTGCAGCGTGCCGGAGGCGTGCAGAAACGCGAGCCCGTCGCCGGTGAGCTTCTGCAGGATGAATCCTTCGCCACCGAAGAACCCGGCGCCGATCTTCCGGGTGAACGCCACGGAAATATCGATGCCCCGAGCGGCGCAGAGGAAGCTGTCCTTCTGCGCCATCACCGTACCACCCCAATCACGGAGATTGAGCGGCACGATCTTGCCCGGGTACGGCGCGGCGAAAGCCACATCGGCGCGACGCGCCCCGCTGTTGCCGAAGAGCGTGACGAAGAACGAGTCACCGGCCAGCACGCGCTTTCCCGCCCCGATCAGCTTGTCGAAAAAGCCACCGCCTCGCGCGTTGGGGTCGAGCGTGGTGGCCATGGTGATGCCCTCGCGCATGAACATCATCGCCCCCGCCTCAGCGAAGACCGCTTCGCCCGGATCGAGAGTGACGATGACCGCCTGCAGGTCATGACCGATGATCTGGTAATCGATTTCGTCCGCTGCCATTACTCGTCTCCGGGATTGCGCGCGGGCGTTGCCGCCCGCGCAGGTTGGGGGGTCATCTTCACCTGATCACGCCCCTTCTCGAGGAAAGGGATGCCACGCACCATCCATGACGGGGCATCGGCCCCCAGAAGTTTCACCGCGAAGAACTCCTGCATTTTTTTGTCGATGTCCTTCTGGTTGGCGCGCTTCGTGGGATTGTGCTCGTCGCCGTTGTACACCACCATGTACGCCTCCTTCTGCAGGCGGCGCATGGCGACGTAGAACTCAATGCCCTGATACCACGGTACGGCGCCGTCGTTGTCGTTGGCCATGAAGAGCACCGGCGTGGTGACACGGTCGAGACGGAAGAGCGGCGAGTTTTCGACGAAGCGCTCGGGGTACTGCCAGAGCGAGCCACCGATACGGCTCTGCGTGTGCTCGTACTGGAAGGTACGGGCCAGCCCCGACTGCCAGCGAATGCCGCCGTACGCACTGGTCATGTTGACTACGGTGGCGTTTGGCACCGCCGCGGCGAACATGTTGGTGACGGTGATCAGGTACGCCGACTGGTAGCCGCCCCACGACTGCCCCGTGATGCCGATGCGCTTGGGGTCGACGAACCCCTTGGCCACGATGGACTGCACACCGGGGATGATGGCCTTGGCCGCACTGGGCCCCGGCTGGCCGTCGGTGTACACGATGTCGGGCATGAACACGAGATACCCGAGCGAGTTGTACACGAGTGGATTGACGGTATTGCGCCCACTGGGCGCCTGATAGCCGTGCAGGCCGTCGGTGAGCTTCTCGTAGTAGTACACGATCATCGGGTACTGCTTCGAGGCGTCGAAGTTCTCCGGCTTGTACAATAGGCCGCGCAGCGGAATGCCGTCGCCATTGAGCCACGACACCAGCTCCACGGTGCCGCGTGGATACTCCGCATCCTGCGGATTGGCGTTGGAGATCTTCGTGGTGCCGGCGATGCTGGTGCCAGTCCAGAGATCCGGGAATTCGCGATACGTGCTCTGCGTGAGGAGATACTGCTCGGCGTCCCGCGCCTTCTGAAGGCCGCCGAAGTTGCGATCAGCCATCACGATCTTCTCGGGTGTTCCGTCCACACCCAAACGATCGCGCCAGAAGCCGGTGGCCTTGGTGAGCGAATCGACGGCCCGCAGCAGGAGTGGCGCCGTGGGATCGAGGAACGGATCTTCGCGATCGAGATCGACCACCCGGAACGTCATGCCGGCCTTCCGTCCTTCCCCATCGGTGAGGTTACGCGGCGCGGCCACGCCGGCGGGATCGATTTCCCACACATCGAAGCGGTCGTACACCAGCACCCGCTTGTCACCGGTGGTCCAGCCGCCGAGCCCGTACGGCGGCGGCACGTCGGGCGAATCGAACTCCTCGTCCTGGAACTTCACCG
The DNA here is from genome assembly GCA_002331565.1 of Gemmatimonas sp. UBA2094. GTDB lineage: Bacteria > Gemmatimonadota > Gemmatimonadetes > Gemmatimonadales > Gemmatimonadaceae > Gemmatimonas. Next base: position 13,192 of record DCZC01000169.1, read on the forward strand.
GCAGCTTGTCGGTGAGGCTGATCTTCCTGCCAGTGGCCGTGGCGTACGCGACCCACTGCCCCTTCTCGAACCACGTGACGTAATTGGCGCCCGGCGAGAGCTGTGCCTGTCCGTCGATGCTCTTGGCGACCAAGGTGCGCGCACCGGTGAGCGGATCGATGAGGAACACGTCCGTCGCGCCCTCGCCCCAGAACTGCGGGATGGCGTACTCGAGGGCGTTGAGGCCGAGGATGCGCCGGCCGTCGCTCCCGATAGTCACGCGCAGCGAATCGTTGGCAAGGCGCATCCATTTGTTCGCCGCCAGCGTGTACAGCGCGGTATACGTGCGGTTGCGATCGCGGTTGGCCGAGACCTTCTGTTGCGGCATGATTGCCGCGTCCTTCCAGTGCCACAGGTCGTACACCGCCTTGTCCAGCAGTGAATCAGCGGGGATGGAGTCGGTGGGCACATTGCCCAGCGAGAAGACGAGTGCGTTGCCTTCACGGGTAAATGACACGGGGCCGCGATCGGCGATGAGCAAACCTTCGGGGGCCTCGGCCGGGGCCACGATGCGGCGCGCCTGGACGGACTTGCCCTTCGTCGGCACGAGCGACGCGTAGTACACCCCGAAGCGCGGACGCGGCGTGGAGTCGTTCACGTCGGACACGAACGCAACCTGCTTTCCCGCGCGGTCGAAGGTGAAGCCGCGGTAGGTGGCGCTACCGGCGAGCAGCGTGGTAACGGTGCCGGTGCTCAGCTGGCGTACGAACGCGCCGTCACCCGCGCCGTCACGCGTCGTGATGGTGTAGCCAAGCCACTGTTCATTGTCGTCGAAGGCGTAGTTGGTGACACCGTCGATGCGCGTCTCGGTACCGGCGGCGAGATCACGCAGCACGAGCGTGGTGCCGACTTCGCGACGCGGGCCCGCCGGGACCGCCGGCGCTCCATTTTGTGTCGCGGCGCCGGCCGGTCGTGCGGCGGCAGTGTCTTCGAGCAGATAGGCCAGGTACTTGCCGCCGTTCCTGGCCAAGCGGAACGAACGCACGTTGCTCACGCGGGTCACGTTGCCGTCGGCGACGCGCACCAGCCCCAAGCCGCTGCGCGGTTGGGGGGATCCACGGCGGGCGCGGGCGCGCTCGACGTCAGCCCGCGACGGATAGATGGTGAACAGCACGAAGCGGGAGTCGGCGCTGAACTGCGCCGGCGCCGCGCTGAACTGCGCGGCGGAATCGGCCGCCGGCTGCAGCTGCGGACGGCCCGTAAAGCCCCGGCCGATGTTGGCGTACTCGGTGGGGCCGGCCGTGCTGCGAACGATCAGCGCCCCCTCACCGACAACGGGGCTGACCGTGTAGGCCACCCACTTTCCGTCGTTGGAGAGCGCCGCGCCGGAAATGGTGCGCCACTCGTCGTAGGTGTCCTGCGTGATGGGCTTCTTGCCCGCCGGCAGGGCGGGCGGTGTCCACCGCGACACCGCCGAGAAGGGATTGGCGGGGGCCGACTGGGCGGAGAGCCCCGACGGCAGGAGGGCGAGCGCGGCGGAGCATACCGCGGGAGCAACCGTGACACGGGCCATAGTGCGCGTGACGGTACGCAGGTCGATCGATCGCATCAGAGGGGGTGCGAGACGGGTGCGTGGGCTGGTCGCAGGATGCCGGGAGCGCCAAGTTGCACCCGGGCGTTCCTGCCACACGAAGTTTAACGGCGCGGCGACAGCCGCGTGAGGATACAGATGAGACGATTGCTCGGCTACTTCGCCCGAGGGCTGGTGCTCCTCGCGCCCTTGGCCATAACGGCGTGGGTGTGCTGGATCGTATTCCGGAGCGTGGACGGCTGGTTGGGACTTCCCATCCCGGGCGCCGGCTTCGTGGCAACCCTGCTGCTGATCACGCTTTTCGGGTTCCTCGGCTCCAGCCTGCTTACCCGGTCGGCGGTAGCAGCGCTGGAGGGGATCATGGCGCGGCTGCCCTTCGTGCGGCTGCTTTACGGTTCCACCAAGGATCTGCTCAACGCGTTCGTCGGCGAGAAGCGACGGTTCGACAAGCCGGTAATCATGAATGTCGCGGCCGACGGATCGGTGCGGCTCATGGGCTTCGTGACGCAGGAGAGCCTGACGCATCTCGGTCTCGATCAGCAGGTGGCCGTGTACTGTCCGCACTCGTACAATTTCTCGGGTCAGCTGTACGTGGTCCACACATCTCAAGTGCAGCCCCTCGACGTCGCGAGCGCCGACGCCATGGCGTTCGTGGTTTCGGGCGGCGTCGCCGGTCTGGTCACGCTGTCGCAGTCTTCCGGCGAATTCGCCGCCCCTCTGCCCCCCGCCTGATGTTCCGACTCCGCCTTTCTGCTTCAATCGTCTCCGCAGCATTCGCCGTCGCCTCTGCCGTCTGTATCGCGCCGGTGGCCGCGGCGCAGCCGACGCCCGCCGCCGCGCCAACCGATGCGGCGACGCTGCTGATTCCCGATGCCGTGTTCGACGGCACCACCGACGAGTTGCACAAGGGCTGGGCCGTGCTGGTCAGCGGTCAGCGAATCGCCGCGGCGGGGCCGCTCGCCTCGCTGCGGGTTCCCGCCAACGTGCAGCGCGTGGAGCTCAAAGGCACAACGCTGCTGCCCGGCTTGAGCGACCTGCACAGCCACGTCCTGCTGCACCCGTACGACGAAACGCCGTGGAACGACCAGGTGCTGCGCGAATCGCTCGCGTTGCGCACGGCGCGCGCCGTGAATCATCTCAAGGCCACGCTCGACGCGGGCTTCACGATGCTGCGCGATTTGGGGACCGAAGGCGCGGGATACGCCGATGTGGGACTCAAGGACGCGGTGGAGCAAGGCATCATTCCTGGTCCCCGACTGTTCGTGACGACCAAGGCCATCGTGGCCACCGGCTCGTATGGCCCGAAGGGCTTCGGCGCGGAGATCGGTGTCCCGCAGGGCGCCGAAGAAGCCGACGGCGTGGAAGGCGTCACGCGGGTGGTGCGCGACCAGATCGGGCACGGCGCCGACTGGATCAAGATCTACGCGGACTATCGCTGGGGGTCGCGCGGTGAAGCGCGCCCCACCTTCACGAGCGCGGAGTGGCAGGCCATTGTGCAGACGGCCGCGTCGAGCGGGCGTCCGGTGGTGGCGCATTCGAGCACCGTGGAGGGGATGACCCGTGCCATCACCGCCGGCGTGGAAGTGATCGAACACGGCGATGCGGCCACGCCGGAGGTGTTCGCGATGATGAAAGCGAAGAACGTGGCCTTCTGCCCGACGCTGGCGGCAACGGAGAGCACCACGCGCTATCGCGGCTGGAAGAAGGGCGTCGATCCCGATCCGGCGGGGATCGCGCAGAAGAAGCGCATGTTCACCGCGGCCCTCGCGTCGGGCGTGACGATCTGCAACGGCAGCGACGTGGGCGTGTTCGCGCACGGCACGAATGCGCTCGAACTGGAACTCATGGTGGAATACGGCATGACGCCGATGCAGGCGCTCAAGGCGGCCACCAGCGTGAACGCGCGCATCATGCACCGTGAGAACGAATTCGGCCGCATCGCGACCGGATTGCTGGCTGATCTCGTGGCCGTGCAGGGCGATCCCACGAAGAACATCGGGCAGCTGCGTCAGGTGAAATTCGTCATGAAGGGCGGGCAGATACACCGTCGCTGACGCGCCTCACGCCGACACACCGGCCGGGCACCACTTCGGGTCGGAGCGCGTTGACCAGCGTGCTCCGACCCGAACTGCTTCCCGACCATCTCGCCGAGCGTATCACGACGCATTCGGCCATTCGCACGGCACCGCCCGCCGGCGAGTTCGTGCTGTATTGGATGCGCACGGCGGTGCGCGCGCACGAGAACCCGGCGCTCGACACGGCGCTGCTGCTGGGGCGCGCGTTGCAACGCCCCGTGTTCGTGTACCACGCGCTGAGCGAACGCTATCCGTACGCCTCCGATCGCCACCACACTTTCATCCTCGAAGGTGCGCGTGATGTGGAGGCCGAATGTGCGCGGCGCGGCATCGGCTACGCGTTCCACCTCGAGCGACCCGGACATCGCGCGCCGGCGCTGAAGCGGTTGGCCGCGCGCGCGAGCGTGGTGATCACCGAAACGATGCCCGTTCCGCCACTCGACTGGCTCACGGATGGTCTGGCGGACGGTGCCTCCTGCCCCGTATGGAGCGTGGACACGGCGTGCGTCGTGCCGATGCCGCTCGCCGAGAAGGCGCACACGCGCGCCTTCGCCTTTCGCGACGACACGGCACGTATCCGCGACGAGCGCCTCACGACGCCGTGGCGCGATGTGGAGCCCGACGGCGCACCGTTCGTCCCGGCGGATCTGCCCTACGAGCCGGTGACACTGGCCACCGCCGACATCGCATCGATGGTGGCCGAGTGCGAGATCGATCACGGCGTGGGGCCGGTACCGCATACGCGCGGCGGCTCGCACGCCGGGTACGCGCGCTGGGAGGAGTTCAAGCGCAGCGGCCGGCTCGCCAAGTACGCGGCCAAGCGCAATGACGCGACCATCGACGGCGTGAGCCGCATGTCGCCGTATTTTCACTACGGCATGGTGTCGGCGCTTCGCATCGCCCGCGAGTGTGCCGACATGGGCGGCGACGGGCCGGAAAAGTTCAACGACGAACTGCTGGTATGGCGCGAGCTGGCCTATGCATTCTGCTACTGGCATGCGTCGCCGACGACGATCGAGGGCATCCCGACGTGGGCCCGCGAGACGCTGGCCAAGCACGAGCGCGACTCCCGCGACGTGCTGTCGTGGGAACAGCTGTCGCGGGCGCGAACCGGCGACCCCCTGTGGGACGCCACCCAGCAGTCATTG
>DCZC01000169.1:18240-18877 GCA_002331565.1 Gemmatimonas sp. UBA2094
ACGCCGAACAGGCGCTGGACCGCCTCGTGGATCTCAACCACCGGTATGCACTCGACGGGCGCGATCCGGCCTCATATGGCGGGTTGCTCTGGTGTCTGGGACAATTCGACCGACCGTTCACTCCGCCGGTGCGCGTCCTGGGAACCGTGCGGCCGCGGCCGACCGGAGAGCATCTCAAGCGGCTCGACCTCGAGGGCTATCGCCGGCGCGTGCTGCGACCGGCGCGGGAGGCCGCTCCGCGTGTGCTCGTCGTGGGCGCGGGCGTGTCCGGGCTGGCCTGCGCGCGCACGTTGGCAGATCACGGCTACACGGTCACCGTGCTGGAGAAGGGACGCGGGGTGGGCGGGCGCCTGAGCACCAGACGCGAGGGGGATTGGCGCTTCGATCACGGCGCCCCGCGCATGGCGTTCGCTGACGCCCGTACACAACGCTACGCAGAATCGTGGGAGTTCGACGGCCATCTGACGCGAATGGGCAACGGGTACACGGGCCAGGGCGCGATGTCCGCGTGGCCCAAGCATCTTGCCGCCGACGTGACCGTGAAGACCGGTGTACAGGTGCAACGCGCGACGCGTACCGGCCCGCATTGGGAGCTCGTCGATCAGCTCGGCGAGCAGCACCGCGCCGACGTGCTGGT
>DCZC01000175.1 GCA_002331565.1 Gemmatimonas sp. UBA2094
CTGACACCCGTCCCCCTGCATCCTGGAGTTTCAGCGCTTACGCATTCCAGAGTAAAGAACGCGAACCGTCCCCATTCTTTCCGCGTTCGCCCTTCGACGGCCGCAACAGCTGCGTAACGGCCGCCGCATTCCCGGTCGGAAGGTCCTTCAAAGCGGCCCGGGTCCGTTACATTTGAGCGTGGCCGGTATCCCCTGTTTTCTCAACCGCCCGGACCTGTCCGTCCCGGTGCACCGGTCCCATCCCTCACGATCCCAGGAGCATTTCATGTTTCACCTGATCCGGCGTGCAGGTCGCAGCTGGATTGCGGGCGCCGTGGCGATGTTTGCCCTCGCGACCGCCCGCCCGGTGGAGGCGCAGGTCACGACGTCCGCGATTCGCGGTGCCGTGACCGACTCCGCGGGCAAGCCCATCGAGAACGTCCGTATCGATGCCGTGCACCAGCCCTCGGGTACGCGCTACAGCACCGGCACCCGCGCCGATGGCGGCTTTGCCATTATCGGTATGCGTATCGGTGGTCCGTACCAGATCACCGCGTCGGCGCTCGGCTTCCGCAAGGAGACGCGCGAAATCGCGGCCCTCACGCTCGGCGTCACGAGCGACGTGCGCTTCAAGCTCACGTCGGCGGCCGTGCAGCTGCAGGCGATCACCACGCAGGCCGACCCGAGCGCGCTCAGCACCACGCGCACCGGTGCCGCCACGTCGGTGACGCGTCAGACGATCGACGCGCTGCCCACGATCTCGCGTCGTATCGGCGACTTCACGCGCCTCACGCCGCAGGCGAGTGGCTCGAGCTTCGCCGGTCAGGACAACCGTCTCAACAACATCACGGTCGACGGTTCGTACTTCAACAACTCGTTCGGTCTCGGCGGTCAGCCGGGTGACCGTACGGGCGTCGCGCCGATCTCGCTCGACGCCATCGAGCAGATTCAGGTGAACATCGCGCCGTTCGACGTGCGCCAGGGCAACTTCACGGGCGCCGGTGTGAACACCGTCACGCGCTCGGGCACGAACCAGTTCAACGGTTCGGCCTACTACTTCCTGCGCAACCAGCGCTATGTCGGCCGTCAGGCCGGTGCGAACGCGTTCAACCCGGGCACGTTCGACTTCGCGCAGGTGGGCGCCCGCCTCGGCGGTCCGCTCATCAAGGACAAGCTCTTCTTCTTCGCCAGCTACGAAGAGGACAAGCAGACGCAGCCCGGCATTCTCCGCACGGCCAACCCGGGCGGCGCCGCGGTGACGGGCAACATGACGCGCGTGCTCCAGTCGGACCTCACCGGACTCACGACGTTCCTGCGCGACCGCTTCAAGTACGAGACGGGCCCGTACACCGGCTACGACAACGAAACGCCGTCGCAGCGTCTGCTCAGCCGCTTCGACTACAACCTGAACGACAAGAACAAGTTCAGCCTGCGTTTCACCGCGCTCAATTCGAACACCGACGTGAATCTCTCCACGTCGAGCTCGCTTGGCTTCGGCCGCGCCAACAACAACACGTTCCTCTCCTTCCAGAACTCCAACTACCAGATCCAGGAGAACATCCGGTCGGTGGTGGGTGAGTGGAACTCGCTGTTCGGCGACCGCATGGCGAACAACTTCATCATCGGCTACACGTCGCAGGACGAAAGCCGTCAGTCGCGCGGGTCGATCTTCCCGTTCGTCGACATCCTGCAGGACGGGACGGCGTACACGTCGTTCGGCTTCGAGCCGTTCACGCCGAACAACGAACTGCGCTACAAGAGCTTCCAGATCCAGAACAACCTGACCGTCTCGCGTGACAAGCACGAGTTCACGCTCGGCGGCTCGTTCGAGAAGTACCGGTCGGAGAACGTGTTCTTCCCGGGCTCGCAGAGCTCGTACGTGTACAACTCGCTGGCTGATTTCTACACCGACGCCAACGACTATCTCGCCAATCCGAACCGCACCACGTCGCCGGTGACGCTGCGCCGATTCCAGGTGCGGTGGGCGAACATCCCCGGTCAGGAGAAGCCGATCCAGCCGCTCGAAGTGATGTACGGCGGCATCTATCTGCAGGACGAGTACCGCGCCTCGGACAACCTCCGCTTCACGGCCGGCCTCCGCATGGACGTGCCGGTGTTCGGCGAAACGGGCTTCACCAATGCCCAGGCGAACGGCTACACGTTCCGCGACGAGAACGGCAACGCGGTGCAGTACCAGACGCAGAAGCTGCCCGATGCGAACCTCCTCTGGAGCCCGCGCCTCGGCTTCAACTGGGACGTGACGGGTGACCAGAAGACGCAGATCCGCGGCGGCACCGGTGTGTTCACCGGCCGTCCGGCGTACGTGTGGATCTCGAACCAGATCGGCAACAACGGCGTGCTGACGGGCTTCGAGTCGGTGGACAACGTGCGCAACCGCCCGTTCAATCCGAACCCGAACGCGTACAAGCCGGCCACCGTGAACGGCACGCCGGCCGCGCAGTACGAACTCGCGCTCACCGACCCGACGTTCAAGTTCCCGCAGATCTGGCGCTCGAACATCGCTGTGGATCGCCGCCTGTTCTGGGGCCTCAACGCGACGGCCGAGTTCCTGTACAGCAAGGACGTGAACGGTGTGTACTACATCGATGCCAACCTGGCCGCTCCGACGGGTGCCTTCGTCGGCCCGGACAACCGTCCGCGGTACAGCGACACCTGCCCGGCCTCCGGCCTCCAGGTGCGCCTGAACTGCAACGTGCAGAACGCCATCGTCCTCAAGAACCAGGACGTGGGCAGCGCGTGGAACGCGTCGTTTGCCCTCGAGCGTGGCTTCCGCAGCGGCTTCTTCGCCAAGGCGGCCTACAATTACGGCATGTCGCGCAACACGGTGGACCCGGGCTCGATCGCCGCGGGCAGCTTCACCGGCAACCCGATGGTGCGCGATGCCAACAACCCGGGCGTGGGCATCTCGGGGACGGCCGCTGGTCACCGCTTCTTCGTGACGGCCTCGTACGAGCGTCGCTACTTCGACTTCGGCAAGACGGGCATCTCGTTCTACTTCGAAGGCCGCAACGCCGGCAACACGAGCTATACCTTCTCGGGCGACCTCAACGGCGACGGCATCGCGAACAACGAGTTGATCTACGTGGCGAAGGATCGCGCGGAGATGAACTTCGAAGCCTACACCCCGACGGGCGGTCGCCTGTTCTCGGTGGCGGAGCAGCAGGATGCCTGGGAAGCGTTCATCAATCAGGACAAGTACTTGTCGTCGCGTCGCGGCCAGTACGCCGAGCGTGGCGCCGTGTTCCTCCCGATGGTGTACAACGCCGACGTGAGCATCACGCAGGACATCTTCGCCCGCCTCGGCGGCCAGAAGAACACGCTGCAGCTGCGCTTCGACATCCTGAACTTCGGCAACCTGCTGAACGACAACTGGGGTCAGGGGCTGCGCCTGATCAACACCCGTCCGCTGGTGGCGCGTGGCGCCGACGCGAACGGCAAGGCGCTGTACCGTATGGCCAACCTGAACCCGACGACGCTGCTCTCGAAGAGCTTCGAGCGCACGGCCGGTACGGGCGACGTGTGGCGCATGCAGCTGGGGCTGCGGTACCTGTTCAACTAAGCGCTACGCGCTTGGTCGAATGACGAAGGGGGAGCCGGCCATGCCGGCTCCCCCTTTTGTTTGCAAGGGAGGAGGCAGGGGAGAGGGTTTCAGGAGGAAGGATGAAGGTTACCTACCGCCTGCCACCTGATCGCCTTCGACCTGCTCCCTCCCTTGTGAACCATCGGCGCGCGTACGCGCGCCGTTCATTTGCTGTTCCGCCCCACCGTCGCGTAGAACACCGGCACCCCCAACAGAATCACACCAAACACGCCGAGCGTGGGAACGCGCTGCGCGGGGTCCATGAGCGCATTGCCGAGCAGGAAGAGCACCGCGAGGCAGAAAAGCGCCGGCACGAACGGGTAGAGCGGCGTCTTCACCGGCGGGTTCCACTCGGGGCGACGGCGCAGCTTGAACACGGCGCTGATGCTCATGATGTAGAACACGAGGCTCGCGGTGACGAAGATGTCGGCGAGCTGCTCGAAGCTGCGCAGCAGCACGAAGGCCACGCCCAGCGTGCCGGTCATGATGATGGCCACGTGCGGCGTCTTGAAGGTGGGGTGCACCTTGGCCACCTGCTTGAAGAACAGTCCGTCGTCGGCCATGGCGAAGAAGATGCGCGGGCCGGTGAGCAGCGAGCCGTTCACGCTGCCGAAGGTGGAGAGCAGCACAGTGAGCGACACGAGCGTGACGCCGACGGGGCCGATGAGCCGCAGCGCCACATCGGCGGCCACGAGGGGCGCCTTTCGCATTTCTTCCACGTTGAGCACGCTGAGATACGCGATGTTGGCGAGCAGGTAGATCGCGATGATGGCGAGCGTCCCGAGCACGATGGCCTTGGGGAGCGTGCGTTCGGGGTCCTTCACCTCGCCGGACACCTTGGCGAGATCTCCCCAGCCGTCGAAGGCCCAGAGCACGCTCACCAGCGCGAGGCCGAACGCTGACACGCTGAAGCTGCCAGGTGGCGTCGCGGGGGTGAAGTTGCCACCGGTGGCGGGAAGGCCGAGCGCCAGCGCGAGAATGACGATGATCACCAGCCCGCCGTACTTGGCGATGGTGGTTACGTTCTGCACCAGCGAGCCCCAGCGCAGCCCCACCACGTTGATGGTGGCCATGAGGACGAGCGCGGCGGCGGCGAGGTAGTGCGCGTAGTCGTCGTACGGCGCGACGCTGGGATCGATCCCCACTGCCCGCAGGGCGTACTGGCCGAAGGTGAGCGAGATGCCGCCCAGCGCGGCGGCGCGGATGAGTGTGAACTCGGCCCACCCGTACAGGAACGCCGGGAGCCGGCCCCACGCCTCGCGGATGTACACGAAATAGCCACCAGTGCGCGGCATCGCGCCGGCCAGTTCGGCCAGCGTGAGCGCGCCGCAGAGGGCGAACAACCCGCCCATGGCCCACACGGCCATGAGGGGGAGCGGGCCGGGCAGCTTGTCGGCGATCCCGGCCGGTGACCGGAAGATGCCGGAGCCGATCGTCGTGCCCACGAGCACGGCGATGGCGCTCCAGAGACCGAGTGTCCGGGGCAGTTCCTGCGGAGCGGAAGGCGCGGCCGCGTTGGGCGCGGCGGCAGCGGAGGGGACGTTGGGCTTGGCCATGGTCGCTATGGTAGTACGCGGGACGGGGGTTCACCACCTCAGGATACCGTCTAGTTTTCAGCTGTCATGAACTCCCCGATCGACTCCCTGTTGTCTCCCACCATTTCCACGGCGCTGTTCTGGCTGGCCGTGGCGATCTGCGGAGTGGCTCAGCTCTACATCATGCGTGCGGTGTTTCGCACGTTGCCGGCGGCGCCGACCAACAGCGCCGTCCCCGCTCCACGACGCTGGGCCGAGATCGTGCAGGTCCTCCTGCCCATCGCCGGTCTTGTGGCGTTCTTCTATGGCGCTTGGCGCGCCCTGCACTCCGTGTGACCGAGGCTGATCCCGTATGGCCAGCAGTATTGCTCCGGTGACGCCCCCGGCGAACGACGAGACGCCCGCGGTCACTCCGGCCGACACCCCGCTGTCACGTGACCTCGTGGCGCTCACGAAGCCGCGCATCATTTCGCTGCTGCTCGTGACGACGGCCGCGCCGATGTATGCGGCGGGGAGCCCGAGCCTGTGGACGGTGTTGCTCGTGATGGTGGGGGGCTACCTCATGGCCGGCGGTGCGAACGCGGTGAACATGTACATCGACCGCGACATCGACGACGTGATGGCCCGCACGCGCCTGCGCCCCATTCCGAGCGGGCGCATGACCCCCACGCAGGTGCTGGCGTTCGGCGTGGCGTGCGCGACCTTCGCGACGTGGATGCTCGCGCATTTCGTGAACGTGCTCACGGCCGGTCTCGCATTGGCCGGCTTCTACTTCTACGTGTTCATCTACACGCGCATCCTCAAGCGCACGAGCCCGCAGAACATCGTCATCGGCGGGGCGGCCGGAGCCTTTCCGCCGCTGGTGGGGTGGGCGGCGGCGACGGGCACGCTCGACGTGACGGCGCTGTGCCTGTTCCTCATCGTGTTCTACTGGACGCCCCCGCACTTCTGGGCGCTCGCGCTGCTCAAGCAGGTGGACTACGGCCGCGCCAAGGTGCCCATGGCCCCGCTGGTGTGGGGCGAGCGCGAGACGATGTGGCAGATGGTGTGGTACACGGTGATCCTGCTCGTACTCACGGTGCTGCCGGTGCTCTACGGCGCCTTCGGCCTGCTGTATCTCGCGTCGGCCGTTGTGCTGGGCGGGCTGCTGATGTGGGGCGTGCTCAAGGTGCTGCGGGCCGCTCAGCAGGGGCAGCCATGGACGGCGCCGGCGTGGTGGGTGTACAAGTACTCGCTACTCTACCTGGCGCTGCTGTTCGTGGCGATGGGAGTGGATCGGGCGCTCTCCCGCTGAGACGCGCGGGACCCGCGGGACTGCTCGGGCGCGAAGGCGGGCTGTACGGGAAACCCTCCGCGATTGGGGCGCAGGCCGTACTGCCGCTGTTTCAGTACGCCACCGTGATCCGCGTCTGCACGCCCCGCTCCACGCGTACCTTCGTCTCTTGCGTGCCGAGCCGTTCGTGCCACACGTGCAAGGTGTAGCGCCCCGGCGGGACGCCGTCGAAACGAAACTGGCCGTCGGCGGTAGTCACGGCCACGAAGGGATGCGGCGCGACCACGAGGTAGGCGCGTACCCACGGGTGCAGGTCGTCGTGCACCTGCACGAGTCCCGGACTGGTGCTTGCCGCATCGGTGGGCACGATCTGCCCCACGTCACTCAACAGCACGGTGGCGCGCGGTGCCGCTTCTCCCTCGACGGTGAAGCGGAGACGGGACAGCATGGCGTCACGGCCGTTCACGAGCAGTGTGCCGGTGAGCGCCACGCGCTGCACGCGCGGCTCGAGCCGGCAGCCGTCGAGCGTCAGCCGCGCACGACGGGGCGCATCGTCCCTGCGCCCCGTTGCCACGCCCTGCAGCCACACCACAGCGTTCCCTACGCCACCGTCGCGGCTGGGGACCAGCGACTGACTGAACGGCC
>DCZC01000108.1:0-2084 GCA_002331565.1 Gemmatimonas sp. UBA2094
GCGCCGCGCGAATGGCGGCGACATAACCGCCCGGCCCGCCGCCGATGATGAGGATGTCGTAGGGAGTTGAGGCCATGGTTCAGACTCGATCGTTGAGGGGCCACTGGGCAGTCGGTAAGATAAGCAAGGCTCTGGCCGCTCTTTCCCGAATTGGGTGGATTTGGAGCGGTTTGATGTTGATGCAGACGTCGTTCATCAAGGCGAGATCAGAGAGGCGAGGGACATGAAGCTGAACGGCATTTGCGATCTCCTGCCATTTCTGAACTTCTTGAAGGACCATTCCATTGTCTACCGCCTTGAGCACATGCGCTCGGATTCCATCATGGTGACATTAACCCTCGTCGGCGCTCGGGTGGAGGTCGACTTTTTTGACGACCACATCGAATACAGCGTCTTCAAGGGCGATGAGCGGGTTCTGGATGATCGGCAAGAGCTATTCAGATTGCTGAGTAAGGATACATGACCCCTACCCCGTCCGCTGCGCGGCCAATCCTCCCCACAAGGGGGGAGGGTATGGGCGCAACTCACACCAGCATCGACATCGGGTTCTCGATCAGCTGCTTGAAGGCGGCGATCAGTTCGGCGCCCAGCGCCCCATCGACCGCGCGGTGATCGGTGGAGAGGGTCACGCTCATGACGGTGGCGACCGCAGGCTGGCCGTTCTTCACCACCACGCGCTGCTCGCCGGCGCCCACCGCCAGGATCGTCGCATGGGGCGGGTTGATGACCGCCGAGAAATGCTTGATGCCGAACATGCCGAGGTTCGACACGCTGAACGTGCCGCCGCTGTACTCGGCCGGCGTGAGCTTCCGTTCGCGCGCCTTCTTCGCGAGGTCGCGTGCTTCCCGGCCGATCGCCCCCAGGCCCTTGAGATGCGCGTCGCGGATGACCGGCACGATGAGGCCGTCGTCCGTTGCCACCGCCATGCCCACGTGGGCGGCGCTGAAGTAGCGGATGCTCTCGCCCTGCCAGTGCGCGTTCACTTCGGGGTGACGCGTGAGCGCGATGGCTACCGCTTTGATCACGATGTCGTTCACCGACACCTTGAACTGATCGCCGGCCGCCACCATCTGCTCGCGCAACGTGCCCACGTTCGTCATGTCGATTTCCGACGTGAGGAAGAAGGTGGGGATGGGGCCGATGCTCTCGCCGAGGCGACGCGCGATGGTTTTGCGCATCTGCGTCAGCGCCACGTCGCGGAATTCGCCATCGATTTGCATCGATGTCTGCGTGGCGCCGGGAGGCACGGAGGCACTGGGGCGCGGAGCGGCGGCGATGGGCGCTGCACCCGGTGCGGCACTCGCGGCGGCTTCGATGTCGCGCTTGATCACGCGACCACCGGGGCCGGTGCCCTGAATGGCTTGCAGGTTCATGCCACGCTCGGCCGCAATGCGACGCGCCATCGGGGAGCTGCGCACCGGGCCACCGGGCGTCGCGTCGGGCACATGCTCGGCGGTTCCGGCCGGCGGATGCGCGTGCTCCTTCGCGTCGGTGGGCGGCGCGGGCAGTTCGCTCGCGGGCACGGCCTTCGGCTGCTCCGACGGCGCTTCCGTGGGGGCGTGGCCACCGGCGAGCGCCGAAATGTCCTCGTCGGCCGCGGCAATCACCCCGATCGTCACGCCCACGGCGCTGGTGGCGCCTTCGTTGATGAGACGCGCGCGCAGAATGCCGTCGCCGCGGGCGACGAGCTCCATGATCGCCTTGTCGGTTTCGACTTCGGCAATGGTGTCGCCGCTCTTCACCGCGTCGCCCACGTTCTTCGTCCACTTCACCAGGCGCCCTTCCTCCATCGTGGGGGAGAGCGCCTCCATCATCACTTTCGTCGCCATGGGATCGCTATGAAATCGCTAAGAGGGTGAGCCTGGTCAATCGAGGTAGAGCACCTGCTTCACCGCCGCGATCGTCTTGGGGACGTCGGGCTTGGCCGCCTTCTCGAGGCTCTTCGTGTACGGCATGGGCGCATCGGCCTGATGCACACGCAACACCGGCGCATCGAGGTGATCGAAGCAGTAGCGCTGCACGTAGTCCACCACCTGCGCGCCCACGCCGCACAGCTCCCACCCTTCTTCCACGACGACCGCCCG
>DCZC01000108.1:2328-3238 GCA_002331565.1 Gemmatimonas sp. UBA2094
AGGTCCACCACGTCGCAGCGAATCCCCTCCTTCGCGAGCTGATCGGCGGCCTGCATGGCCACCAGCACCATCTTGCCGTGCGTGATGAGCGTGCAGTGATCGCCTTCGCGCTTGAGGTCGGCCTTGCCGAGCGGGATCACGTAGTCCTCGTCGGGCACTTCGCCCTTCGTGTTGTACAGCATCTCGCCCTCGAGGAAGCACACCGGGTTGTCGTCGCGGATGGCGGCCTTGAGCAGCCCCTTCGCGTCGTACGGCGTGCCCGGCGCGACCACCTTGAGGCCGGGGATGTGGGCGAGCCACGACTCGAACGCCTGCGAGTGTTGCGCCGCAAGCTGCAGCGCCGCGCCGTTGGGGCCGCGGAACACCATCGGCATGGGGAACTGGCCGCCCGACATGTACAGCATCTTGGCGGCCACGTTCACCACCTGGTCGATGGCGAGCAGCGCGAAGTTCCACGTCATGAACTCGATGATCGGGCGCAGGCCGCACATGGCGGCGCCCACGCCCACACCGGCAAAGCCGAGTTCGGTGATGGGCGTGTCGACCACGCGCATCTCGCCGAATTCCTGGAGCAGTCCCTTGGACACCTTGTAGGCGCCCTGGTACACGGCGACCTCCTCACCCATGAGGAAGACGCGGTCGTCGCGGTGCATCTCTTCGCGGAGCGCCTGGTTGAGCGCGTCGCGGTACGTGATGATGGCCATGGTGTGTGCGCGCCTCAGCTCGTGGTTTCGACGAGGATGTCTTCCATGAGCGCCTCGAGCGGCAACTCCGGGCTCGCTTCCGCGAAGTCGATGCTGTCCTGCACGAGCGTCTTGATCGCTTCGTCCATCGCGGTCACGTCGGCGGCGCTGATCTCGCCCGCCTCTTCCATGCGCTGGCGGTGCAGCGCGATGGGGTCGCGCTTGAG
>DCZC01000042.1 GCA_002331565.1 Gemmatimonas sp. UBA2094
AGCGCGGCCGGTGGCGTGGCGGCCAGGAGCCGCCGCTCGGCGGGCGAGAGCGCGAGGCCGATGGCGGCACCGCCGAGAGTACGGAGAAAATCGCGCTTGTGCATACCCGGGCCGGACAGATGTGACGGAACGGTGATTGCCGGGGGGAGTCCGCTGAGGGCACGCCCTGCCCGCCGTGCCGCATAAGCTAAGCCATCGAGGCCGGCAGCGTGACCGTTGGGAGCCCGGCGGAGCCTCCGGAACGGGTTGTGCCCCTTCCCACACGGGGCGAACTTCCGTGATTGCAGGTAATCCGGGTAACCGGATTCCGGCACTGGAATTCCGGCGGCCCATCCGGGCGCCGGCTGCACACCCTCCGATCAGTCCATGACCGTCGCCGCGACCGCATCCGCGACCTCTGCCAGTTACGGCGCCACGCGCGCCGAGGCCGCCGAACTCGATTACCGACCGTCCTACCTCGCCGCCGCGATCGCGGGGCTCGTGGCGTTCCTGCTGTACCTTGTCACGCTCGCCCCCACCACGTCGATGTGGGACACCAGCGAGTACATCGCGGCCGCCTACGTGCTGGGCCTTCCGCACCCGCCGGGCAATCCGTTCTTCGTGCTCATCGGGCGGGTCTTCAGCATCCTCCCGATCGCGCCGACCGTGGCCATGCGCATCAATGTGCTAGCGGCGTTGTCGAGCGCGGTGAGCGCGATGTTCTGGTTCCTCGTCACCGAACGCGTGCTGGTGCAGTGGATGCCCCGCCGCTGGCAGCGCATCGTGGGCGGTTCGCTCGCGGTGCTCATCGGCGCCACGGCCTTCACGGTGTGGAACCAGTCGGTCGTGAACGAGAAGGTGTACACCGTATCGCTCGTGGGGCTGGCCATCATTTGCTGGCTGACCGTGCGCTGGTGTGACGATCCGGAATCTCGCACGGCCGATCGACTACTGGTCCTTATCGCGTATCTGCTCGGGCTCGGCTATACCAACCACATGGCCGGCATGCTCGCCGCACCGGCGGTGGGCTTCGCGGTACTGATCCGCCGCCCACAGACGCTGCTGCGCTGGAAGTTGCTCGTGGCGTGTGCCGCGGCGCTGGTGTTCGGACTTACGCCGTTCGCCACCCAGCCCATCCGGGCCGCGCATTTCCCGGCCATCAACGAAGGCGAGCCCACCGGCTGCGCCACGGAGATCAAGGCCGACTGCACGTTCAGCCAGCTCACGTACGACCGCTTCATGTACAACTTCAACCGCGGCCAGTACGGGAAGCCGGAGCTCGGTGAGCGCCAGGCGCCGTTTGCCGCGCAGCTGGGGATGTACTGGTTGTACTTCAAGTGGCAGTGGCTGCGCGACGCCTACAACGAGAACCCCGGGCTGCAGAATGGCCTCGCGGTGTTCTACTTCATTCTCGTGATCCTCGGTGGATGGATGCACTTCCAGAAGGACCGGCGCAGCTTCTGGTTCTTCGGGCCGCTGGTGGCCACGATGACGTTGGGGCTCATCTTCTACCTCAACTTCAAGTACGGCCACTCGCAGGCGCCCGAGTTGGGCGACAGCGTCCCCCGTGAAGTGCGCGACCGCGACTACTTCTACCTGTGGAGCTTCTCCGCACTCAGTGTCTGGGCGGCGCTCGGCCTCTTTTATCTGTGGGAGACGGTGGCCACGCTGTTCGGGGCCGACGAGGTGAAGCTGGGCAAGCAGACGGTAAGCGAGCCGCGTACGCGCAGCTTCCTCATGGCATCGCCGTTGCTCGCCATCGCGTTCATCCCGCTTTTCGGCAACTGGACACAAGCGTCGCGCGGCGGTCAGACCGACACGACCGACTTCGCGCGCGACCTCCTCAACTCAGTGGAGCCGTACGGCATTCTCATCACCGTCGGCGACAATGACACCTTCCCGCTGTGGTACGCCCAGGAGGTGGAGGGCATCCGCAAGGACGTCATCGTTGCCAATACGTCGCTGCTCAACACCGACTGGTACGTGCGCCAGCTGCTGCGCCGCGAGTCGTACCCGTACGACGAAGCCAACGGGCCGGCGATGTACAAGGGGATGGGCAAGAAGCAGCCAAGCGGCCCGCCGGTGAAGATGACCTTCGACGAAGCCGACGCGCTGCCGCTGGCCATTGCCACGCCGGAGAACGCCGCCTTCCAGAAGGGCGAGATCATTGCGCAACCGCGCCTGCCGCAGATCATGAAGGCCGACCAGATGGTCTACTTCATGATCCGCGATGCCTTCCCCGACCGTGGCATTTTCTTCAGTCGCACCGCCGGCGGGTATCCGTACGAGCTTGGCCTCGAGCGGTACGTCGTCACGCAGGGACTCACCAAGAAGTTGTTGCCGCAGCCCGTGGTACCGGGGCCGGACATCGTACTCATCCAGGGCGAGGGCGCGATGGACGTGAAGCGCTCGTTGGAGCTCTGGACGAACGTGTTCACGGCCACCAAGTCGCTGGCGGCGCGTGACGGGTGGGTGGACGATGCCTCCGTGGGCATCCCCGACCTCTACGTCATCAGTGGGGTCACACTCGCCGAGGCACTGGCACAGAGCGGCAAGATCCCCGAGTCGCGCACCGTGTACGACCAGTCCAAGCAGGTCGCCACGGCCATGCGCCGCGCGCAGATCTTCGGTTTCGATCGCCAGCCTACGTTGCCGATCGCGCCTGGGGCCGACACGGCCGCGCAACCGCTGCTGCTCCCGGCGGATACGAGCAGGAAGTAACCGAGACGCGCTCCGGCCACGCGGCCGAACCAAGGGGACCACCTCCGCGTAGATTCAGCAGGCGGTCCCCTTGTCGTTTCTTCCCGACCGAAACTCCCGGAGCACCCGTGCGTCGCGTCTCCCGTTCGCTCTTCCCGTTGCTTTCGCTCGCTCTTCCCTGCACCACCATGGCGCAGGGATTCCGTGGTGGTACGCAAATCAAGCCAGGCGAGGAGTGCCCGGCAGGCACCACGGAGGTCCGGCCGCGCACCTGCCTTGCGCCAGAAGGCGCCGTGCCGAGCATCGTGGACTATCGCCCGAAGAGCACCCTCAGGGTACCGGCCACGGTGCGCATGAAGGCGAAGTTTCCCGTGGTAGACTTTCACGGCCATCCCGGCGGTCCGCAGATCGGCAGTGCGGAGGCGCTCGAGAAGTTCGGCGTGCAGCTCGACTCGATCAACGTGCGGCTCATGCTGGTGGCGGGAAACGTATCCGGCGACCGGCTCACGCAAGGCATCGCGCTGGTGAATCAGTCGAAGACGATGAAGGAGCGCGTTCGCTTCCTCACCGGCATCAACTTCAACGGCGTGGGTACCCCGGGCTGGGCCGAGAAGGCCGTGGCGCAACTGGAGGCGGACAATAAGGCCGGTGCTGTGGGAATCGGCGAGATTGGCAAGGGCTTCGGCCTTTCCAACAAGAAGGCCGATGGAGCGCGCCTGAAGCTCAACGACCCCGAGCTCAAGCCGGTGTGGGCGGCGGCGGCACGCCTCAAGCTGCCGGTGTTCATTCACACGGCAGACCCGCAGGAATTCTTCCGCACGGTGGACTACACCAACGAGCGGTGGCTCGAGCAGTCGCTTTTCCCCGAGCGGCACTATCCGCAGGATCGCTATCCGAGCTTCGATCAGCTCATGGCGGAGCGCGACAGCCTGTTCAAGGCCAACCCGCAGACCACGTTCGTGGCGGCGCACCTGGGCTGGCACGCCAACGATCTCGGTCGCCTCGGCAAGATGTTCGACGAGATGCCGAACGTGCTCGGCGAAATGGGGGCTGTCCTGTACGACATCGGCCGTCAGCCACGCGCGGCACACGACTTCTTCGTGAAGTACCAGGACCGCATTCTCTTCGGCAAGGACAGCTACCAGCCGGAAGAGTATCCGTACTACTGGCGCGTGCTCGAAACGCGCGACGACTACTTCGATTATTACCGCGACTATCACGCCTTCTGGAAGTTGTACGGCATCGACCTGCCGGACGTGGTGCTCAAGAAGGTTTACTACCAGAACGCGCTGCGCATCACGGGCATCCCGATGACGGGGTGGCCGAAGTAATCGCCGATCGTCCGGCAACACACACGAAGCGCCGCGACCGACATGGCCGCGGCGCTTCGTGTTTTCGGCGGTCTAAGCAGTCCGGCGACGCGCCGGACACTCAGTCGCGACGTCCCTGCAGACGCGACAGGAGGCGCAGGAGCTCGAGATACAACCAGATCAGCGTGACCATGAGGCCGAAGGCGGCGAACCACTCCATGGCCTTGGGCGCGCCCATACGGCTGCCCTCCTCGATGCGATCGAAGTCGAGCACGAGGTTGAGCGCCGCGACCCCGGCGATGACCACGTTGATGCCGATGGCCAGCATGCTGTTGCTCGTGAAGTAACCGATCTGCACACCGAACAGCGACAGCAGGAACGAGCCGAGATAGAAGAGGCCGATACCCATCATCGCGCCGAAGAGCATCCGCTGGAACATGGGCGTCGCGCGCAGCACCCGAAGGCGGTAGAGCACGAGCACGCCAGCCGCCACGCCGAAGGTGAGCAACACGGCCTGCTGCGGCAGTCCGGCGAAGCGGGCGTTGTACAGCGCCGAGATCGCCCCGAGGAAGATGCCTTCCAGCGACGCGTAGATGGGCGCCGTGACGGGCGCCCACCGGGGGCGGAAGCTGGTGGCCATCGCAAACACGAACCCGCCGAGCCCACCGACCAGCATGGCCGGCACGACGAGATCGAGGCGGCCGTTGGCCACCTGCTGCCAGGTGATGGTGGCCGAGAAGATGACCACGGCGAGGAGCACGAGCGCCTTGCCCGCCGTGCCGGCCACGGTCATGGCGCCCGGTGCGACGAGTCCGAAGGTGTTGCGTGCGGTCTCGGCGAACTTCGAGAGCACGGGGTTGTTGGTGCGCATGACGGCTCCGGCGAAGAAGTCGGTGTGACGGTTCCCATTGGCAGCCCCGGCGGGGCTCTGCGGAATAATACCCGCGCACGTAAATTTTGGTGATGATGAACCGACGCGACTTTCTGACCGCTGCTGCCGGCGCCGGGGCCACGCTGTCCCTGAGCCCCCGGATTCTCGCGGCCCTGTCCCAAGGCCAGCTCATTCAGCGCGCCATTCCGAGCACAGGCGAACGGATCCCCGTCATCGGCTTGGGCAGTTCGGCCACTTTTGCCAGCGTGGCCCGCACTGAAGACGTGGCAGCGCTGAAGGCCGTGTTTCAAGTCATGGTGGAGCGCGGCGCCCGCGTCTTCGACACGGCACCCGGCTATGGTGCCTCCGAGGAAGTGGCAGGCAGGATCGTCAACGAGTTGGGGGTGGCCGGCAAGCTGTTCTGGGCCACCAAGGTCAACGTCGCCGGGCGCGGCGGGAATTCGGCCGACCCTGCTGCGGCGCGGGCCCAAATCGAGGCGAGCCTGGCGCGCTTCGCCCAGCCGAAAATCGATTTGCTGCAGGTGCACAACATGGGTGACCCGCCGACGCAGTTGAAGATCGCGCGCGATTTCAAGCAGGCGGGCAAGGTGCGCTATGTGGGCATCACCACCACGTTCCCTAACCAGTACGCGTCGCTCATCGACGTGATGCGCAACGAGCCGCTCGACTTCATCGGCGTGGACTACGCGGCCGACAACCGCGACGTGGAAGAGGTGATCCTCCCGCTCGCGCAGGAAAAGAAGATCGCCGTGCTGGCGTATGCGCCGTTCGGACGGACGAGCCTCTTCCGCCGCGCGGCCAACACCCCGTTGCCCGAGTGGGCGAAGGAGTTCGACGCCACGACGTATGCACAGTTCTTCCTCAAGTTCTGCCTGTCGCATCCGGCCATCACGGCAGTCACGCCGGCGACGAGCCAGGCGAAGAACATGATCGACAACATCGGCGGCGGCATCGGCCGCATTCCCACGCCGGCGCAGCGCGAGCAGATCATCAAGTTCGTCGACGCGTTGCCGCCGTTGCCCGGTCGCTGAGCACGGGGATTTGCGGTAGGGACGCTGCCGCCGCGGCGGCGTCCCGCTATTTTCCCGTGCAGCGCCGGGCCCGTCCCGGACAGGGGAGATGGTCGAGTGGTTTAAGGCTCCGGTCTTGAAAACCGGCGTACCGGCAACGGTACCGTGGGTTCGAATCCCACTCTCCCCGCTATGACCACAGTTACGCGTATCACCTCGCGAGCGTCCATCGCCATCGCCGCCGTGCTCACGGCGGCGATTGGTGTTTCTGCCGGTGCGCAGCCCGTCGCCGCCATCGCCACCGGGCAGCCGGC
Source organism: Gemmatimonas sp. UBA2094 (assembly GCA_002331565.1). Lineage (GTDB taxonomy): Bacteria > Gemmatimonadota > Gemmatimonadetes > Gemmatimonadales > Gemmatimonadaceae > Gemmatimonas. The sequence goes on from DCZC01000042.1 coordinate 6,206, forward strand.
TCCTCGCATCACCCCGCTCGAAAGCCCGGCCTCCGCGCTCATTCAGGCGGTGCACGCAGTGAATCCGCTCGTGATCTGGGCGTCGGGACACAAGGGGCACGTGCTGCGCTCGCGCGACGGTGGGCGCATGTGGGAGCGCCTCGGGACACCGGTGGGAGACTCCCTGGAGTTCCGCGACGTGCACGGGGTGAACGCCGACACGGCGTGGATCCTCTCCACCGGTGAGGGCCCGAAGTCGCGTATCTATCGCACGACCAACGGCGGTGCGACGTGGACGCTGCAGTTCATCAACACCGACAGCGCCGCGTTCTACGACTGCCTGTCCTTCGGCAACAGCACCACGGGCATCGCCTACGGTGACGCGTCGCAGCGCCGCACGAACCTGCTGCGCACGGATGATGCCGGTGACACGTGGCGCCTGCTCGCGCCAACGGCCGTGCCCGAGCCGCTGCCGGGCGAAGGGGCCTTCGCGGCGAGTGGCCTGTGCGTCGTGCACGCCGACGTGAACACGGTGTTCGTGGCCACGGGGGCGCCCGGCTCGCGCCTTTTTCGCAGCAAGGATGGCGGGCGGACCTGGATGGCGGAGAACACGCCATTCGCCCGCGGCATCGCCTCGGGATTGTCCGGGCTGGCCTTCTCGTCACCCCAGCGCGGCATGGCCGTAGCAGGCGACATGAACCGGTTGCGCACCGACTCGGCGCAGGCCGTGGTGGGCATCACCACAGACGGCGGACGCACGTGGACGATGCGGCCGCGCCCGCCGCGTCCCGGGGCGCTCGCCGGCGTCGCCTGGGTCCCCGATGCCGGGCCCGGCGTCGCGGTTGCCGTGGGCTTCGGTGGCGCGTTCTACACGCTCGACGAGGGACGAAGCTGGCAGATCATCACCACCGACGTGACCACCGGCGTGTCCGCCAGCGGCCGGTCGGTGTGGATCGGTGGCGCCAACGGAAAATTGTGGCGCGTGGAATTCTGATCGTGGCCTGTCGAATTCCCCGCTCACCGCCATTGCCTCCCCGATGCGCCCCCGACTACATTTCCGCTCCGTCGTGGTTCCTCAGAGCCGAGGCGGCACGGAATGCGCAATGCGTTGCGCTGCAACGGGTTGAACGTGTTCCAGCAGGTCAGGAGAGATGGCCGAGAGGCTGAAG
>DCZC01000066.1 GCA_002331565.1 Gemmatimonas sp. UBA2094
CTCAGGGCGGCCTTGTAGTTGTCGTTCAACCGGTCCCGGTCGAAGAACGACCGGTCCCCCCCACGCTCCGCGAGCCCGGCGAGCTTGGCCTCGGCGAGCGGGATCAGCCCCTGCGTGGCCAGCAGCCGATCGGCCTCGGCCCGCTGCACCTTCGCCTGCACCTTGAGCAGCTCGGGATTGCGTCGGGTGGCCAGCGTGAGTAGCGCATCGAGCCGCAGTGAGTCGATGCCGACGCGTCCCATCCCGTCGAGGCCCGGCTTGGCATCGCCCGGAATCGCCAGCGGGCGCCCGGCGTCGTCCCACAGGTACGCGGTGAGATTGAGGGTGGCCACATAGAACGACGCCTCGGACTCGTAGCGCGTGACCTGGCGGCGCTGCAGTTCGAGAAGGGCCTCGATGGTGTCGATCGGCGCACTCTCCCCGTTCGCCACGCGCTGGCGCACGGCACGCAGCCGGAAGTCGGCCAGCGCCTCGCCTTCCTGGGCGATCGCGCGCCGACGCCACGTCTCGTACCACGCGCCGTAATCCTTGGCGGCGGCAAAGAGCAGTGTGTTCAGCATGCCCACCCGTTCCGCTTCGCCGGCATCCCGGGCTGCCTGTGCCTGCCGCAGGGCCGTCCGCCGCTCGTCGGTGATGATGCGTTGCCCCAACGGCAGGGAGATGCCTGCGGAAAACGTCCCCTGACCGGCCGTGCGCCGGTCGGGATTGGCGTAGCCGCCCATCGTCCGGTCGAACGCCAGCGTCACGTCGGCGCCGATCGGCAGGGGAATCTTCATCTCCGCATCGAAGTAGCGGTAATAATCGCTGCCGCCGAAGCGCTTCTGATCCCACGCCGCGACCAACTTGGGGTCGAATGCCCCCCACGCCTGTCGCAACTCCGCCCGTGCCTGCTTCGCTACGAGCTGCGCCTGTTGTGCCACCGGGTGGTTGGAAAGCACCGCATCCACGAACGCGGGGAACGTGAACGGGGTCCCCATCGTATCCACCGGCGCACTGGCCGGCGCACTGGCCGGCGCACGTGCGCGGCTACGCGCCGTGTCGGCATCGGTGACGGCTTGCGCGCCGGCCCGACTCACGATGCCGGCCACCAGCAGGGCCGCGATGGAAGGGCGCAGCATCACGGCTTGCCCCCACCGCTCATGCCCTTGTCGCCGGCCACGGCGTCTCCGGGCAGGGCGTCGTCGGGCTTGATGGAGAGCGGGAAGCCGTTCAACTGACGCCAGAGCTCCCAACCCACGGTCACGTTGTCCAGCATCGCCCAGCCCTCGACTCCAGTGCCGAGGCGCAACTGCGCAGGCCACGGTGCGTCGTGGGTGGTGTCGGGCACGAGAAGCACACGGAAGCGGCCGTCGGCACTCGGGAACTGGTCGATCACCGCCACCTGCGCACCAAACGTCCCCACGGCGACCTGCGGCCATCCCGAGATCTGCAGGGCGGGCCACCCGTCGAAGAAGACGCGCACGTGACGGCCGGGCTTGAGCAACGCCACATCCATGGGCTTCACGTACAGCTCTACCGCCTTGCGTGGACGTGCGGGCTGCACCGTCACGATCGGTTCGCCAGCCTTCACGATCTCACCCTGCCCGGCACGTGTGGCCCGCACCACATACCCGTCTTGCGGTGCTTCGATCACGTAGAACGAATTGCGCAGTGTGAGCGACCCCACCTTGTCCTTCAGCTTCGCGACGTCCGAGCGGCCTTCGCTCACCTCGGCGAGCGTGGCGGCCCGATCCGAGCGGGATTTCGCGATCTTCTCCCCGTATTCGGCCGGAATGCTGGCGAGCTCCGTCTGCGTGATCGCCAACATCTGCTGCTTCTCCACCAGCTTGGCCGCCGCTGACTGCACGCGGATCTGGAATGCCTGCAGGTCGTTCACCGACACGAGTCCCAGTGAGTCGCGAAACAGACGATCGCGACGGCGCAGCTGATCGCGCGCCACCGAATCCTCGAGCGTGGCCTGACGGACCTCGGCCTGGTACTGCAGCAGCTTGTTCTTCGTCTGCTGCAGCTTGAACTCGCGCTGCTGCTCGAGTTGCGCCATCTGCTCGGCCAAAGCCCGGGCCTTATTGAGTTTTTCGGCGATGGCGCTCTCCTTCGCCTCCTGCTGTTGGCGGGTGAGCGGCAGCACGTTGGGGTTGAGGTAGTCTTCCTTGATTTCGGAGATGCGGACGATGGAATCGCCCTTCCTCACGAACTGCCCTTCGGAGACGAACCACGTTTCGATGCGACCGTCGATGCGGGTCTGCAGCTGTTGCGGACGGTCCGAAGGGCTGAGCGCCGTCACGGCACCATTGCCCTGCACGTTCTGCTGCCACGGCAGGAAGAGCACCACCACGAGCGTGATGAGCAGCCCGAGCAGCCAGCGAGACACCACCCGGCCGCTATCGGCCCTGTTCAACAGCGCCGTGGTCTCCAGCGGCAAAGACTTGAGTTCCCGTTCGATATCGATATCGGAGGCGGCCATCGGTCAGTCTCCGGAAACGGTAGAGGAATCGTTGAGAAATTCGTGCAGCAGGCCGCGGCACAGCGGGTCGTTGCGCAGCGACTCGAAGGTCCCGTCGCGCACGACTTGCCCCTCGTGCACCACGATCACGCGATCGAAGGCCGCGAGCAGCTGCGGGTCGTGCGACACGGCCAATACGGTCCACGGCCGGTCGCGGTCGGTGAGCTGGCGGATGATGAGCGCGCGCGACGCCGTCTCGAGGTTCTGGAAGAAGTCGTCGAGGACGACCAGGCGCGGGCGGCCTACGATGCCCTGCGCCACCAGCAACTTGTTGAACAGGTGGGCCGGCAGATTGCGCGCGCCGTTCGTGAGTTCCGTCTGCATCCCTTGGGGCAGGTTCTGGATCTCGTCGGTGAGCTGCAGGTCGTCGAGCGCCTCACGCACGTCGCGCGGCGTGATGTGCGCGCGCCCCACGCTCACGTTCTCTTCCACGGTACCATCGAAGAGATCGGTCCAGGACAGCATCTGGCCGATGCGGGCGCGCAGCGCCGGGCGGTCGAGATCACGGAGCGTGACGCCATCGAAGCGAATGGTGCCATCGTAGTCGTCCACGAGGCCGCCCAGCAGCTTGAGCAGCGTGCTGCGCCCCGATCCATCCACGCCCATGATGGCCACACGCTCGCCGGGGGCGATGCGCAATGACACGCCCATCACCGTCGCCGAGGGTGCCCCGGGATAGCGATAGCGCAGGTCGCGAGTTTCGATGGCCACGCCGGTGCCGGGCGTGAAGACGGGGGCAAGGCCGCCTCGCGCCTCCAGCGGCAGATCCGCCACGTGCCCCGACTTGTCCACCGACGTCAGCACGTCGTACATCGTGGCAAGGCTCGTAATGAGCTTCTCCACACCGACCAGGACCGTAACGATCACCACTTCGGCCGCCACGAACTGCCCGAGCAACAGCCGGTTCGTCTGGACGAGCGTGGCACCGATGATCAGTACTGCCGCCGTGATGAACGTCTTGAAGCCGATGAGCGCGATCGTCTGCTTGACCAGCACCGCAAAATGCTTCTTGCGGTACTTGATGTAGCCGGTGATCACATCGTCCATCCGTTCCACAGGGAGCGTCGAGTCGCCCGCGTACTTGAAGGCGTGGAACGCGCGGGCGATCTCTTCCAGCCAGTGCACCGCCTTGTATTTGTACTTCGATTCGACGATCGACGTGGCCAATCCCTCCGGGCCCGTCCAGCGAATGATCAGATACAGGAGGAACACCACGACGACCGCGAACAGTGAGAACCATGGGCTGTACACGGTGAGCAGGATGAGGCCGAAGATGACCGTCAGCAGGGCGGTCGGGACGTCGATGAGCAGCTTCTGCAGTCCCTTCTGAATCGCTACCGCTTCGAACAGGCGGTTCATCTGCTCGGGCAGGTTCTGCTCGAGTGAGGCGGCATACTTGAGGCGCGGCACCCGGAACGCGAACTCCAGCGCCATGCGCGCGAAGATGCGCTGCTGGATGCGTTCGACTACGCGCAGGATCCCGATCTGCAGGACGCCCGCGACGATCGTCCCGAGAATGACGAACGAGATGAGCACGACCACCGGCTGCAGGAACAGACGTCCCTGGACCAGCTGTACGATGCCGCCCACCGCGAGTGGCAGGATGAGGCTCAAGCCGCCGGCCAGCGTCGCGTAGAAGAAGACCGTGAGGATCTCGCGCTTTTCCCGCGCGAGCAACGCGAAGGTGCGGTCGATGGGCGTGCGATGCTCCACGTCGCCGTGCTGCGGCGCTCCCTCGAGGGGACTGTGCGGCGCCGAATCGCCGTGGGCGGCCGTGGCCGAGCGGAGCGCCATTGGCGCCAGCGCCTTGATCTCCCCGGCTTGGCCGAGGCGCCGC
>DCZC01000082.1:0-350 GCA_002331565.1 Gemmatimonas sp. UBA2094
CGGTGCCTCCTGGAGCCAGTAGTCCACGTTCACGCCGTAGCGCGGATTGGCGCCGGCCACCGCCGACGCGCGACCGCTGCCACCGCCGCTCACCCAGCGCACGGCGGGTGCCGGCGCGAAGAGATGCACCGGCTTCGCGGTCACCTCGGCGGTCAGCGCCCGCAGCGGCGAAATGTCGTCGAGTGACCAGAAGGCGCGGCCGTGCGTGGCCACGATGAGATCGTTCTCGTGCACGCGGAGGTCACGGATCACGACGCGCGGCAGGTTGAGCTGCAACGGTTCCCAGCTGGTGCCGTCGTTGAACGAAACGTACACCCCCGTCTCCGTGCCGGCGAAGAGCAACCCCTTGC
>DCZC01000082.1:511-6231 GCA_002331565.1 Gemmatimonas sp. UBA2094
GTGCCGGCGAAGAGCAACCCCTTGCGCTTGACGTCGCTGCGGATCGCGCGCGTGTACGCCCCCATCGGGATGCCCGCGTCGATCCGCGTCCACGTGACGCCGTAATCGGTGGTCTTGAGCAGATACGGCGCGAAGTCGTCCTGCTGGTACCGGTTTGCCGCCACGTACGCGGTGCCCGCCTCGAACGGCGAGGCTTCGATGATCGACACGCGCGTGAAGGCGCCGAACGCCTTCGGCGACACGTTTGTCCACGTGGCGCCGTTGTCACGCGAGACGTGAATGAGGCCGTCGTCGCTCCCCGTCCACAGCACCCCCTTCGTCACCGGCGACTCGGCGAACGCGAAGATCGTGGCGTACCACTCCGTCCCCGTCATGTCGCCCGTCACCGGGCCGCCGCTGCGCCCCATGGTGGCCGGGTCATGCCGGGTGAGATCGCCGGAGATCTTGTCCCAGCTCTTGCCCTGGTTGCGCGAACGCCAGAGATACTGCGAGGCCGTGTAGAGCACATCGGGATCGTGCTGCGAGAAGTGGATGGGAAAGGTCCACTGGAAGCGCTGCGGCACATCAGCCGCCGCGATGCCGTCGTAATTGCCGAGCCACACCGATACATCGGTGCGCATGTTCGTGCGCGCGTCGTGGCGCGACAGTTGCCCCATATAACACCCGCCGAAGGTCACGTTCGGATCGCGCGGGTCCACGGCGATGTACGCGTTCTCGCACCCCGCCACCGGATACCAATCGCGCTCCGTGAGACTGCCGCGATCGGAGCGATGCGCGACGTTCACCGTGCTGTTGTCCTGCTGCGCGCCGAGGATGCGGTAGGGCTGTGACTCGTCGGTGGTCACGTGATAGAACTGCGACGTGGGCTGATTGCCCTGCGTGCTCCAGGTGCGGCCGCCGTCGAGTGAGATCGTAGCGCCGCCGTCGTTGCCGTTGATGAGACGGTGCGGATCCTTCGGGTCGACCCACATGATGTGCGTGTCGCCGTGGGGCACGCGCACCGTACTGAACGTGCGGCCGCCGTCGATGCTGCGGCTCACCTGCAGGTTCATCACGTACACGGTGTTTTCGTTCACCGGGTCGGCCGTGATGCTCATGTAGTAGAACGGGCGCACGACGAACTTCTGGTCGGCATTGGTGCGCGTCCATGTTTCGCCGCCGTTATCGCTGCGGAATACGCCGCCCAGGGAGTCCTGCGCCTCGATGTTGGCGTACACGCGCCGCGGGTTGGCCGGCGAGACCGACACGCCGATCTTGCCGATCAGCCCCTTCGGCATGCCCGGGTTGAAGGTGAGTTCCGTCCATGTATCACCGCCGTCGGTGCTCTTCCAAAGGCCGCTGCGTCCGGCGCCCGCGTCCATGCCCCACGGGGTGCGCTGGAACTTCCACATGCTGGCGTAGAGAATGCGCGGATTGGTCATGTCGATCGAGAGATCGGCCGCGCCGGTACTGTCGTTGAGATACAGCACCTTCTTCCACGTCACGCCGCCGTCGGTGGTGCGGAACACCCCGCGGTCGGGGCTCGGCCCGAAGGCATGCCCCAGCGCCGTCACGTAGGCCACTTCGGGATTCGACGGATGTACGCGCAGACTGGTGATGTGCTGCGTGTTGGCGAGGCCGCGCGGCACCCACGTTTCGCCGCCGTCGGTGCTGCGGTACACGCCGGTGCCGTAGGTGATGTCTTCGCGCGGCTTGCCCTCACCGCTGCCCACCCAAATCACATTCGGATCGCTCGGCGCCACCGCAATGGCGCCCACGCTCGACAGGTCGGTCTTGCCGTCGGTGATGTTCTCCCACGTCTGGCCGGCGTTGGTGGTCTTCCATACCCCGCCATTCACGGCGCCGAAGTAGAACACCAGCGGCCTCGTGGGATCCCCGGTGACAGCGGTGGAGCGACCGCCACGGAAGGGCCCCACGAGGCGCCACTTGAGCGACTTGAAGGCGCGGTTGGTCTTGGTGCCGTCGCTGTACAGCGTGGCATCGTAGGCGGGGCGCTCGGCGGTACGAGGCTGCCGGGGGGCCGGCTGGGCCGCCAGCGTCGCGGTGCCGGTCAGCGACCAGAGCGCCGCCGTCGTAAACAGGGTGACGCGAGCGCCACGCGGAAGAGTACGGTTCGAGGACATCCGGAGACGTTGCTCGAACGATGCATGCGGTGCAAGATGGGCTCGCGTCTCAATTCCCTCTTGACGGAGTCATTCACGATGCTGGCCCTCCCGTCCCCCGTACGTCGATCGACGCACACCCTGCTGCCGGCGGCCTTGACGCTGCTGGTCATGCCGTTCCCGTCTGCCTTCGCGCAGGCGGCGGCCGCCCAGCCGCCGGCGGCCGGCAAACGCCCCATGACCTTCCTCGACATGCAGTATCAGCGCAGCGCGGGGTCGCCCTCGGTCTCTCCCGACGGGCGTCATGTGCTGTACACGGTCACCACGCCCGACTGGAAAGAAGCGACGACCCAGTCGGACGTTCATGTCGTGGCCACCGATCGCGGGGTGAGCTCGTCGAAGCAGCTCACGTTCACCACGACCAAGAACGAATCGAGTCCGCGCTGGGCGCCGAAGGGCGGCTGGTTTGTGTTCTCGTCGAACCGCGAGGCGCCCGCCGCCAGCGCCGGCCAGCAGCAGCTGTTCATGATGCGCGCCGACGGCGGCGAAGCGCGCCGCATCACCAACGCGGCCCAGGGCGTGTCCACCTACGCGTTCACGCGTGACGGCCAGTGGCTCGTGTACCGCAGCGGCAAGGCCACCGAGGAGCAGCTCTACGCAATCGCCGTGAGTCGCCTCGAGGGCGGTACGCCGCTCGATTCCCTCGCCCCCGCGCAGCTCACCAAGCATCGCACCGGCGTCGGCGACTGGCGCGTGGCCCCCGACTCCAAGCGCATCTACTTCACGTCGGCCGACACGGTGGACACCGACGAGAAGCTCCGGCGCGACAAGAAGTTCACGGTGAACGTGCGCAACGCCGAGGAGCCCACGGCGAGCTTGTGGGCGCTCGATCTCGCATCGCCACAGTATGCCACCACGCGTCTCACGCGTGACACCAGCATGGCGGTGACGGGCTTCACCATCTCGCCCGACGGACGATACCTGGGCTTCAACGCGGTGCCCAACAACCGCTACAAGCGCAACATCACCGAGGAAGGGATCTACGCCGACGTCTTCCTGCTGGACACGCAGGGCAACGGCATCGAGCGGCTCACGCAGAACGAGGAAATCGCCGAGAGCGCGCTCAGCTTCTCCCCCGATTCGCGGACGATTGCCTTCTCGGCGTCCGACGACATGACGAAGTACACCATGAAGAACCGCCGCGTGTACGTGCGGGAGGTGGCGGCCAAGGGTGGTGCCTTTCGGAAGATCGGTGATCTCGATGGCGACAACTCGGTCGACTTCTGGTCCGCCGACGGCAAGACCATCTACTTCAACGAGGGCTTCAAGGCCACCCAGCAGCTCTTCGCCCTCGACGTGGCCACCGGCAAGGTGAAGCCCGTGACGAGCGTGCAGGGCGTGCTGACCGTGCAGCAGGATATCGATACGAAGCGGCTGCTGATCAACTACACCGATCCCGTCACGCCGCCCGCACTCTTCACGGTGGCCTCGCTGCTCGACCTGCCCAGGAAGGCGACGTGGGTGCCGCTCACCGATGTGAATCCGTGGGTCCGCGAATCGATCGCGCTGGGCGAGGAGACGGAGGTCACGTGGACCAGCAAGGACGGCAAGCCGGTGGGCGGCGTGCTCATCAAGCCGGTGGGCTACGAGCCCGGCAAGAAGTATCCGCTGCTCGTGGCCATCCACGGCGGTCCGGCGTCCGCCGACCAGCTGAGCTTCAACGGCGGCTACGGCGCGCAGGTGTACGCGGGGCAGGGGTGGGCGGTGCTCATGCCCAACTACCGCGGCAGCACCAACTACGGTGAAGCACACAAGAACGGCATCGTGGGCAACTACTTCGACCCGGGCTATCAGGACATCATGACCGGCGTCGATCATCTGATCGCCAGCGGGCTCGTGGACAGCACGAAGATGGGCGCGCTGGGGTGGAGCGCCGGCGGCCACTGGAGCAACTGGATTCTCACGCACACCACCCGCTTCAAGGGGATTTCGAGCGGTGCCGGCACGAGCAACTGGATCTCCATGTATGCCCAGTCCGATGTGCAGCGGAATCGCCAGCATTACCTCGGCGACAAGCTCCCGTACGACGACTTCGACGCGTACTGGCGCCAGTCCCCCATCCAGTTCATCCGCAATGCCAAGACGCCCACGATGATCCACGTGGTGGAGGGCGATCCGCGGGTCCCCAGCCCGCAGAGCGTGGAACTGCACATGGGCCTCAAGCGCGTGGGCGTACCCACCGAGCTGTTCATGTACCCCGGCTTCTCGCACGGCATTCCCGATGCGCGCAACCGTCTCGTGAAGAGCATGAGCGAGATGGCGTGGATGGACTACTACGTGCTGGGGAAGGGCAGCAAGTTCTCGTGGCGGCAGGTGCTGGAGACGCTGGAAGACCCCAAGGCCGAGAAGAAGGTCGACGTGAAGGGGGACTACTGAGGTCCGAGACCTCAGGGGCAGCCTGAGAACGCAGAAGCTGAGCCGTGGAACTGAGCCCGGATAGCGGTGAGGCGGAGGGTTCCAGCAGCGAGAGTTGAGGATGACACCCTCGATTCTCACCGCTAGAACCCTCCGCCTCACTGCTCTCCGGGCTCGACTCTCCGCCTCAGCTTTTCGGCGCTCCGGCTAGGCGCTCGGGCCTCAGGTCTCAGGTCTGAGCGGCCGTCACCCCGCCATTGGCCGCGGGAACGGGCTCGGCGCCGCCAGCGCTTCCTGCGCCGCTGCCAGGACCGTGGCCGGTAGCGGGCCCGCACCTGCACGACGCGCTGCCTCCACGACCATCGACAGCGCCCGAGCCTGGGCGGCGTAGGCCGCGATGAGCGCACCGCCGGCCCCTGGGGTGCTCATGATGTCGTGGGCGAGCAGATCCAGATGCTGCACCAATGCCGTACTCGAGGCCGGCCCGCCCGCCGCATCGGGACGATCGGTGCGGTGACCGAGGGGCGCCTCTTTCGCGCCAGCGCTCAGCCCCGGGAACTGGGACGGCGCGAGCGCCTCCTGAATACGCCCATTGGTGGCGGCCAGAGCGGCCAGACGACGGCGTGCCACCTGCGATGACTCAAATCCCACGCGACTTTCCTCGGAAGGTAGCGTCTGAAGGGGCTGAAGCGGACAGAATCGCGACAGTCCTCTTGACAGACGCCGAGCTGGTACGTAAATGCGACAGTGATGGCGATGCGCAGCCTGCGGACAGGCCGCAAGCTGCTGGTGTTGCTGGTCTTCGGTTGTTGCCGGTGGCTGGTGCTGGTGGCGCTGCTTCGCAGGCAGCCCGGGCGATCCGTTATGGTCGTGAGGGCGGGCCTGATCGTGCTCGTGATCGCTTTCCTGCAGGACCCCGTTCGAGCTCTCCCCTTTCGGAGGCTGGATGCCCGTCCTCTCCCCGGCTACAGATCGTGACCTCGCCGCGCGCGCCCTGGCTGAATTGGCCCGGACAACGCTCGACGAGCATTGGGCCGTCGCCGCCATTCCATCGGAACGCCGAGCGCTCCTGCTGGAGCGCGCCGATGCGGCGGCGCTTCGGGTCGGCGACGGTCTCGGTGAGCCGATCGCCGACGGGCTGGCCCTGCTTGGCACCGCGTACGAACTCGCCGCGCTGGGCCAGCTGGACGCGGCGCTGCAGCC
>DCZC01000224.1 GCA_002331565.1 Gemmatimonas sp. UBA2094
TTCGAAACGGGCAAGCTCGTGCTCGAGGCCCTGCGGCGGGCCAATCGCGACCTCGGCACCAGCACTGTGGTCATCACGCACAACGTGGGCATCGCCGCCATGGCCGACCGCGTGCTGCGCATGCGCAGCGGGGCCATCGTCGATGTCGTCGTCAATGGCGCGCCGTGCGAACCGGCCGCACTCTCGTGGTGACCGCCGTGCCTGTCCGCCAACCGCCGCTCGCGTGGTGGTCCGTACTCGCCCGCAAGGTGTGGCGCGACGTGTGGCACCAGCGTGGCCCCGTGCTCGCCATCGCCATCGTGGTGATGGTGGGCGTTGCGAGCTTTGTGGCGCTGCAGTCGATGGTGCCGCACCTGCGCGGCGCGCAGCAACGCTATTACGCGACCGCGCGCTTCGCCGATGTGTGGGTGCGCGTGTCGCGCGCGCCCGATGCGATGACGCGCCGCGTGGCGGACATTCCCGGCGTGTCGGCCGTCGAGACGCGCGTCGCCAAGGATGTGGTCCTCGAGGTGCCAATGCTCGAGGGCCCGGCGACGGGGCGGATCATGAGTTATCCCGTCGGCCGGGACGTGATGGTGAATCGGCTGCGGCTCCGCTCCGGACGCCTCATGACCACCGCCCACGCCGACGAGGTGCTCATCAGCGACAGCTTCGCCAGCGCGAACAGCCTTTCAGTCGGTGATTCGCTCGGTGCCGTGCTCAATGGGCGCTGGCGCCGCCTGCACGTGGTCGGCATCGCGCTCACCCCCGAGTTCATCATGGAGGTGAAGCCCGGCGCACTCTTTCCGGACAATCAGCGATACGGCGTCCTGTGGATGTCCGAGGAGGTCGTGCAAGGAGCCTTCGGTTTGCAGGATGCCTGGAACGAGGCGGCGCTCACGCTCGCCCCCGGCGCCACCGAGGCGGCCGTGATTCGCCGTCTTGACACCTTGCTTGCTCCGTACGGCTCGCTCGGCGCACACGGGCGCGACGAGCAGGTGTCGCATCGTTACCTCACCGACGAGATCACGCAGGCCGCCACCTTCGGCACGGCGGCGCCCGTGATTTTTCTCGGCGTCGCGGCCTTCCTGGTGAATCTCGTGCTCGCGCGTCTGGTGGTGTCGCAGCGCGAGCAGATCGGGATGATGAAGGCCTTCGGCATAGACAACGCCACTCTGGTACGCCACTATGCCGCCATCGCGCTGACGCCCGTGCTCGTCGGGGCCGCGTGCGGCAGTGCGGTAGGGCTCTGGCTGGCGGGTGTCTTCGCCGAGCTGTACGGCGTGTACTACCGCATGCCCGACGCCGCGTTCTCACCCGACTGGGGCACGATTGCGATGGCGTGGCTCATCACGGTCGCCTCTGCCTTCGTAGGCGCCGCCGCGGCGGTACGCCGAGTTTCGCGCCTGCCGGCGGCGGAAGCGATGCGCCCCGAAACGCCGCTGCGCTTTCGGCACGGGTGGATCGATCGCTCGTGGTTGTTGCGGCGCCTCTCGCCCACCGCCAGGCTCACTGTGCGCGGATTGTTCAGGCGCCCGGTGCGTGCGGCACTGGCCACGCTGGGTATGGCGTTGAGCGTCGCCGTCGTGATCGTCGGCCGGTACATGTTCGACGCCATCGCCGTGATGCGCGACGTGCACTTCACCGAGATCCAACGGGAAGACGCGGCGGTCGCCTTCGCCCGACCGTACGGGCGTGACGCGCTGAACGAACTGGCGCACCTGCCGGGCGTATCCCGGGTCGAACCGCTGTGGGCCGTTCCCGTCATCATGCGTCACGGCGTACGTGAACGGCGGGTCGCCATCAGTCTGGCGGTGCCGGATGCCACGTTGCGACGCATCGTGGACGCCGATCGGCATGTGGTGCCGGCGCCGCGCGACGGCCTGCTGCTGTCGGCCGCGCTCGGCGAGCTGCTGGCGGTGCGCGTCGGGGATACGGTGACGGTGCAGGTGCTCGAGGGGCTTCGACGCACCGCGCGGGTGCGTGTCGACGGACTGGTCGAAGATCTGATCGGTACGAGCGCCTGGATGGCGGGCGAGCCGCTGCAGCGCATGGCCGGCGCTTCGGCCGTGGACGGCGCGGCGCTGGCAATCGATCCGCTGCGTCGCGACAGTGCCATCGCGCACCTGCGGCGCATGCCGGGCATTGCCGATATCGGCGAGCGTGCGAGTGTGGTGGCGAACTTCGACAAGGTCATGCGCGACAGCTTCTACGTCACGCTGATGTCCCTCGTGGGATTCGCCACGGTGCTGGCCGTCGGCGTGGTGTACAACACCGCGCGCGTGGCGTTGTCGGAGCGTGGGCGTGAACTGGTGAGTCTCCGCGTACTCGGCTTCACGCAAGGGGAAGTGGCCGGCATGCTGTTCGGCGAGTTGGCCATGCTCGCCGTGCTGTCCATCCCGATCGGCATCGGCATCGGCACGCTGCTCTGCGCGGCCATGATCACGGCGTTGAGTTCCGAGCTCTTCCGATTGCCGTTTACCGTGTCGCTGCGCACATGCGCGTGGTCGATTCTGGTGCTCGCCGTGTCCGGCGTGGTCTCGCTGTGGCTCGTGCGCCGCCGGCTCGACCGGATGGATCTCGTGGCCGTACTCAAGACGCGCGAGTGAGTAATCATGCACGTACCCATACGGAGCCGTTTCACGATGACCAGACGATGGACACTGTTGGCGGGCGCCGGCGCGGTGCTGGCGGCGGGCACGTGGTGGCTGTTCCGAACGCCGCCGGTGGCGGTGGAGGTCGGCGTGGTCACGGAAGGGCCGCTGCGGCGCTCGATCGATGAAATGGGCACGACGCGGGTTCGCACCCACTCGGATGTGAACGCGCCCGTGGCCGGACGCTGGGTACCGGCGCCGCTGCAGGAAGGGGATGTGCTCGCGGACGGGGCCCGTCTCGGGATGCTCTACCCTGCGCCTTCCGATGCCAGTGCGCGCGAGCAGATGCGCGCGCGGCTTGGCAGCGCCGACGCGATGGTCCGCGAGGCGGAGGCTGCGGTGACGGCCGCGCAGACGACGTTCGACGAAGCACGACGCACACGTGCGCGCACGGAGGCCTTGGGGGCGGCGGGTGGCGTCTCGCCGCAGGAGGTGGAGCGGGCGCGCGATGCGTTCGGCAACGCCGAGATGCAGTGGCGGGCGGCCGGCGAGCGCCTGCGCGCGTTGCAGTATGAACGTCGGCAGGTTGGGGCTGCCGCCGCGGGGGCGGCAGGAGAGGGCGCGGGATTGGTCATCAGTGCGCCACTCGCCGGGACCGTGCTCACGGTGAGCGAATCGCACGAACGGGTCGTGCCGGCTGGCACGCGACTGCTCGAAATCGGCGACCCGCGGGATCTCGAGGTCGTGGTCCCGCTGCTCACCGCCGATGCGCTGCGCGTGCGCGAAGGCGCAGTGGCGCGACTCACGTTTGTCGCGGGAACGGTGATCACGACCGGCCCGGAGCAGCCCGGTGATACCATCATGGGCCGCGTGACCCGCATCGAGCCGTCTGCCTCCACCCGGCTGTCTGCGCTTGGCGTCGAAGAGCAGCGGGTCAATGCCGTGGTCGCGATTCCCGCCACGGTTCACCTCGGTGATCACTTTCGCGCCGACGTGCGCATTACCGTGTGGGAGGCGACGCGCGTGCTCCGTGTGCCAGCCAGTGCGCTCGTACGCGATGGCGATCGCTGGAGTGTGTGGCGTGTCCGCAGGGGACGTGCGCAGCACACGGCGATCACGCTGGGCGAACACGGTGGCGAGTTCGTGGAGGTGCGCGACGGGCTCACGGCGCGTGATACCGTGGTGCTGTTTCCGGGCGCGCAGCTGCGGGACGGAACGGCGCTGAAGACGAAGTGAGGCGTTACGCCGCCGCCGACCCTGCCGGCTTGCGCGGCGCGTACTGTTCGAGGTCGCGACCCATGAACAGCGTGGCGAGCACCACGACGGCACTGATCCAGTACGGGCTCTGCTTCCCGAAGCTGTCGAAGGCGATGCCAAGGATGATCGGGAACGCCACGCGCGTGATGCCGCCGTACGTCTGCTGCACACCCATATAGAGACCACGCTCAGCGCTGCTTACCACACGCGACAGCATCGCGGTGACGCAGGGAAACGTGAACGCGGTCCCGAGTGGCAGGAACGTGACGGCAATCACCATCACCCACAGGTTGGGCGCGATGGCCATGCCGGCCAGCCCGCAAGCGAGGAGCATGAGTCCCCAGCGGCTGAGGCGCGGCTCGCCGATGCGATCGACCACGCGCCCCAGCATGAGCGCGCGAATCACCACGCTCAGCGCACCGAGATACGTGTAGAAGTACCCGATGTTGTCCTTCGTGACCTCGAACTTCCACGCCAGGAAGAGCGCGAGAATCGCGTTGGTCCCCTGGAATGCGCCGATGGCGATCGCGTAAATGAGAATCAGGCGCGAGGCCGGTTCGCTCGGATGACTCATCACCCGCAGCACCGCTTCACGTGACCCCTTCGGCTTGGTCTTGCCCTCGTCGCTCGCCGGTGCCCGTGTCTCGGTGAGATACTTCGACGCGAACAGCATGTTGATGCCGCACAACGCCGCGGCCATCAGCCCCGGCGTGTGCACCCCGAGATGCTGCACCCACGCGCCGATGGACGGACCGATGGCCACACCGGCGTTGGTCGCTGCCGAGAGCCACCCGAGGCTCTTCGCCCGATCCTCAGGCTTGGTGGCATCGGCGACGTATGCCTGAATCACACTCACCGTGCCGCCTCCCGCGCCCTGCACGATGCGCGACAGGAACAGCAGCCACAAACTGTCGGCATACGCAAACACGATATACGCCACGGCGCTGGCGCCCAGCCCTACCAGCAGCGCCGGCCGTCGTCCGTACCTGTCGCTGAAGCGCCCCCACATGGGCGCACTGAGCAACTGCGCCACGCTGAAGGAGCTCACGAGCAGCCCCACCACCATGCCGCCCGCGCCGAGGTCCTTCGCATAGAAGGGGAGCAGCGGAATGATCATCAACAGCCCGAGCATGTCGATGAACGCGGTGATCATGAGCACCGCGAGCCGTCCGAAGGCGGACGTCCCGTCGTGCTCGTGCTGCTCGGTGCCGTGCGATGGGCTGGCGCTGCTGTTGCTCACGCGGTGGGGTCAGTCGGTCTTGCCGAGGGCGGCGGGCGCAACGCTGCGCCCCACGACACCGGCCAGCGCCACGATGGTGAGCACATACGGGATCATCTCCACGAATTGGCTCGGAACCGCCTGGGCGCCCTGCAGCTGAATCTGTAGTGTCTCGGCTCCCGCGAACAGCAGGCAGGCGACGGCAACACGTACCGGCTCCCAGCGGCCGAAGATCACGGCCGCGAGCGCGATGAAGCCGCGCCCGGCCGTCATGCCATCGGTGAACTGGTGCTGGTCGAGCGCGAGATACGCGCCGCCGAGGCTCGCCAACGCCCCCGCAATGTAGAGCCCTTTGAGGCGCATCGGGCTCACCGCCACGCCCAGGGTGGCCGCCGCTTCCGGCTTTTCGCCCACCGCGCGCGCGCGCAGGCCGAAGGGGGTGCGATACAGCACCCACCCCAGCGCCGGCAGCGCCGCCAGACCGATCCAGACCACCGGGTTCACGAAACTCGCGAGCATGGCGTTGCCGGCACTCTCGCCGCCAAACCCGGGAACGCGCGGCGAATTGCTCGAACTGTCGAACACGAGGCGCAGGAAATAGCGCGTGCTCGCCGCCACGATCAGGTTGATGGCCACACCCACCACCACCTGATTCGCGCGGTAGCGGATGGTGGAGATGGCGAGCAGGCTGGTGATGAGCCCGCCGGCGAGCAGCGCGCCCAGCAGCCCTGCCCACGGGCTGTTGCCGTAGTAGCTGCCGAGCGCCGCGCCGAACGCGCCGGAGAGCATCAACCCTTCGAGGCCCAGCGCGATGATGCCCACCCGCTCGGACATCACACCGCCGGCAGCGGCCAGCAAATACGGCACCGCGATGCGGATGGCCTGCACCATGAACGCGAGCAGCATCATGAGGCGGACCCCCGCGTCTGCTTGCGCGCCAGCGAAGCCGTGACGTTCGCCGCGGCGGCACGAATCTGCTGCTGCACTTCAGGGACGGCCGTGGCCACCGACAAAATCACCGCAGCGGTGAGAATGTCGGTGAGCTGCTTGGGCACCACGGCGTTTACCGCGAGACCGCCCTGCGACAACGTCGCGAAGAGCAGCGCTGCCGCGAGAATGCCGATCGGATGGTTGCGTCCCACGAGCGCCACCGCAATGCCGAGAAAGCCGGCCCCGCCGGCGAAGCCCTCTTCGTAGTAGCCCTTGTAGCCCAACACGAAGTTCACGCCGCCCAGTCCCGCGAGCGCGCCCGAGATCACCATGCTCGCCAGCAGCACCCGAGGCACCTGCACGCCGCCATACTCCGCGGCGTCCGGTTGCAGCCCCACGGCGCGTAGTTCATAGCCGCTGCGGGTACGGAAGAGATACCACCAGCTCGCGATCGCGGCGGCGATGGCGAAGAGCACGGTGAAGTTCACCGCACTGCCGCGGAAGACGGGAAACACGGTGGCCAGTCGCGCCACGTTGCCGGCGGCGATGTCGGGCGTACGCAATGTCTCCGGCAGGTGCAGCTTGGCCGACACGATCCAGTTGAGCAGGGCGAGCACGACGAAGTTGAGCATGATCGTGACGATCACTTCACTCGCGCCGAAGCGGGCGCGCAGCGCGCCGGGCAGCGCGCCCACCGCACCGCCCACTACCATGGCGGCCAGCAGGCACACCGGAACGGCGATCACGGCGGGCAACGACGACGGGAGCAGCAGCCCGATCACGGCGGCGCCGAAGCCCCCCGCCGCGAGCTGGCCTTCGGCGCCCACGTTGAACAACCCCGCCCGTCCGGCCATCGCGAACGCCAACCCGGTGCAGGTGAGCGTAGTGGCCTTGTACAGCACCTGACCGATGCCGTACGCATTGCCCCACGTGCCCTTCACGAGCAGCGTCCACACCGCCGCCGGGGATTCGCCGAACGACAGGATGAGCAGGTCGCCCAACACGGCCGCGAGGCCAAGCGCCACCAACGCCGGGAGCACCGCCTCCCGGATCCGCGTGCCTCTGATCGTCCCGGTGCTCATGCGGCGGCCCCCGTCATGTAGGGACCGAGGAGCTCGGCCGTACACTCGGCCGCCGGCAACACAGTGACGAATCGTCCGCCGTACATCACGGCGATGCGATCGGAAAGGGCCAGCACTTCGGGCAGATCGGCACTCACGAGCAGAATGCCTTTCCCGGCATCACGCGCCGCACGAAGCTGCGCGTGAATGAATTCGATGGCGCCCACGTCCACGCCGCGTGTCGGTTGCGCCGCCAGCAGCACGGAGAAGTCCCGGCCCATCTCGCGCGCGATCACGATTTTCTGCTGATTGCCGCCCGACAGCGCGCGGGCAGGCAACTCCGACATCGGCGGACGGATGTCGAACCGCCGCACCTGCTCCGCCGCATTGGTCGCGATGCGCGCCCGGTCGAGACCGCCGCGCGCCGCGAAATGATGCTGTCGACCGAGAATAAGATTGTCGGCGATGGAGTAGTCGAGCACGAGGCCCCGGCGATGCCGGTCTTCGGGAATGTGCGACAAGCCGCGGTCAGCGCGCTCGCGTACCGGCAACGAGGTGAGGTCGTGTGTACCCAACTGCACACGCCCGCTTTGCGCCCGCCGAAGCCCGGCGATGGCTTCGAGCAGTTCCGTCTGGCCGTTGCCTTCCACACCGGCAATGCCCACGATCTCGCCGGGGCGGATGTCGAACGTCAGGTCGTGCACCGCCGTGGTGCCGCGGTCCGAGTGCACGCGCAGGTTCTGCACGCGGAGTACCGGCGCGCCACCGCCCACGCCCGCGGCGGCGGGCGCCTCACCCGAGCGCTCCGCCCCCATGGCATCCAGATGCAGGTTCACGTCGCGTCCCACCATCGCGCGGGCGATCTCGCGCGGCGTGGTGCCCGCCGTGGGGAAGCGAGACACCGTCGCGCCGGCGCGCATCACCGTGATGGTGTCGGACACGGCGATCACTTCGTCGAGCTTGTGCGTGATGAGCACCACCGTGCCGCCGTCGGCGCGCAGCGTGCGCAATACGCTCCACAGTTCCTGCACCTCTGGCGGCGACAGCACGGCCGTTGGTTCGTCGAGGATGAGAACGCGCGCGCCACGGTACAGCGCCTTGAGGATCTCCACACGCTGCGCCTCGCCCACGCTGAGGTCGGCAACCTTCGCGCGCGCATCCACGTGCAACCCGCACTTCCTGGACAACGCCTCGACTTCGACGACGGCACGATGCAGGTCGATGGTCATGCCCATCGTGGGCTCCGTGCCGAGCACCACGTTCTCTGCCACCGTGAGCGTGGGCACCAGCATGAAGTGCTGATGCACCATGCCGACCCCGGCGGCAATCGCCTCGGAGGTCTTCCAGCCGGTCACGTCGCGGCCGTTTACCTCCACCGTACCGCCATCGGGTGCGTACAGGCCGGCCAGCACGCGCATGAGCGTACTCTTGCCCGCACCGTTCTCGCCCACGAGCGCGTGGATCTCGCCCTGCCGTACGTCGAGCGACGCATCGTGGTTGGCCACCACGGCGCCGAACGTCTTCACCACACCGGTGAGGCGAATGGCTGGTGCATTCGCCGGCGCACTGCGCACGGGAGTCACTTCTCCCCCTCACGCGTCGCGGGCACCACGATGCGGCCGGCGATGATGTCGGCCGTCAGGGAGTCGAGCGTCGCCCGCACGCTGTCGGGGATCAGCGCACGGTTGTTGCCGTCGTAGATGTACCCCACGCCCTGCTCCGCGAGGCCGAACTGCTGCACGCCGCCGGTGAACGACCCGTCCTTCACCGCCCGTACCGCCGCGACCACGGAAGCGTCGATGCCCTTCACCATGCTGGTGAGAATGAAGCCCGGCGCTTCACCGTACTGATCGGCGTCGACGCCGATGGCGAGCTTGCCGGTCGTACGCGCCGCCTCGAATACGCCGAGGCCCGTGGAGCCGGACGCGTGGAAGATCACGTTCACGCCCTGGTTGTACATCGCGAGCGCCATCTCCTTGCCGCGGCCGGGATTGCGGAACGCGTCCGGTGTCACGCCCGCGTAGTTGGCGATCACCGTGCAGTCGGGGCAGACGTGCTTTACGCCGGCACGGTAGCCGGCTTCGAACTTGTGGATGAGCGAGATGTCCATGCCGCCCACGAAGCCGATCTTCCGGCTCTTGCCCACGAGCGCCGCGAGCGCGCCGACCAGAAAGGAGCCTTCTTCCTCGCGGAACTTGAGCGCGCGCAGATTGCCGGGCAGCGGCAACGGCCGACCCAGCGAGTCGAGCGGCACCGACATGTCGACGTTGGCGAAGCGCACGTCGGGATATTCTTTCGCCAACGTGAGGACATCATCGGTGAAGATGAAACCGACCCCGATCACGAGATCCATGCCTTCGGCGGCAAGCAGCCTGAGCCCGGCTTCCCGGTCGGAGCCTTCGCCGGGCTCGATGTAGGTCACGCGCGCGCCGAGCTCTCGGCTGGCCCGCTCGCCGCCCAGATAGGCGCCGTCGTTGAATGACTTGTCGCCCCGGCCGCCGACATCGAAGACGATGCCGACGTCGAGACCGTCGGTCGTGTCCGCGACGGTCGCGCCCGATGGACGAACGGTGAGGAGCAGCACGTGGGCGAGGAGGAGCGCCCCGGTCAGATAAAGGGTACGGCGCATGGCCCCGAAGGTTCGCCGTGAGAGGGCCGCACGGGAAGGGCTCAAGCACGCGCGCCGACAAAAAACGGCCGTGGGCGGGTGCCCACGGCCGTTTTTTGCATGCGTTGCCCGCCTTACTTGATCGCCTTGTACCGGTAGGCGTAGATGCCCTTGCCGGTGCCCTTGATCTCCACGTTCTTCCGGTCACCCTTCTTGAGCGCGCCGGCGTCCGCCGTGGCCGTCGCCACCACGGCGCCCGCCATGTCGAGGAATTCGGCCGTCACCGTGTACGTACCGGTGGCCGCCACCTGCTCCAGTGCCAGCGTGAGCGTCGCGTTGTCCGCGCCGCGGGAGAAGCCGGCAATCTCCACCTTCACGGGCAGCTGATCGGCGATCGTCTGGTACTTCACCAACGTGTCCGTCCACGCCTTCTTCTCGGCCGGCAGCTTGGCCGCCTTGCCGATCCCCTGCGCCGCATACGCGAAGAACATCCACGCGTCGTAGTTGTTCGGATCGATCTGGACCAGCTTGCGGCTCGGATCGAACATGTCCTTGAAGCGATCCTTCGCGTAATACGACGCGGCCACGTTGCGCAGGCCGTCACGGCTGTTCGGGTTCTTCTTCACCGAGGCTTCGAACAGCTTGAGGGCGTCGTCGGTCTTGTTGGCCCGCGTGGCCACCACTCCGCCGATCGCCAGTGAGATGTCGCTCTGCTTGTCCGGGTCGGCGAGCATGCCGACGTACACCTGCGACATGTCCGGCTCCTTCGCCAGCGTCAGCGCGTCGGCCCAGTTGTTGTAGTGGTTCGGCACCTCGGGGCTGTCCGGATATTCGGTGATGAGCGCCTTGAACGTCGTCGCCGCGTCTTTCGCGAGGGCCACCTGATCGGCGCCCTGCGCGCCACCCGCCTGTTCGAGCTGTGTCAGCGCGAGGTAGTACATGGAGCCGCTCTTGAGGTCCTTGTACACCGAGTCCTTGCCAGACAGGTCGATGACGTGCTTCCAGTGCATCATCGCGTTCTTCTTGTCGTTCTTCTGGTTGGCGACGTTGGCCAGCACGTAGTGCGGGTACGGACCGTTGGCCAGCAGCATGGAACGCTTGGCGTAGTACTCCGCCGAGTCGAGGCTGCCGCCGCTCATGGCCGACAGGGCCGCCTGCGTCTGCGCGAGCCAGAGCTCGTTCTGGCGCTGCGCCTTGATGTCGGCTTCACACGCGGGCGAGGCGGCCACGATGGCCTTGTACGCCGCATCCACGGCGTTCACGAGGTCGATCGTTTCCGTCGGGTTCGCCACAAAACCGATCGACGACCGCGTCGGCGCGTGCGGCGTGCCGGGCTCGAGCGCCCACATCTTGAGCACTTCGCTCAGCAGGTACTGGTAGCCCGTCGGGTTCTTGGCGAACCGCTCCGGCTTCGTGTCCAGTTCCTTCGTCATCGAGGTGAGCAGCTTCTTGCGCTGCTCGGGATTCTGCGCCGCCTTGGCCTGCTGGTACGACAGCGACATCATCGCCATTTCCTTGGGCGCATTGATGTCGATGTTGCACGCAGCGGTCACGCCGCCCGGCTGGGCGACGGCCGTCGCGGGAACGACTGTGGTGAGCGACGCGGCGGCCACGGCACCAGCCATGAACGTCAAACGCATGACGTCTCCTGAAAACGAAGATGCAGGTGAGTCCTGACGGTTTCCCGGCCAGGGGTTCAGTTGGGGACCCGATGTCCTTTGCTTGAAAATACTATGACCCGGCGGATCCGCACCCGGTTCCGGGCGATTGGCAGCAGGGTCCCTGGTTACGCTGCCGGTCGCCTGCCCTCCGGATGCGCTCGCCCTGCCCGCCCCCGCCCCGGGGCGTCCCGCCCCTCCCGGGTCGCGAGGTGGCCCGGAGGTCGCGGGGAGGGTACTCCCGGGGCGATCTTTCGCCGACACCGGCGTCGATCGCATTGCGGTGGGCGCCCTCACGCATTCGGCCCCCGCGCTGGATCTTGAACGCGACGTCGACGGTTTTTGACGTCGGACGCCGTCACCGCTTCGCTCCCCGCCATGCCTGTCCGCCTCCCGCCCCTTACCGAACGTCCTTCGCGCATCCTGCTCGAAGCGTTCGTCGATTACGCCGGCCTGTTTCCGCCGTCGTCGCTCGAGATGGCCCGCGCCGTGCGCAACTTCGCGCACTATCGCGCGGCAGGAGCGGGTTGGATGCTCGGGCGTTTCGTCTGCCCCGCCGCGCGGCTCGCCGAGTTTTCCGCGGCCGCCGATCCGCTTTTGCCCCGCGACGCGGGCGCGATCCCCTGGCTGCTGTCGGTGACCGGCAGTGGGGACGTCCATGCGGATCTCGAGGCCATCACGGCCTTCAACGAGCGGCACCGCGTCTGCTTCGACGAATGCGGGGCGCGCGTCGACTCGTACGAGGCGAAGGTCGCCAGCGTGGGTGACGTCATCGCGATGCACGAAACTCTCCCGCGCACGCTGCACGCGTGGCTCGAAGTGCCGCTCACCGACCATGTGGACGAGATGGTGGAAGCCATTGCCCGCGTGGGACGCTTCGCCAAGATGCGCACCGGTGGCACCGTCGCCGATGCGTTTCCGTCGTCGTCGCGCATCGTGTGGTTCCTGCGCGCGCTGCGCACGCACCAGGTGCGCGCGAAGGCCACCGCCGGGCTGCATCACCCCCTGCGGGGAGCGTATCGCCTCACGTACGACGCCGACGCCGCGACCTGCCGCATGTTCGGGTTTCTCAACGTGCTCCTGGCCGCCGCTGTCATGGCCAATGGCGGCACCGACGAGCTCGCGCTACAGGCGCTCGAAGAAAGCAACCCGTCGTCGCTCGAGTTCACCGAGACGCAGCTGGAATGGC
This sequence comes from Gemmatimonas sp. UBA2094, assembly GCA_002331565.1. Taxonomy (GTDB): domain Bacteria; phylum Gemmatimonadota; class Gemmatimonadetes; order Gemmatimonadales; family Gemmatimonadaceae; genus Gemmatimonas. Next base: position 12,496 of record DCZC01000224.1, read on the forward strand.
GCGGCGCCGAAGGCACCGTCGCCATGTCGCGAAACACCCTTCAGCAAGTTCGAGAGCACATGATTGTCAGCATCGGTTCGTGTTCCTTTACCGAGCCGGTCGACGAGAGTCGTGCGCTGGGCTGGAGCTGACATGAGGACACCTCCAACTCCTGTCGCATGACGTCCACGGCTTCCCCGACCGCCAGCTGGGTCACGAGCGCCAACGGCCACGCCGACTTCCCGCTGCACAACCTGCCGTTCGGCGTCTTCCGCCGGGCGGGCACCAACGAGACGCCGCGTGTCGGCGTCGCCATCGGCGATGGCATCCTCGACGTGGCCGCCTGCCACGCCGCCGGCCTGTGCGACGACGCCGACCTGCTGGTACAACGCGCCATGCGCGCCTGCGCCTCGCCGTCGCTCAACGCCCTCATGGCACTCGGCGCCGACGCGCGTCGTGCCGTGCGCGTCGTGTTGCTGGAACTGCTCGGTGAGCAGACACCGACGCACAAGCAGCAAACGGCGCGGCACGCTCTCGTGCCGCAGCGTGAGGCCGAGCTGTTTCTGCCCGTCCAGATCGGGGACTACACCGACTTCTACGCGTCGGTGCATCACGCTACCAACGTGGGCAGCATGTTCCGCCCCGACAATCCGCTGCTCCCCAATTACAAGTGGGTGCCGATCGGCTACCACGGGCGCGCCTCCAGTATCGTCGTATCGGGTACGAGCGTCACACGCCCCGTGGGCCAGCGCAAAGGGCCAAACGATGCGGAACCCTCGGTGGGGCCGTCACGCTCGCTCGATTACGAGCTCGAGTTGGGTGCGTTCGTCGGCACTGGCAATGCGCTTGGCGACACGATCGGCATGGCTGACGCCGAACGCCATCTGTGGGGACTGTGCCTGCTCAACGACTGGTCGGCACGCGATCTGCAAGCCTGGGAGTACCAGCCGCTCGGGCCGTTCCTCGCCAAGAACTTCGCGACTACGATCAGTCCGTGGGTGGTCACGCTCGAAGCGCTCGAGCCGTTTCGGGTGCCGCTCGCTCCACGCGCCGAGGGCGACCCGGCGCCATTGCCGTACCTCTCGCACGCGGCGGACGCGATGCGCGGGGGCTTCGACATCACCCTCGAGGTATGGTTGCGCACGGCGCGCATGCGAGACGCCGGTGAACCCGCCGCACGCCTCTCGCACAGCTCTGCGCGCGATCTGTATTGGAGCTTCGCGCAGATGCTCACGCATCACGCGAGCACCGGCTGCAACCTCCGCCCCGGCGACCTGCTCGGCAGCGGCACCATTTCCGGGGGCGACAAGGAAAGCCGCGGCTGTCTGCTCGAGCTCACCTGGCGTGCCGCCGAGCCGGTCGTGCTCCCCAACGGCGAGCAGCGGGGCTTCTTGGAGGACGGCGACGAAGTCACGTTCACGGCGTCCGCCGGCACCGGCAGCGGGCGCATCGGGTTCGGCCGTTGCACGGGTGAGGTTCGCGCCGCGCGTACCTGATCCCGAGCGGCTGGTGGTGCGGGGCGTACCGATGGACCCTCTCCGGCGGAACGGGGGCGTCCGTTCGGGCATTGACCTCCCATGCTGTCCGACCTGACGTTCGCGCGCTCGCAGATGGCGATGTCGCTGGCGTTTCACATCGTGTTTGCCGTGGTGGGCATCGGTATGCCCGCGCTGATGGTCCTCGCCGAGTGGCGATGGCTCACGACGCGCGACCCGGTGCTGCTCGAACTGGCCAAGCGGTGGGCCAAGGGAACGGCCATTCTGTTCGCGGTGGGCGCCGTGTCCGGTACGGTATTGAGCTTCGAACTGGGGCTGCTCTGGCCCGTGTTCATGGAGCACGCCGGCGCCATCATCGGCATGCCGTTCTCGCTCGAGGGCTTCGCGTTCTTCACCGAAGCCATCTTCCTCGGCATTTACCTCTATGCGTGGAAACGCATTCCGCCGCGCGCGCACTTCGCGGCCGGCGTCGTGGTGGCCGTGAGCGGGGCCCTGAGCGGGGCGTTCGTGGTGTGCGCGAATGCCTGGATGAACGCGCCGGCGGGCTTCGACGTCGTGAACGGTGAAATCGTGAACGTCGATCCGGTGGCCGCGATGTTCAATCAGGCCGCTGGGCCGCAGGTCGTGCACATGACGCTGGCCGCGTTCGCCGCCACCGGCTTTGCCGTGGCTGGCGTGCACGCCTACGCTCTCTGGCGAGGCACGCTGCATCGCGCCTTCCATCGCGCTGCCCTGCAGATTGCGCTCGTCATCGGCCTCCCCGCAGCCGTGCTGCAGCCGCTCAGTGGTGACTGGAGCGCCCGCGACGTTGCCGAGCGTCAGCCAGTCAAGCTGGCCGCCATGGAAGGGCACCTGCGCACGGGGCCGGCCTCGTTCGTCATCGGCGGATGGCCCGACGCCAAGACGCTCGAGCACCGCGGTGCCATCGAGATTCCCGGCGCGTTGTCGCTGCTCCTGCATGGCGATCGTCAGGCGGTGGTGCAGGGTATCGACGGCGTGAAGCCAGAGGATCGCCCGCCACTCGCCATCGTCCACCTCGCGTTCCAGATCATGGTGGCGTGCGGCATGATCATGGCCACGCTGTCGGTCTTCGGCGCGTGGCGCTGGTGGCAGCGCCGCAAGGGGCGTGGCGTCGCCCTCCCCGACGATCGTCGTTTCCTGCTGGCACTCGTGCTGGCGGCGCCGCTGGGCTTCATCGCGCTCGAAGCCGGATGGACCGTCACCGAAGTGGGCCGCCAGCCGTGGATCGTACACGGGGTCCTGCGTACCGCCGAAGCAGTCACGCCCATGCCCGGACTCGGTATCACCTTCGCCCTGTTCAGCGTGCTGTACGTGGGGCTCGCCATCGCGGTGGTGTTCCTGCTGTGGCGCCAGATTCTCAAGACCGGGGTGACGCCGGTCCCGCTCAACGTCACCAGCGAATTGCCGCTGCCATCGCGCGTCACGCGCGCATTGCCCGCGTCCAAAGCGTGACGACGCCCGCGGAGCTCACCTGGACGCTGCCGCATGTCGTGGCCGGCGTCATGGTGCTGTCGCTCAACATGTACGTCCTGCTGGGTGGCGCCGACTTCGGCGGTGGCGTGTGGGACTTCTTGGCCCGCGGCGAGAAGCGCGACGCACAGCGCGCGCTCATTGCCGACGCCATCGGCCCCATCTGGGAGGCCAACCACGTGTGGCTCATTCTGGTGGTGGTGCTGCTCTTCAGCTGCTTCCCCAGGGCCTTCGCGCATCTCGCCACCGAGTTGCACGTCCCGCTCACCGTCATGCTGGTGGGCGTGGTGCTGCGTGGTTCGGCCTTCACCTTCCGCACCTACGACAGCAAGCAGGATGCCGTGCAGCGGCGTTGGGGGCGCATCTTCTCGGTAGCGAGCCTGCTTACGCCCATCGTGCTCGGCGTGTGCCTGGGCGCCGTCTCGAGCGGCGCGCTGCCCATGCGCTCGCCGCGGGAGGCGGCCACGCTGTCGTTTCAGGTGCGCTTCATCGACCCGTGGTTCGCCTCACCGTTTCCGTGGGCCGTGGGGCTGCTCACGCTGCTGCTCTTCGCATTCCTCGCGGCCAGTTATCTCACCGTGGAGGCACCGGAAGGCGCACTCCGCCACCTGTTTCGCCGTCGCGCCCTCCAGTCGCAGGGGGCGCTGCTGCTCACGGCCCTCGCGACGCTCGTCGTGGCGCGGGTCGACAATCCGCTGCTCTTCGAAGGGCTCACCAGCGGACGCACGGCGCTCACCATGCACGTGGTCACGGCGTGTGCCGCCGTCGTCTCGATCTGGGCGCTGGCCACCCGTCGTTTCCAGATCGCCCGTCTGGCCGCTGCCGCGCAGGCCACGTTCATCCTGTGGGGCTGGGCGTGGACGCAGTACCCGTGGCTCATCCCCCCCGACCATACCATCACGGAGCTGGCAGCGCCGCGCATCACGTTGCAGCTCATCCTCGGCGCGCTCGGGACGGGGACGGTCATCCTGCTGCCCAGTTTCGTGTATCTGTTCCGCGTCTTCAAGCGCGGTGACACGGTGTTCGGCGCCGACGCGCCGTGAGGTGAGCCGCCACCGGCCAACCGATACCCGTTCCGGAGATCGGGCACGTGCCGTAATTTGCCGCGTATGCGCCCTGATCTGATTCGAGTGGTATTGGTGGACGATCACCAGATCGTTCGCTCCGGATTGAAAGCGGTACTCTCCACGGCCAAGGACATCACGGTCGTGGGCGAGGGAGGGACCGGCAAGGATGCGCTCGTTCTGGCGGAGCGTCTCGACCCGCACGTGATCGTCATGGACCTGTCCATGCCCGACATGGACGGACTCACGGCCGCGCGCGAATTGCAGAAGGTCAACGCCAGCCGGGTGCAGAAT
>DCZC01000181.1:0-1845 GCA_002331565.1 Gemmatimonas sp. UBA2094
CGTCGGTCGCGTGCTGCGTGACCCGCTTGTTGAACTCCTGCAGGTTGCGGCACGCGTTCGCTTCGAGCAGCCGGTAGCGGTCCTGCATTTCCATGACCGCCCACTTGAGCACCGCGGCGGCATCGCGGTTGTCGGTGATCACCTTGTGCCGCAGGTGCGGCAGGGCGTTGTACACGCTGAGTTCGACCATCTTCGGATCGACCATCAGGAAGCGCAACGTGCGCGGCGTGTGCCGGTAGACGAGACTCGTGATGATGGTGTTCACGCACACCGACTTGCCCGAGCCCGTTGCGCCGGCAATCAGCAGGTGGGGCATCTTTGCGAGATCGGCGAGCACCGGGCGCCCTTCGAGATCCTTGCCGAGGGCGATTGGCAGCGCCGCGCGCGCCGAGCGGAACTCCGGAGCCTCCAGCACCTCACGCAACACCACCATCTCAGGTGTTGGGTTGGGGACTTCCACCCCCACCGCGCCGCGGCCTGGTATCGGCGCGACGATGCGAATGCTCGGAGCACGCATGGCGAGCGCCAAGTCGTCAGCCAACGCAGCGATCTGCCGCACCTTCACACCGGCGGCCGGTTCGATTTCGAATTGCGTAACACTCGGGCCGGTCGTGCGGCCGACGAGCTCGCCATCCACCTTGAACGTCCGCAAGCTGGCCATGAGCTTCTCGCCAGCAAGATCGAGTTCACGACGGCCTTGATCCGCGTTGCTCGGCGGGGGCGGCGCGAGCAGTTCGGTGCTCGGCAGATCCTCGCTGAAGAGTGCCAGGTCGGCCTGCTCGAGCGCGGCCTCGACGGCCTCCTCGCGAGTCTCCTTCGCTTTCTTCCCGCGACGCGCCGTCGGCTCAGCCACCACCGGATCGGGTTCGGGGTCCGCCGCCGGGAGCTCCGGCTTCCGCCCACGCGCTGCGGGCAGCGTCGCGAGAACGTCGCGCGCCAGCGCCGGATCGATGGCCGGCATCTCCTCCGGCTCGGGGGCAAGCCGTTCGGCAAGCGTCGGGGTGTACGTCGCGCCGCCCGTCGGTTCATGCGGCCGTCCAGGCCCCACGAGCGAGCGGATCGGATTCCAGCGCAGCGTCACGACCGTCAACGCGCTGGTGGCCAGGAGGAACGCAATCCACGCACCCGCCGCCCCCAACCCCTTCCGGAGGTAATGCGCCGCGAAGCTTCCCCAGAGTCCGGCGCCATCGGACGCCGTCGGCTCGCCCCCCAACGCCAAACCGATCGCCACGGGCACCAGCGTGACGGTGCCGGCGAACAGCAGCGTCCAGTCACTCGCATCGTCGGCGCGCTTGATGCGACCGAACAACGCGAGCGCCACGACGAAACAGCCGAGCGCTACCAGCACCATGCCGGGGATGCCCACGGCAGATACCAGTGTGCAGCGCACGATGGTGCCGATGGGGCCGAACGGACCCGTCGCATCCCAGCACCGCGCGCCGTCGGAGTGCTGGAACGCGAGCGCGCCGATCAGGAACACCGACAGCAAACTCAGGGCAATCGCCCCGAACTCACGTCGCAGTTGTTGTCGGTCCATGGATCCCCCGGCCGCGTTATGGACGCACAGGCACGACGCTCAGCGCTCGTCAGCAGGACGCCGCGGCGCCTTGCCGAGCGGCACGTCGATTCGCACTTAGGTGGGCTCCTTGAGCAGATCAGCCCCTTCGAACTCGAGCCACTTCGTGTGCACCTTGCCGGCCTGGAAGCCGGGGTGCTGCATCACGCGGGCAAGGAACGGCATCGTGGTCTTCACGCCTTCCACCACGAAGCTCTCGAGCGCGATCTGCATGCGCTTCAAGGCTTCCTCGCGCGTGGCCCCCTGCACGATGAGCTTGGCGATCATCG
>DCZC01000181.1:2017-5501 GCA_002331565.1 Gemmatimonas sp. UBA2094
AGCTTGGCGATCATCGAGTCGTAGAACGGGGGCACGGTATACCCGGCATAGGCGTGGGTATCGACTCGCACGCCGGGGCCACCGGGCTGGTGGAACACGTCGAGCCGGCCCGGTGACGGCTGGAAGTTGCGGGCCGGATCCTCGGCGTTCACGCGGCACTCAATGACGTGGCCGCGGAACGTCGGGAGGTCCTTCACGGAGAGGGGCAACCCGGCGGCCACGCGGATCTGCTCCTTCACAAGGTCCACGCCGGTGAGCTGCTCCGTAACCGGATGCTCCACCTGAATACGCGTGTTCATCTCCATGAAATAGAACGAGCCATCCTCGTCGAGCAGCATCTCGATGGTGCCGGCACCGACGTAGTTGATCGCCTTGGCGCCACGCGTGGCCGCCTCACCCATCCGTTCCCGCAGCTCCGGCGTCATGACCGGGCACGGCGCCTCCTCGATGAGTTTCTGATGGCGGCGCTGCACGGAGCAGTCGCGTTCACCGAGGTGAATCACGTTGCCGTGCGTGTCGCCGAGCACCTGAAACTCCACATGCCGCGGGCGCTCGAGAAACTTTTCGACGTAGACGTCGCCGTTGCCGAAGGCGGACAGCGCCTCGGAGCGGGCAAGCTGGAACGAGCGCAGAAAGTCATCAGGATCGCGCGCTACGCGCATCCCCTTGCCGCCACCGCCGGCTGCTGCCTTGATGATGACCGGGAAGCCGATCCCGCGTGCGAATTCGAGCGCCTCTTCGGGATCCTCGACCGGCCCGGGGGTGCCCGGCACGATGGGCACGCCGCACTCCTGCATAGCCCGGCGCGCCGAGGCCTTGTCGCCCATCACACGGATCTGTTCGGGCGTGGGGCCGATGAAGGTGATGCCGGAGGCGCGGCACGTTTCCGCGAACTCGGCGTTTTCAGCGAGGAAGCCGTAGCCAGGGTGGATGGCGTCCGCCCCGGTGATCTCAGCGGCGGCGATCAGCCGTGGAATCTTGAGATACGAGTCGCGACTGGACGGCGGACCGATGCACACGTCGTCGTCGGCAAAACGCACGTGCAGCGACTCGCGGTCGGCCTCGGAGTACACGGCGACCGTTTGGATGTCGAGTTCACGGCACGCGCGAATGACGCGGAGCGCGATTTCCCCGCGGTTGGCGATCAGGACCTTTTTGAACATCCCCTATGCTGGCGAGATCGACGCCCTGCCGCCAGCCCTTTACACCGGCGGCCGCGAGGTATTACGCGCGGATCGCCCGATCGGCCGCCCGACGGACCAAGGCCGTCACGTGGCACGGGGGCTTCGGACGGCGCTGCTACCCGGTGCCGTACCGGAGACCGGTGTTACATGGTCAGGGCTCAGCCGGTCGGATCGATGCGGAAGAGCACCTGGCCGTACTCGACGGCGCTGGCGTCGGTGACGTTGCTCTCACGCACCACGCCGTCAAACTCGGACTCGAGCTCGTTCATGATCTTCATCGCCTCGATGATGCAGACGATCTGCCCCTTCCTGATGCGGTCGCCGACCGATACGTACGGCTTCGCTCCCGGCTCGGGCGCCGAATAGAACGTCCCCACCATGGGCGACTTGATTTCGAGCGCCGCGGACTTCGGCGCCTCGGCCTTCGGCGGCGCCGCCGCCCCCTCCTCTGCGGGATGCACTGGGGCCGCCGCCGGCACCACCGAGGGCGCCGCCACCGGAGCCGCCATGGCGGGGGCCATGGCCACGGCAGCGCGCTGTTGCGGACTCTTCGAGATGCGCAGCTTCATCCCCTTGTCAGAGGAGATCTCGATGGAATCCACCGTGGAGCCGTCGAGCATCTCGATCAGCTTCTTCACGTAGCGCAGGTCGATCATGGAGGGAAAGGCTGGGGAACGCGCAGCGACCCATCGGGGCCGCCTGCGCAATGTCAGGCTATTTCGATCAAATGCCGGGGGAAGGTCGTCAGCACCTCCGCCCCGGAATCCGTGAGCAACACGTCGTCTTCGATTCTCACCCCGCCCCACCCCGGGCGATAGATCCCCGGTTCGATGGTCACCACCATGCCCGGAGCGAGGAGAGACTCGACAGTTTTGGCCAAACGGGGTGCTTCGTGTACCTCGAGCCCGATACCATGACCGAGAGAATGCCCGAATGCATCACCGTGGCCGCACTCGTCAATGTAGTCTCGTGCCACCGCATCTGCAGCCATCCCCCGCATTCCAGCCCGAACCGCACCCGAAGCGCGGGCATTAGCCTCACGCACGACGTCATGTATTTCGCGCTGTCTGGACGTTGCCGATCCCAGCACGACGGTGCGGGTGATGTCCGAGCAATAGCCGTTCGCGACCGCGCCGAAATCCAACAGGACGAAATCGCCGGCATCCAGACAACGGTCGCCCGCCCGGGCGTGCGGGAGCGCCGAGCGGGGGCCGGAAGCGACGATGGACGGAAACGGAAAGGCCTCACTCCCCTCCTCCCGCAGGTGCTGCTCGAGGACGCCGGCAACCATGGTCTCGGAAAGCCCGGGACGGAGTGTGGCCAGTGTGCGCTGCAAGGCACGCTCCGCCATCCCCACGGCCCGGCGGATGAGCGCCACTTCGCCCGCATCCTTGACCGCCCGTAGCGACTCCACCATGTCGGTGGTCGGTCGCCACTGCCAGCGAGCCCCCTGCTCCAGCAGCCGGGCGAAATCGCGGTGCAGCAGGTGGGCCGATTCGAACCCGATCCGCTCAACGCCGGTCATGGTTGCGATGGAGGGCCAGAGTCCCGCCCACAGACTGGTCGGTTCGATCTTCACCGTAACCCCCGCCCACACCTCGTCCGCCACCTGCGTTTCGTAACGGAAATCGGTGAACAGAACGCATTCCAGCGCGGACACGACCAATAGGGCATTGCTCCCTGAGAAGCCGGTCAAATAGCGGATACTCGGCAGCGACGTGACCAGTAACGCATCGAGGTCGGCACGCCCGATCGCGTCACGCAGGGCGGCCAACCTCGAGATCCGAACATCCGGCGGAAAAGCGGCATCGTCGCGCATCGCGCGATGCTATGCACTCAGCTTCGTGCGCGCAACGCCTGTACCAGTCCTCGCAGGGCGTACTCGTACCCGGCCGCCCCCAGGCCGCACACCATGCCCACGGACGCGCCGGCGAGCATGGAATGCCGTCGCTCCGGCTCACGAGCGTAGATGTTGGAGAGATGCACTTCGACGAAGGGCAGGCTCGTGGCGCTGAACGCGTCGCGCAGCGCGAGACTGGTGTGGGTGTACGCGCCCGCGTTCACCACCACACCCGCCACCTCGCCGCGCCACGCGTGCAATTGGTCGATGAGCTGCCCTTCCCCGTTGGCCTGGTATGCCCGTACCTCAGCGCCAAGCTCACGCCCTACGATCTGGCACCGCGTCACGATTTCGTCGAGCGTAGTTGTCCCGTACACGGCCGGCTCGCGTATGCCGAGCAGGTTGAGATTGGGACCGTTGAGCAACCCGATGATCATGGTTGCCCCAGCCCTTTCAGCCA
>DCZC01000116.1 GCA_002331565.1 Gemmatimonas sp. UBA2094
GCGGCGGAGGGGCCGGCCGGCGCCGACTGGGCGGGGGCAGGCGGGCACAGCAGTGCCAAGGCGCCGAAGGCTGCGACAGCGGGGAGCAGAGAGGCGTTCATGGGCCCAAAGTGCGGCCGCCGGTGGGCCGGTGTAAAGCTGGCCGCATGGGAGAGCGGAGGCCTACCGCAGCGGTGCGTCAGCCTCCGTCCTCGCGACCGGTGCCGGTGCGCATCCGGCGTTCCAACGGTGGTCCACAGCCTCACAATCGTGCGGATTTTTACGCGAAAAGGGCACCGCTGCTCTTGTGCAGAAGTTCGCCGAATGAGGAATTAAAGCGGTCAGCACCTTCGCCCCCGTCGTTCGCCCGCCACGCCTCTCCCTCGCGATTCATGACGCTGCTGCCCGAGCTCCCGTCCGAGTCCAATAGCCAGTCCGCCGATTCCACCGCGGCCTGCACCGGTTGCGCCCGACTCGACCGCCGCCAGTTCCTCGCGTCGGCGTCGGCCTTGTCACTGGGGGCGCTCGCCACGGCCTGTGGCGACGGGGTCATCGGCGGGCCGGAAACGATTCCGCCCTTTCCGGACAAGCCGTTCACCGTGGACCCGCGACAGGTGTCGGCGCTCCAGACCATCGGCGGCCGCTCGGTGGTGCAGCAGGGGCTCACGGCACCCGTGCTCGTCGAACGGACGTCATCGGCCCAATACCGCGCGTGGTCGCTGGCCTGTCCGCACCGCGGGTCGATCGTCTCCGTCGAGCAAACCGGATTCCGGTGCCCCAATCACGGCGCCGTGTTCGATGCCGACGGCATGTGGAAGTCCGGGCAGGCCACGTCCGATTTGGAGCCGGTGGGGGTGCGCCTGAATGCGGACGGCACGCTGTCGGTGGGCGGCCCGCCGCTCCCGCCTGCTCTTGCCGTCGGTGCCACGTCGATGGTGTTCACGGCCTTGACGACGACTACGGCCGATCCTGCCGCGCAGACCGTGGCCGTCAGCAACACGGGCGGCGGCGCCATCACGGGGCTCACGGCCGTCGTGAGCTATACCACCGGGCAGCCCACTGGCTGGCTCACCGCCCAACTGTCCGCCACGGTGGCGCCCGCCACGGTGTCCGTGAGTGCGCGACGCGGGACGCTGGCGGTGGGTACCTACACGGCGACGATAACCATCGGCTCGTCGCTCACCGGTGCCAACAAGACCGTGTCGGTCGTGCTCGTGGTGCAGAGTGCCACCACGCCGGCCGCGCTTGTGCTGTCTACCGCGCGGGCCGCGATGACGCTGCCTCTCGGGAGTCAGTCGGAGTTGCAGGCGGTGCAGGTGAGCAATGCCGGTGGAGGGGCCCTGGCGGGACTCTCGGTGCAGGTGGCCTACGCGGCCGGCGGCGTCGGGTGGCTGTCTGCCACGCTCACGGCGACGACGACGCCGGCGGTGCTGTCGCTCCGTGCCACCGCCACCGGGCTGAGCGCGGGAACGTATTCCGCGCAGGTGACCGTCAACGCCGCCGGTGTCGCCTCGCGGACGATCGATGTGACGTTGTCCATCGCGCCGATCGGTCTCACGGTGACCATTGCGTCGTGGCCCGCGCTCTCGGCGGTCGGTGGCGTGGCTGGAAGCGTCGGCACCGTCAACGGGACCCCGGTGGCCATCGTCCGGACCAGCGCCACCAGCTTCGCGGCGTTTTCGATGCGCTGCCCCCATGAGGGGACCCAAATCAACGTGGTCAACAACGCCAGTTTCCGTTGTCCCAACCACGGCGCGCTCTTCGACAACGCCGGCGTCCTTCTGCCGTCGTCGCCCCAGCGCACCACGAATCTCGCCCGGTTCACCGTCGCCTACACCCCCGGCGCACCCACCCTCCTCGTTTCCTGAGGTGCGCACCAGCCGTTGAACCCGCTCCCCGGAATGGCTACGTTTCGAGGCTGTTTGACCTCAGCCAACTTTCGTAGCCATGCCAACTTACGAATTTCGCGCGCCCGACGGCTCCATCATCGAGCGGATCTTCAAGATCAGCGAAGTCCCGGACTCCGTCACCCTCGATGACGGCCGTGTGGCCACGCGCATCATCTCCGGTGGTGCCGGCCTGCTGTTCAAGGGTTCGGGCTTTTACATCACCGACTACGGCAAGGACGGCAAGAAGGATCAGCGCACCTCTGCGTCGTCGAGCGATGCCAAGACCGACTCGAAGAGCGATTCCAAAAGCGACTCCAAGCCGGCGGCGTCTCCTGCGCCCAAGGCCGAGTGACCACGGCCGTCGTGCACCCTTCCGTGCATGACGGCCGTATGCCGTCTTTCTCTTTCTGACCGCCACGTGACCCAGGCCGACGCCCTGCGCGCGGAACTCGCGCGCGCGGCGCGCACTCTCGGTGCGCCCGACGACGTTTCCCCCATCCTCGAGCGGCCACGTGATCCGTCGTTCGGCGATTGGGCCACCAACCTCGCCATGTTGCTGGCGAAGCCGCTCGGCAAGAAGCCGCGCGAAATCGCCGAAGCGCTCATCGCTGCGCTCGATACGGCGAGCGTGGGCATCGTGTCGGCCGAGATCGCCGGCCCGGGATTCGTGAACATCCGCCTCGATCCCGGCTTCCAGGCGCGAGGGCTGCTGCAGATCCTTGCCGCCCCGGAACAGTGGGGGCGGCTCGATCTCGGTAGGCGGCAGCGCGTGTGCGTGGAGTTCGTGTCGGCCAATCCCACGGGGCCGCTGCACGTGGGCCACGGCCGTCAGGCCGCGCTCGGCGATGCCATCAGCACGCTGCTCGAGTGGACCGGCTGGACCGTCGATCGCGAGTTCTACTACAACGACGCCGGCGCACAGATCGCGAACCTCGCCAGGAGCACGCAAGCGCGTGTGCGGGAACTCGCCGGGCATCCGCTCGAGATCCCCGAGGGCGGCTATCATGGCGCGTACATCAAGGAGATCGCCGAACGCTACGTGCAGCAGCATCCCGACGATCGTGACGGCAACGATCTCGATGCCATGCGCGCATTTGCCGTGGCCGCGCTGCGCCACGAGCAGGATCTCGACATGCAGGCGTTCGGTGTGAAGTTCGACACCTACTACCTCGAGAGTTCGCTGTATACCGACGGGCGCGTGGACAAGACCGTGGAGGCGCTCAAGGCCAGCGGGCACACGTACGAAGAGGAGGGGGCGCTGTTCCTGCGCACCACCACCTTCGGTGACGACAAGGACCGCGTAATGAAAAAGAGCGCGGCCAAGGGCGGTGACTACACGTACTTCGTGCCCGACGTCGCTTACCACGTGACCAAGTGGGAGCGTGGCTATACGCGGGCGATCAACGTGCAGGGGGCCGATCACCATAGCACCACCACGCGCGTGCGGGCGGGCCTGCAGGCGCTCGGCGTCGGCATCCCGCAAGGCTACCCCGACTACGTGCTGCACCAGATGGTGACGGTGATGAAGGGTGGCGAGGAGGTGAAGATCTCCAAGCGGGCCGGTTCGTACGTCACCGTACGCGATCTTATCGACGAGGTGGGCCGTGACGCCGTGCGCTACTTCTATCTCATGCGCAAGGGTGACTCGCAGCTCGTTTTTGACGTGGATCTCGCCCGCAGCCAGTCGGAAGAGAACCCGGTGTACTACATCCAGATGGCGCACGCACGCATGTGCGGCATCTTCCGCGTGGGCGAGATCGACGCCACCACCGTCACCGGAGTGGGCGTGGATCTCGGCGTGCTGAGCGAGCCGGCCGAGCAGGAGCTCGTGAAGCAGCTGCTCGACTTCCCGTCAATGGTGAAGGGCGCGGCAGACAATCTCGAGCCGCATCGCATTGCCGGCTGGCTGCTGGAAACGGCGCGCGCCGCGCACACCTGGTACCACAAGCATCACGTCCTCGGGGAACCCGAGGCCATTACCCGCGCGCGCCTCGTGTTGGCGCGCGCCTCGCAGCTCGGCATTGCCGCCGGTCTGCGCATACTCGGACTGTCTGCGCCGGAGCGCATGTGAGCACCGCTGCCACGAGCATCAAGAACCCCGTTCTCGTCGTGGGCTCGGTGGCCCTCGACTCCGTGGAGACGCCGTTCGGCAAGGCCGATGAAGTGCTGGGCGGGTCGGGCACCTACTTCTCGTCGTCGGCCTCGCACTTCACCCCGGTGCAACTCGTGGGGGTGGTGGGTGACGACTATCCGGTGGAGAAGCTCGAACCGCTTGCCGCGCGTGGCGTCGATCTCGCCGGCCTGGAGAAAGCGTCGGGTACGAGCTTCCGCTGGCGCGGGCGCTACCGGCACGATCTCAACTCCGCAGAAACGCTCGAGACGCACCTCGGGGTGTTCTCCCACTTCCGGCCCAAGATCCCCGACCAGTTCAAGCGCTCGCCGTTCGTGTTTCTGGCGAACATCGATCCGCGCCTGCAGCTGCAGGTGCTCGAGCAGGTGGAGAAGCCGCGCCTGGTCGCGTGCGACACGATGAACTTCTGGATCGAGTCGCGCCGCCCGGATCTGGTCGAATTACTCAGGCACGTGGACCTCATTACGCTCAACGACGCCGAAGCGCGCCAGCTCACCGAGCACACGAATCTCGTGCAGGCCGCCCGCTGGATCATGGACAAGGGCCCCAAGCACGTGCTCATCAAGAAGGGCGAGCACGGCGCGTTCATGTTCACGCGCGACAGCATCTTCTTTGCGCCGGCTTACCCGCTGGAGAGCGTGTTCGATCCCACCGGCGCCGGCGACTCCTTTGCCGGTGGCTTCATCGGTTATCTCGCCGCCACAGGTGACCTGAGCGACGCCAACATGCGTCGCGCGGTGGTGGTGGGCTCTGCCATGGGTTCGTTCGCGGTGGAGAAGTTCTCCAACGCGCGGCTGCTCGAAATCACGCGTGCCGATATCGACGCACGCATCCGGGAATTCCGGCAGCTGGTGGCCTTCGACACGGAGCTCGGCGCATGAGCCACTCGCACAGCGATGCGCCGCTCGACTACCGCAGCGCCGGCGTCGACATCGAGGCGGCCGACGACGCCAAGCACCGTCTCGCCAAGCTGGTGCAGAGCACCATGACATCGGGCGCGCGTGGTGCGTTTGGCGGGTTTGGCGGCATGTTTCGCGTCCCCGAGGGGTACAGGGCGCCGCTGCTCGTGGCCAGCGCCGACGGCGTGGGCACCAAGATCAAGATCGCCATCGAGGCGGGCCGTCACGATACCATCGGTCACTGCCTCGTGAATCACTGCACGAACGACATTCTCGTGCAGGGGGCGATCCCGCTCTATTTCCTCGACTACGTAGCGTTCGGCAAGCTCGAGCCGCCCGTGGTGGAGGGCGTCGTAGCGGGGGTGGCGGCTGGGTGCCGCGAGAATGCGTGCGCGCTCATCGGCGGTGAGACCGCCGAGATGCCCGGCGTATATACGCCCCCCGACTACGACCTCGCCGGCTTCATCACCGGTATCGTGGAGGAAGACGCGGTGCTGGGCAGCGCGCGCGTGCAGCAGGGCGATGTGCTGGTGGCGCTCGGAGGCAACGGCCTGCACACCAACGGCTACTCGCTGGCGCGCCGCATCATCAGCGACCGCCTCGCGCTCGGCGTGCACGACGTGTTCCCCGATGCGAACGGCGCCACCGTGGCCGACGTGATGCTCAAGGTGCACCGCTCGTATCTGCAGTGCCTGAAGCCGGTACTCGGGCACATTCATGCCATGGCGCACATCACCGGCGGCGGGCTGCCGGGGAACCTCAACCGGGCGCTCCCCGAAACACTCGATGCGGATGTGGATACGTCCACGTGGACCATTCCGAGTGAGTTTCGGGTGCTCGCGGAGGCGGGGCAGGTGGCGTCGCTCGAGATGTTCCGCGCGTTCAACATGGGGGTCGGCATGGTGGTGCTCACGTCATCGGCCAACGTGTCGCACATTACCACGCGCGCGGCGGCGTGCGGAATTGCTGCGTGGGAACTGGGCAAGGTGATACCCGGGACCGGTCGTGTTCGTCTCGACGGTACGGTCACCTGAGCTTGTGCTCCTGTCTTCACCTCGAGCGTTCCGCATGAGATCCCTCCGCTATCCGATCGCCGCTGTTGCCGCCGTCGCCGTCATCGCCGGCCCCGGTACGGCGTCGGCGCAGACGACGGCCGGTGCCTGTACCGTTACCCCCGCGGTCGCCGGCGCTTCGGGTGCCGACGTGTGTCAGAAGGGGCGTGACCTCTTCTCGCTCCTGGTGCCCCAGATCGGCGTGGCCCTCTCCGGCGGCAACACGATTGTCGGCGAGGGTGGCACGCTGGGTGGCTGGGGCAAACGGATGCTGCAACTGCGTCTATCGGCCGTGGACGGTCGGGTACCTGCGAACGATGTACCCGTAAGGGTGACTGGTCCGGCCGTGGCGTCCGACTTCGGCGCGTCGCGCGTGCCGGTCCCGATGCCATCGATCGACGCAGCAGTCGGCCTCTTCAAGGGCGTGCCCTTCGGGCTCACCAACGTGGGCGGCGTGGATGTGCTGCTTGGCGCGACCTACCTGCCCGCCATTCAGGCATCGGACTTCGAGCTGACGCCCACCGGCTCCAACCTGGCGTTCTCCTACGGCGTGCGGGTGGGGGCGCTGCAGGAATCGTCGCTCGTACCGGGCGTGAGTGTCAGCTTCATGCGGCGCAAGCTGCCGACGATGAACTTCGGCTACGGCTCGAGCAACGATACGCTTCGCATCGAGAACTTCGCTCTCACCTCGAACGCGCTGCGGCTGGCGGCCAGCAAGCGGTTCCTCGTATTTGGCATCGCCGCCGGCGTGGGGCGCGATCAGATCGACGGCACGTCTTCGCTGCGCGCCGCGGTCAACGAGCAGATCCTTTCCACCAATCAGCGGTTCAGCGGCACGCTGCCCAACCTGCGCACGACGGTCTCGCGCAACACGGCGTTTGTGAATGCCTCGCTCAACCTCCTGATCCTGCGGCTTATCGGCGAGTACGGATGGTCGAGCCAAGGCGAGAGCCTCAACACGCTCAACACCTTCGGAGCGCATCAGGCCAACGAACGCTATCGCTACGGCTCGCTTGGCCTCACCGTCCGGTTCTGAGCCGGTCGTGTCCGGCCACCACGAAGCGCACGCGTCGGGAGCGACTCCCGACGACGTGCGCGCCATGCGTCGGGCGCTCGAACTGGCCGAACGTGGGGCGGGGCAGGTGTGGCCCAACCCCAAGGTGGGGTGCGTCGTCGTACGCGACGGGGTCATCGTGGGCGAGGGGTGGCATCAGCAGTTCGGCGGGCCACACGCCGAGGTGCATGCGCTGGCGGCAGCGGGCGCGCGCGCGCGCGGCGCGACGGCCTACGTGAGCCTCGAACCGTGCAATCACCACGGCAAGACTGGTCCCTGCGCGGAGGCGCTGCTGGCGGCCGGCGTGACGCGCGTGGTGTGCGCGGTGCGCGACCCCAACCCGAACGCGGCCGGAGGGCTCGAATACCTCGCCGCTCACGGTGTGCAGGTCCACTCGGGCGTCGGCGAGGCGGAGGCGCGGTGGCGCAACGCCTCCTTCTTCCATGCGCAGACGCGCTCCCCGTTGCCCTTCGTGACTCTCAAGCTCGCCGTCTCCATCGACGGGGCAATCGCGGGGCCCTCGAAGAAGCGGGCGTGGTTGACCGGGCCGGAAAGCCAGGTGGCTGTCCATGCCCTGCGCGCCGAGGCCGACGCCGTGGCGGTGGGAATCGGCACGGCGCTCGCCGACGACCCCGAGCTCACGGTGCGCATCGGTCCGGCGCCGCGGGTGCCCCCCGCCCGGGTGGTGTTCGACCGGCAGGGCCGTCTCCCGCTCGACAGCCGCCTCGTGCGCGGCGCG
>DCZC01000029.1:0-411 GCA_002331565.1 Gemmatimonas sp. UBA2094
GACCCCCCGACCCCCGACCCCCGACCCTCGACCCTCGACCCTCGACCCTCGACCCCAGCCAGGAATTCCCTTCCCCGCGCCGCCGTTTCTGTGCGTTACATTGCTCTTACCACTGAGCCATTCTCCCCCTATGTCCACCACCGCACGTCCCCATTCCGAGGCTCCCGGTGTGCACCCCGAGGCACACGAGGTCGACCTCGACGACGCCACCGCCGCGGCCCTGCGGCTGTGGGTGATCATGTCGCGTGCGCACACGGCGGTCGCGGCGCACGCGGCCGCCGACGTGCACCGGCACGGTCTGACGCTGGCGGAATTCGGTATCATCGAGGCGCTGTACCACCGCGGTCCCATGCTGCTGGGTGAGGTGCAGAAGCGCATTCTCGTCTCGAGCGGGGGCATCACCTTCCTGGT
>DCZC01000029.1:577-867 GCA_002331565.1 Gemmatimonas sp. UBA2094
CGAGCGGGGGCATCACCTTCCTGGTCGACCGCCTCGCCGCGAAGGGGCTGGTGGAGCGTCGCAGCTGCGAAACCGACCGCCGTGCGCGCTACGCCGCGCTCACGCCCAAGGGCCAGGCGCTGGTGGCGGCGATCTTCCCCANNCCACGCGGCCATCGTGAAGCAGGCGATGGAAGGGATCGGCCCGGAGGAGCAGGAGCGGGTGGCGGACCTGCTGCGGGACCTGGGGCGGCGCGCGGCGGGGCTGCCCCTACCGGCCGAGAGCTGAGCCTCGGCGGCTGAGCGCTGAGC
>DCZC01000029.1:1090-1376 GCA_002331565.1 Gemmatimonas sp. UBA2094
ACCCGGAACGCGATATCTTCTATCTATACTTCTCATTTCTGAGATATCGCTACGCCGTTCACCGTTCTCCCAATCAAAGGGGCCAGTCATGAAGTGGGTCATCGATCTCGCGCATAGCCAGGTGCAGTTCTCCGTGAAGCACCTCGGTATTTCCACCGTCCGCGGCACCTTCGACGCCTTCGGCGGCACCATCGAGGAAGAGAACGGCCAGGCCTCCGCCGTCACGGTCGACATCGACGTGGCCTCGCTGAATACCGGCAACGAGCAGCGCGACGGCCACCTGCGC
>DCZC01000029.1:1556-4996 GCA_002331565.1 Gemmatimonas sp. UBA2094
CGCGGCGCCGACTTCTTCGACGTCGACAACCACCCCAAGGCCACGTTCTCGCTCACCCGCTTCGCGCGTTCGGGCGACGACGTCACCGCCACGGGCGATCTCACCATCCGCGGCATCACCAAGCCGGTGACGCTCACGGGCGAAATCGGCGGCCCGGCCAAGGACCCCTGGGGCAACCAGAAGGTGTCGGCCACGCTCGAGACCAAGATCCCGCGCAAGGAGTGGGGCCTCGTGTGGAACGTCGCCCTCGAAGCCGGCGGCGTGCTGGTGTCGGACGACGTGAAGCTGTCGATCGATATTCAGGCGCAGCCTGCGTAACAGCTATCAGGCGTGGGGAACTGCCGTCTGCTGGTGGTCCCCCACAGCCAAGCCGAACTCAGTTCTTCCACTCCGCAATGAACAGGTTCGTCTCTCCCTGTTTCGTCGCTCCGCGGTTACTCGCGAAGATCAGCTTCCTGCCGTCGGGCGAGAACATGGGGAACCCGTCGAACTCGGGGTTCGTCGTGATCTGCTTCAGGCCACTGCCGTCGAGCTTCACCGTGTAGAGATCGAAGTTGCGGCTGCGCGGGTTCTTGTGGTTGCTCGAGAAGATGATCGCCTGCCCGTCGGGGGTCCAACTCGGGCCGAAGTTGGCGCCGCCGAGCGTGGTGATCTGCCGCTGATCGCTGCCATCGGCGTTCATCACGAACAGCTCCATGCGGTTGGGGCGGATCATCCCCTTCTTCAGCAGGTCCTGATACGCCTTGAGGTCCGTCGGGTTGTCGTAGTGCCACGCGCGGTACACGATCTTCGTGCCGTCGGGGCTCCACCACGGGCCGCCATCATACCCGGGCGTGGTCGTCAGCCGCTTCACGTCGCTGCCGTCCACGTTCATCGTGTAGATGTCGAGATCCCCGTCCTTGAGGCTCGTGAACACGATGCGCTTCCCGTCGGGGCTCAGTACGCCTTCGGCCGTGTACACGCCGTAGTTGGTGAGGCGCTTCATGTTCTTGCCGTCGCGGTCGGTCGTGTAGATGTCGTACGGGTCGATGCCCCACACGTAACCGGCGCTCGGGTCGGGCTTGGGCGGACAGGCGCTGTCGGCGTGATGCGTGGCGCCGAAGAACAGCCGCGTGTTGCCGGGCAGGAACCACCCGCACGTCGTCTTGCCGCCGCGTGACACCTTGGTGAGCTCACTGCCGTCGGCGCGCATGGTGTACTGCTGATCGCAGGTGCGGCCGTCGCGCGTGCTCTGGAAGGTGATGAACTGGCCGTCGGCGCTGAAATACGCCTCCGCGTTCTCGCCCCCGTCGGTGAGCTGCGTGAGCCCGCCGAAGTGCGCCTCGCCGCTGTCGGCCTTGATGGCACGGCGCAGGGCGGAGGCGGTGGACGGGGCCGAACTCGACGAGCCGGTGGTCGAGCTCGAGCAGGCAGCCAGCAGCGAAACGGCAAGCGCGGCCGACAGGGCCACCGCGCGGGTCAGCGAAGCAGGAATTTTCGACATGGCGTGAACCGTACCCGGGCGCAGGCCGGGGGGCAATCCGCACTACTTCGTAGTGGGAGGCTCGGTCACCCCTCAGTTCCGCCGCGCCGCGCCCGGCTTCGCCACCGGCTCGCTCGCCGCGATCGAGAACAGGTCCTTCTGTCCGTTCGCCTTGCGCATGAGCTCCAGCGCGCGGCGCAGCTGGTTGTCGTCCTTGAGGCTGCGGCGCCGCACGAGCGTGTCACCGAACGCGATCTTGGCCACGCGCTCCTCGATGAAACGGTCCACGTCGGTCGCGCCGGCGTCCCACACGGCCTTGTCGATCTTCACCGTGTCGGCCTGCAGGCGGCGGTACACCTCCTCACGCCACGCCGGGTTCACCGCGAAGTCGGTCTTCACCTTCCCCTTCTGCTGCTCGGCTACCGCGACCACGTGCGCCTGATACTTGCCGAAGTGCGGCAGCAGCGCGCGGCGCAGCGTCTGCTCGGGCGTGCTCAGCGTGTCCGACTGCACGATGAGGTCGGGGGTGATGGCCCCGCCGCCGTACACCGTGCGCCCCGCCGCGCTCTTGAACACCGGACGCGCCTTGCGCACCGAGTCCGTCTCCAGGCTGTCGGGCATCACTTCCACGAACTGCCCGTCGGCGTTGAGCTTGCGCTCCTTCTGGATGCTGCGGCCGCTCGGCGTGTACCACTTGCCCGTGGTGATCTTGAGTGCGTAGCCACCGTCGAGGTTGTACACGCTCTGCACGAGCCCCTTGCCGAAGCTCGTCGTGCCCAACACCAGCGCGCGGTCGTAGTCCTGCAGTGCGCCGGCCACGATCTCGCTGGCCGAGGCCGAACCGCCGTCGACGAGCACCGTGAGCGGGATGGTGGGGGCGAGCGGGTCCTGCTGCGATACGTACTTCTGGAACTCGCCGCGGCCGCGCACGCTCAGCAGTTCCTTGCCGCGCGGGAGGAAGAGGTTCGACATCGCGAACGCTTCCTCGAGAATGCCGCCCGGGTTGCCACGCAGGTCGATGATGATCCCCTTCGCCCCCTGCTGCTGCAGCTTCATCACCGAGTTGGCGATGTCCTCGGTGGTCTGCTCGGAGAAGCGCGTGAGCGGCACGTAGCCGGTCTTGTCGTCGAGCATCATGCTGTACGCCACGGCGGGCACGTGAATCTCGGCCCGCTTGAAGCTCAGCTTCACCGGCTGCTGCACGCCGATGCGCAGGAACTGCACGGTGACCGGCGTGCCGATGGGGCCGAGCAGCTTGTTCTGCACCTGCTGCGTATTGAAGCCGCGCGCGTTGACGGTGTCGATGATGGCGATCTTGTCCCCTTCCAGCACGCCGCCCTGCTCGGCCGGCGAGTTGGGGAAGACTTTGTTCACCGTGACGAAGTCGCCCACCTTCACGATCTCCATACCGATGCCGGCATAGCGCCCGTTGGTGTTGCGCGAGAACTCTTCCAGCTGCTTGGGGGTGAAGAGCTCGGTGTACGGGTCCTTGAGCTCCTCCACGAGACCGCGCGCGGCCTTCTCGTACAGCTGCTGCGCGTCGAGCGTGTCGACATAGCGCAGGGCCACGAAGGTGAGCACCTGATCGAGGAGCTGCGCGCCGCCCCGCGTGGGTCGCGCCTGCAGGGCGAAGCCCGAGGCGACGAGGGGAACGAGCACGAGGCTGGCCAACAGGGCCTTGCGGGTACGGGTCATGCGGGTCTCACGAAGAAGGGACCGAAAAGTCGTCTGTCAACATACGCGTGGAACGGCCAAGCGTTCCGGGCGGGTACGCACGGGCGGTCGCCCGGAGCGGGGCGCTCAGCCCTCTTCGCGCGGGCGGGACCCCAGCACGTAGTCCACGTGCCACTGCCGGTCGTACTGCCGGATGGCGATGCCCCGCACGAGCCCGGCCGAGAGGAGCATCTCGTGGGCGGGCTGCAGCACCCGCGACAGGTGGCTCGGGTAGCGCTGGGTGAGCGGCATCTGCTCGGCCAGC
>DCZC01000029.1:5193-5464 GCA_002331565.1 Gemmatimonas sp. UBA2094
ACCCGCCAGCTCAGGCGGCCGTCGGCGCGGGCCGCCTCGAGCATACGGTAGAGCCGGCGGGCCACGGGACTGGAGAGCGCGTGGTAGCGGGCCGCCGACAGCGTGATGACATGCCGAGCGGCCAGGTTGGCGCGCAGGGTGGCCGACAGCGTGACCCGGGCGTCCCCCGGCTCGCCGGCGGCGAGGTTGCCGAACAGATGCAGCTGCTCCCGGTCGGCCACCCGGCGGCGCTGCACGTTCACGGTGCTGAGCACGGTGAAGCTGATGTCGG
>DCZC01000029.1:5638-5793 GCA_002331565.1 Gemmatimonas sp. UBA2094
CTGAGCACGGTGAAGCTGATGTCGGCGTGCTGCGACTGCGCCGACCAGTACGCGCCCTCGGTGCTTTCGAGGGTGGTGCGCTCGAGGCGGGTGAGCGCGGCGCGCAACTGTTCGTAGGTGCGCCCGTCGGCCCGGCGCCCCATGGAGCGCAGGAA
>DCZC01000143.1:0-6054 GCA_002331565.1 Gemmatimonas sp. UBA2094
CCGCGTGCCCGGCAGTGCCGGCCAGTCCGGTGAGCGCCAACGCGCCCTCGCGAGCGTCCGCCGCTCCCCCGTCGGCCAATCGGCGCACCGTCTCGAGCAGTTCGCCCAGTCGTTCGGCCGCCACCGCGTTCGCCCGCTGCTTGCGTACCTTGCCGAACGCCGCCCGGAATCGCTCGCCGTCCACCGGCTTGAGCACGTAGTCCACGGCGTGCACGTCGAACGCCCGCTGGGCGTGCTCGTCGTAGGCCGTCACGAACAGCACCATCGGCGCGCGGCCGCCCTCGAGTTCGCGCAACACGCCGAACCCATCGAGCCCGGGCATCTGCACGTCGAGACACACGAGATCGGGCTGCAGTTCGCGGATCATCATCACCGCCTCGTGTCCCGACTCGGCTTCGCCGACGATGTCCACGTCGGCCTCGTTTTGCAGCAAGCGGCGAACGCGTTGGCGCGCCAGCGACTCGTCATCGACAATGAGTACTCGCACTCGTAGCATCTCCCCTCCAGTTGACTGTCGACGCTCGCCGAGCGGTCACGTCGGGAGGCACGACATGACGGCAAGCCGGCCTCACCGGACCAACGTGAACACGCCACGCACGGTTGCAGAACGTCGACACCGGAACACTTGCACCGAAGTCGCATCGGCGGAAGTGCAGCCCCGCGGCAACGTGCGTCACTTTCGTGTACTGTACATCATTCGCCAGGCAGAACTCCGGCGCCACGAGTCGAGGTGCGCACCGGCCAGCCTGCGATTCGTCGCACTCCCACGCGTTTCGTCGCTTCCATGACCGCTTCGTCACACCCACTCACCATCGCCGACGAGGGCGCACGCCTGCGGCGCCTCACGCGCATCCTGTTCGCCATCGTCTGGGTCATCCCGTCCGGGCTGGCGGCCCTGCAGTTGACGGTCGTGGGCGACGCGTCCGGCACGCACTACGGCATCGGCACCTCCCTCCTTTGGCAGGGGTCGGCCTGGATGCTCTGGGGGCTGTGGTCGCAGCTCGTGCTCACGCTGGTCGATCGGGTAAAGCTCGATACCGCCCGGGTGCTGCCGTGGCTGTCGATCCACGCCGGCATGACGGTCATCATCAGCGCCGCCAACGTCCTGGCGATTGCTTGGCTCGATCACGTCTTTGGTGCGATGGGTCAGGTCACCAGCTACGCCTTCGCGCTGCGCGTCGTGCTGGTGAATCATCTCGACATTCAGGTGGTGCTCTACTGGGCCGTGCTTGGCGCCGCGTACATGGTGGAGTTCGTGCGGCGGTATCGCGAACGCGATCGCGCCGCGGCCGAACTCGAACAGAAGCTCGCGCGCACCCAGCTGGAAGCACTGCGCATGCAGCTCAATCCGCATTTCCTCTTCAACGCGCTCAACTCGGTTGCCGAGCTGATGGAAATGGATGTGCAGGAGGCGCAACGCACGCTCATCCGCGTGAGCGATCTGCTGCGCCTGTCGCTGCGCTCCGCCGGCCAGTCGCTGATTCCGGTGTGGCAGGAAATCGAGCTGGTGGAACTCTACCTGCAGATCGCGCGCGTGCGGTATGGCAGCGGACTCGCGGTGGACATCGACGTGGATCCCAATGCGGTCGATCTTCTGGTCCCAAGTTTCCTGCTGCAGCCGATCGTGGAGAACGCGCTCAAGCACGGGCTCGCGCCGGGACACCCCGATCAGTCGATCACCGTGCGACTCGCGCGGGCGGGCAGCAGCCTCGAGATCGTGGTGGAGGACAACGGCAAGGGACTCGATGGCCTCCTCACCACCAGCGGCCGGTTTCTCGCGACCGTCCCGTCCGTCGACGGACTGGGCATCGGCCTCACGAACACCCGGTCACGTCTCGCCATGCTGTACGGTGACCGCTATGCGTTCCGCATGAGCAATCAGGCCGGTGGCGGATGCCGGGTGGACATCCGCCTGCCGGTTACGAGCTGACCGGCGCGTCCGCGTCCGAGCGGCACTGAGTGACTTACCGGACGCCTGACACGAGTATCACACGAACGCCGAGTGTCCCGTGACCGCCCGCCCCACGATCATCGTGTTGATTTCGTTCGAACCTTCGTAACTGTAAATCGCCTCGGCGTCGGCGAAGAGACGCGCCACGTGATACTCGAGCAGAATGCCGTTGCCTCCGAGCGCCTCGCGGGCCAGCGCGACGGTCTCGCGGCACTTCGCCGCGCAGAATTGCTTCGCCAGCGCCGACAGCTCGTCCTTGGGGCCGAGCCGGTCCTGCAGCTCCGACGCGCGCAGCGCGAGGCCGATCATCGCCGTGACGTTGCCCAGCATCTTCACCAGCATGTTCTGCACGAGCTGGTAGCTCGCGATGGGCTTGCCGAACTGCATGCGTTCCCCGGCATAGCGCAGCGCGTACTCGTACGCGCCCATCGCGCATCCCACGCCCTGCCAGGCGGTGCCGCAGCGCGCGGTTACCAGTACCCGCTGAGTGTCCGCGAAGCTGCGCGCGTTCTGCAACCGGTCGGCTTCGGCCACCCGCACGTCACGCATCGTGATGAGACCGTTGTGCACGGTACGCTGCGCGATCTTGCCCTGCATCATCTCCGCCGAGTACCCGGGCAGTGATGTCCGCACAAGGAATCCCTTCACCGCCTGATCGGCTTCGTCGCGGGCCCATATCACCACCACGTCGCACCAGGTGGCGTTGCCGATCCACTTTTTCTGCCCGTTCAGCACCCAGCTGTCGCCCTCGCGGCGGCAGGTGGTGGTGAGGCCGCGCGCGACGCCAGAGCCCACGTCCGGCTCGGTGAGCCCGAAGGCGCCCACGATGTCCCAGCGCCGCATCGGCGGCAGCCATTCCGCCTTCTGGGCCTCCGAGCCGCACAGGGCGATGGAGCCCATGCACAGTCCGGCATGCACACCGAAAAACGTCGCGAGCGAGGGGTCGACCCGCGCGAACTCCATGCTCAGCAGGCCGTCGGAGATGGTGGCATGCGCCGCGTGTTCCGGCGTGTATTTGCCCTGCAGCAGGTCCAGCTCCTTCATGCGCGACACGAGATACTCGCGCGGAAACTCGGCCCGTTCCCAGTACCCGTTGGCTCGAGGCTCCCACTCCTCGCTCATGAACTGCCGCAGCTTCAGCCGCTCCGCGTTGATGTCGTCGGGAACGGTGGCAAACCAGTCGTAGAAGTCGCTGGTGGTGATGGGAGCGCGGGCACGGGACACGGCAAGTCTCATGGAAACACTGCGACCGGATCGCAGGCGGCGGGACGCAAGGGCGGGGAGCATGGGCGGGAAGCCGAATGCCTCCCGGTTCGAGTATAATGCGACAGAGGGCGCGCCTGCTCCCGGCGCCCCGCTTCCGCCCCCTGCCCCGGCTCCGGTGTCCCTGGCCCGCATGCTGTCGAAACTTGGATACGGTACGCGCAAGGACGCCGAGCGTCTGCTTGCGGCGCGCCGCGTCGCCACGGTGGGCGGTACGGTGCTGTGCGACGGAGACCGGGCCGCGCATCACGATATCCGGGTGGACGGCGAGCCGCTCGACCCGATGCCGGGCAGCGTGGTACTGCTGCACAAGCCGGTGGGGTACGTGTGTTCCACCAGCGACCGGCCACCGCTGGTGTACGATCTCTTGCCGTCGCGATTTCCGCAGCGCGACCCGGTGATGGCGCCTGTGGGCCGGTTGGATGCCGACACCTCCGGGCTGCTGCTGCTGACCGACGACGGCGCCCTCAATCACCAACTCACCTCACCGCGCTGGCACCTCCCCAAGTGCTACGAGGTGACACTCGCCGAATCGCTGCGTGGCGACGAGCCCGCGCGCTTCGCGGCCGGCACGCTCATGCTGCAGGGGGAGCGTACGCCGCTGCTGCCGGCCACGCTCGACGTCGTGGACGAACGCCGCGCGCGGCTCATCATTCACGAAGGGCGCTACCACCAGGTGCGGCGCATGTTCGCCGCCGTCGGCAACCACGTCACCTCCCTGCAGCGCATCTCGTTCGGCCCACTCACGCTTGGAGCACTTCCCGCGGGCCACTGGCGTGTGCTCACCGATGACGAGGTGGCCAGGCTGCGCGACGCGGTGCGCGACGCAAAGGCCGCAAAGCGCTAGCGACCCAGCGGCTCCGCAAGCAGACGACGGATCGCCGGCCGCAGCGTGAGCGGGCCCACCGGGCCCATCACTGCATGGCGAACCACGCCTGACTTGTCCACGAGAAAGCTTGTGGGATAGCCGCGCACGCCGCCGAAGGCGTCGATCACGTCGCCGCGTACGATCGCCACCGGATACGTGATGCCACGCTCGGCGAGAAAGGCGTCCACGGCCTCGGCGGGGCCACGATCGACCGACAGGCCGAGCATCACGAGCCCTTCCGCCGCGTACGCATCGGCCAACTGCTGCAGCGCCGGCATCTCGGCGCGACAGGGCGGGCACCACGTGGCCCAGACATTCACGAAGACGACGCGACCGCGCAGAGTGTCAGCCGTGATGGTGCGCCCGTCACGCGTAGTCACCGCATACGCCGGTACCCGGCGTTCCCGTGCGGGGGCACCGATGAGGGCTTCCACGTGGGGCCAGCAGCGCGGGGCCGCCCAAACGAGCACCGCCGCCGTGAACACATTCGAGAGCGTGAGCCACCGCGGTAACCAGCGGGGCCGCCATGACGCCGCCCGCGCGTCACCGGCGGCGGGCGTCTCCCCCTCCGGCCCTGCCTCAGGCACGTCGCACGCCGCCGATCACCTTGAACCGGCGGCCGTCGTGCGCCGTGAGGACTTCGCCGAAACATTCGCCGATGAGCCGCTCGTAGGGCAGCGTGCGGTTGGCCACGAGGTACAGGCGGCCGCCCGGCGTGAGATGCCGGTAGGCCTGCTCGATGAAGGCGCGCGGGATGGCCAGCTCCGTACCCTTGCCGAGGTGGAACGGCGGGTTGCTCACCACCACATCCACGCGGGCGTCGGCCCCCGCCGACGCCACGTCGCTCGCCCGTACTTCCACGTTGACGCTGCCAGCCTGCGCCGCCGAGCGCGTCGCGCAACGGACGGCGTCGGCATCCGCGTCGAGCATGAGGACGCGCCCCTGCGGCGACCAACGCGAAGCCGCGATTCCCAGAATGCCGGCGCCGCAGCCGAGGTCGATCACCGACTCGCCGTTCTCGATCCGCATCAGGTCGGCGAGGATGCCCGTGGCTTCGTCGACGTGCTCCCACGAGAACACGCCGGGGCGCGTACTTGCCACGAACCCGGTCTCGGCCAGTGTGACCGTCAACTCGTGAAAGTGATCGGCGTCGAGCCACGGATTGTCGAACACCGTGTCGTCGCCCGCCACGGCGCTGCGTTTCGTCGCCACCAGCAGGCGGCAGCCGCTGTGCTGGGCCGCGAGTTGTGCGTTGCCGAAAACCGATTCGAGCAGCTTGGCTGCCGGCTTCGCCCCCTCATCGTTGGCGCCGGCCAACAGGCACGTGCCGCCGATGGCCAACGTGCGGAACGCTTCGGCGACGGCGAGCTGCACGCCGAGCTTGTCGGTGGCAATGCGGATGGTGACCAGCGCGCAGCTGTCGGGTGCGACGAACGGACTGGCGAGCGCCGCGTGGTGCACCATATGGGCCGCACCAGGCTGCGCGTCCAGCGTACGCCGGGTTGCCTCGGCGTTGGTGACGTACCGGTCGATCGCCGTCGGGGCGTAGCCCACGGCCTTCGCCACCGCCGGCACCCAGCCGTTGCCGCTGCCGAGGTGCAGCGAACGGTGGCCCGCCGAGGCGGAATGTTCGGCCACCGCCTCCGCGAGCATCGCCGACGGCGCATCGAGACCGCCGTGCGCGAACACCCCCGGCTTGGTGGCTACCGTGACAACGAGGTCGCCGGCCCGGGCCGGCCCCTGTTGCCATGTCTCGTACGGCGTTCTGCCGGTCGCGTCGTTCATCGCTACAAGGTATCGGGTATCGTCGAGCGATTCAGGCTCATTCGCGAAGACCGGACATGCGTCCATGCTGTCTCGCGGTACGCAATACGACAACGCCCCCGTGGCGAATGCACGCGACGGGGGCGTTGTGGTTTCAGTGGGCCTGAGAGGAGTTGAACCTCTGACCTCACGCTTATCAGGCGTGCGC
>DCZC01000143.1:6239-8533 GCA_002331565.1 Gemmatimonas sp. UBA2094
GTGCGCTCTAACCACCTGAGCTACAGGCCCGGTGCCAGACGACGGGAAAACGTCGCCGATCCACCAGAGCCGCATAATGTAGCTCCCCCGGCCTCCCTCGTAAAGGGACCCATCCATTTTCCTCGCCGCTACATGGGCACAGGCGCCCCGAACGCGAAACGGGCGACCTCGAGGGCCGCCCGCATTCTGCCTGTTACATCGAAGAGGTCGGGACGCCCGGTTGGAACCCGGGCTTACGCGTCCGAGTCGTCCTCGCCGCCGTAGCCGAGGTCTTCGTCGAACTCGTAGTCCTCGTCGTCCTCGTCGTCTTCGTCATCCTCGCCGTCCTCGTCGTCGAGATCATCATCATCGTCGTCGAAGTCATCGTCATCATCGTCATCATCGAGGTCGTCGTCGTCATCGAAGTCGACATCATCCTCGTCTTCGTCCTCGTCTTCGTCCTCGTCGAGATCGTCCTCGTCGAAGCCTTCGTCATCGAAATCTTCGTCGTCGGCGGCAAGCATGAACACCGAGGACTGCACCTTCTCTTCGAGCGCGTCCATGGACGACGACCCGAACAGCTCCAACATGGAACGATTCTCCTGCGAGTGTGATGGAAAGGACTGCGTGGATCCGCTGTGCGGGAGTATCGGCAGGCGGCGCCCCGGACGCAAGCCGAGGCGACGCCCGCGTACCCGTTTTTACGCCGACGCCTTTTCGCGCTTCACTTCGCGCGAGACGCGCTTGCGATCGCTGGCCGCCAGCATACGCTTGCGCAGGCGGATGCTCTGGGGCGTCACCTCGATGAGTTCGTCGTCTTCGATGTACTCGAGCGCAATCTCGAGCGTGATCTGACGCGGCGGTTCGAGCGTGATGGCTTCGTCGGCGCCCTTCGAACGCATGTTCGTGAGCTTCTTTTCCTTCGTGGGGTTCACGTCCATGTCGCCCGGACGCGAGTTCTCGCCGATGAGCATCCCTTCGTACACGGCGTCGCCGGGCGTCACGAACAGCGTAGACCGTTCCTGCAGCGAGAAAAGCGCGAATGCCACGATGGTGCCGTTTTCCATCGACACCAGCACGCCGCGCGAGCGACCCGACAGCGGCCCCGCCCACGCCCCGTATTCGAGGAACCGGTGGTGCATGATGCCGGTGCCGCGCGTGTCCGTGAGGAACTCCGAGCGGTAGCCGAACAAACCACGGGCCGGTACGCGGTACAGCAGACGCACGAGCCCCTGACCCGGGTTCTTCATCTCGATCATCTCGGCCTTGCGAGGCCCGAGCTTCTCGATGACGACCCCCATGTAGTCTTCCGGCACGTCGATCGCGAGCTCTTCGAACGGTTCGAGCTTCTGGCCGTTCTCGTCGGTGCGGGTAATCACGCGCGGGCGCGACACCTGGAACTCGAACCCTTCACGCCGCATCGTCTCCATGAGAATGGAGAGGTGCAGTTCGCCGCGGCCGCTCACGCTCCACGCGTCGGTCGTGTCGCTGTCTTCCACGCGCAGCGCCACGTTGCGCTCGAGCTCCTTGTACAAACGCTCACGGATCTGACGCGACGTGACGAACTTCCCTTCCTTGCCAGCGAAGGGCGAATTGTTGACCACGAAGTCCACGCTGATCGTGGGCTCTTCGACACTGATGCCGGCGAGCGCTTCCGGATTGTTCGGATCGGTGAGCGTCGTGCCGATGTCCACGTTCTCGAAGCCGGCGAGCTGCACGATTTCGCCCGCCGAGGCTTCGGCGATTTCGACGCGCTCGAGCCCCTCGTAGCCGTACAGCTTCGACACGCGGCCACGCACGGGGGCGGCGCTGTTGTCGGGCGTCACCAGCGTGATGCTGTCACCCGTCTTCACGGTGCCCCGTTCGATGCGCCCGATGGCCAGACGGCCGAGGTACGACGAATAGTCGATCGTCGAGACGAGCATCTGGAACGGGCCGTTCGCATCCGTCGGCGGCGGCGGCACGGTCTTCACGATCGTTTCGAAGAGCGGTTCGAAGTCCACCGCTTCCTGGTCGAGATCCATCGTGGAGATGCCGTTCTTTGCCGAGCAGTACACGACGGGCGAATCGAGCTGCTCCTCACTCGCTTCGAGCTCGATGAACAGCGACAGCACCTCGTCGTGCACGCGCAGCGGGTCCGCGCCCGGGCGGTCGATCTTGTTGATCACGATGATGGGCGTTCGGCCCAGTTCGAGCGCCTTGCGGAGCACGAATCGCGTCTGCGGCATGGGGCCGTCGAACGCATCCACCACCAGCAGCACGCCGTCCACCATGCGGAGAATGCGCTCCACTTCGCCGCCGAAGTCGGCGTGGCC
>DCZC01000143.1:8704-8923 GCA_002331565.1 Gemmatimonas sp. UBA2094
CGAAGTCGGCGTGGCCGGGCGTGTCCACGATGTTGATCTTCGTGTCCTTCCAGCGGATCGACGTGTTCTTCGCGAGGATGGTGATCCCGCGCTCCTTTTCGAGCGGGTTCGAGTCCATCACGCGTTCTTCGACGACCTGATTTTCGCGGAAGGCTCCCGCCTGGCGGAGCATCTTGTCGACGAGGGTCGTCTTCCCGTGGTCGACGTGAGCGATGATGG
>DCZC01000143.1:9129-9322 GCA_002331565.1 Gemmatimonas sp. UBA2094
TGATGGCGACGTTACGAATTTCCATAGCCTTGCAAGCTAGCGGACACGGGACCGGAGAGACAACGGGGGACCGTGCTTTAACGCCCGGAGCGCCTCAATCGGTCCCGCCGCCTTCGTTACCCCCCGTTACACGCCCCGCGGCGCACGCTCCCCCCGCCACACCGCACGTTCAGAAGCCGGGGGGCCGTTGCGT
>DCZC01000231.1:0-502 GCA_002331565.1 Gemmatimonas sp. UBA2094
GTGCCGGCGGCGGTGCCGGATTCGGCCAGGGCGGCGGTGCCGGCGCTCAGGGGGGCGCGGCCGGTGCGGGCCAGGACCCGCAGCCTCGTCCCTATGCGGCCGTCATCACGCCGCGTGCCACCACGAAGAGCGGCGTGTTCAAGGTCCACCAGGTGGGCGCGCGTCTCTTCTTCGAAATCCCGCGCGCGGAACTCGGCCGCGACTACGTCATCGTGAGCACCCTCGCGGGCACGCCCGATGAAATCGGCATCCGCGGCACACAGGGCGGCAACAACCTCGTGCGCTTCGAACGCCGCGACAACCGCATTCTCGTGCGTGAAGCCGCCTATCGCGACATCATCGCCGATACCGCCGCGTCGCAGAGGCTCGCCGCCGAACTGATCGGCGTCACCAAGATTCTGGCCGCACTCAACATCGAAGCGTACGGCCCCGACAGCTCGGCCGTCGTGGAAGTCACCCGCATGTTCACCGGCGGCGTGCCCGAATACACGGCGCTCGGCCG
>DCZC01000231.1:758-2410 GCA_002331565.1 Gemmatimonas sp. UBA2094
GTGCAGAGCTTTACTCCGCAGGGCGGTGCGCCCGGTGGTGGCGGTGGTGGCTTCCCGGGTGCCGGCGCGGCGGCCACCGCCCCCACGACCGAGAAGTACACGTTCTCCATCGCCAAGCTCCCCGACGTGCCCATGAAGCCGCGGCTGCTCGACGAGCGCGTGGGCTACTTCGGCGTGCAGCAGCGCGATTTCAGCGGCGCCACGCAGCGCGTGGAAACGCGTCGCTTCATCGGTCGCTGGCGTCTGGAATGCAGCGACAAGAAGGTCGGCAACCTGTGCGTGCCCATCAAGCCCATCACCTACTACCTCGACCCCGCCACGCCGGCGTGGATCAAGCCGTGGATCAGAAAGGGTATCGAGGATTGGCAGGTGGCGTTCGAAGCCGCCGGCTTCTACAAGGGCATCGTGGCCGCCGAGCCGCCGAAGAACGATCCGGATTTCTCGGGTGAAGACGCGACGGTGGCGATGGTGCGCTGGCTCCCCAGCGCTACCGAGAATGCCGTGGGGCCGTCGCTGCGTGACCCGCGCACCGGCGAAATCATCGACGCCGACGTGCAGACGTACCTCAACGTGATGAACCTCAACCGGTCGTGGTATTTCACGCAGGTGGGGCATCTCGACAAGCGCGCGCAGAAGATGCCGTTCCCCGACACGCTCATGGGCCGGCTCGTCGAGTACGTCACGGCGCACGAAGTGGGGCACACGCTCGGCTTCCCGCACAACTTCAAGGCCAGCTCCATGTACCCCGTGGACTCGGTGCGCAGCCGTGCGTTCGTGAAGAAGATGGGCCACACGCCCACGCTCATGGATTATTCGCGCTTCAACTACGTCGCGCAGCCGGAAGACAACATCGACCTCGACGATCTCATTCCGAAGGTCGGGCCGTACGACAAGTACGCCGTGATGTGGGGCTACACGCCCATCCCCAACGCGAAGACGCCCGACGACGAGAAGGCCACGCTCGAGAAGTGGACGCGCATGCAGGACTCCATTCCGTGGTATCGCTTTGCGGGCGATGCCGGGGCCGGTGGCGCCGATCCGGGCGAGCAGTCGGAAGCCGTGGGTGATGCCGACGCGGTGAAGGCCACCACGCTGGGCGTGAAGAATCTCAAGCGCACGATGGCGCTGCTCGAAGGCGCGACGGCGTGGAAGGAGGGCACCACGTACGACGACCTCGAAGAGCTCTACGGCCGGCTCATCGGCCAGTGGGCCACGGAGATGGGCCACGTGGCCCGCGTGATCGGCGGGCAGTACAAGCAGGAGAAGTACGTGGGCCAGAAGGGTGCCGTGTACCGCCCGGTGGAACCGGCGCGCCAGAAGGAGGCGCTGCAGTTCCTGCTCGACAACGCGTACACCACGCCCACCTGGCTGCTCGATCAGGGCATCATCCGCAAGCTCGAAGCGAGCGGCAGCCTCAATCGGGTGGGCAGCGCGCAGGCGCGCTCGCTCGCCAGCGTGGTGAGCAACGACCGCATGCAGCGCATGCTGGAGCTCGAAGCGCTCGCCGCCAAGAACGAGGTGTATCCGGTGGCCGACATGCTCGCCGACCTGCGCGCGGGGCTCTGGAAGGAACTCCAGAGCGGCGCCCAGATCGACGCGTTCCGTCGCCGCCTGCAGCGCGTGTACCTCGAGGCGATGGCGAGCAAGATCAA
>DCZC01000231.1:2570-2786 GCA_002331565.1 Gemmatimonas sp. UBA2094
TCGAGGCGATGGCGAGCAAGATCAACCCGCCCGCCACGCCCGCCGCGGCGGCGTTTCCGGGGCAGGGTGGTCGCGGCGCCGCGGCGCCGGTCGGCACCGCCGACCTCCGCCCCATTCTCAAGGCGGAGATGCGTGCCCTCGATGCCGACCTGGCCACGGCGATCGGCAAGACCAGCGACCGCATGAGCAAGGCGCACCTCGAGGATGCGCGGGATC
>DCZC01000231.1:2991-3196 GCA_002331565.1 Gemmatimonas sp. UBA2094
GGAAGATGCTGGATCCTGAGAACTAGGCTGGTTCCCCAGCCACCGTTTGCGCCCTAGACTGAGGGGATCTCGCCGAACGCGCGGGATCCCCTCTCCTCTTTCGTCAGGTCCCATGCGTCTTCGTTCCATGCCGCTCGCGGTGGCGGGACTCGTGCTCGCCGCCTGCCAGCCGGCCAAGAAGCCGGCGCCGGCGCCGACGCCCGCC
>DCZC01000235.1:0-198 GCA_002331565.1 Gemmatimonas sp. UBA2094
CATCACCACACATCGGAGATGCACGTATGTCCCAGTCAATTCAGATCAAGGATCCCGTCACGCGCAAACAGCTCGCTGATCTCAAACGGAAGCTCAAGCTCGCGGACGATGCCATCATTGCACTTGCCATCACCAAGCTCTGGCTCGCAGACGGCAAAGACACGAAAGCCTAACGCAATGCGTCGATAAACATCGGCA
>DCZC01000235.1:434-855 GCA_002331565.1 Gemmatimonas sp. UBA2094
TTCAGCATCTCCAGTGAGCGATGGCGCGTGAACTGCTGCACGGTGAGCAGATTCATGCCCGCGTCAATGAGTTTCGACGTAAACGCCTTGCGATACGCATGGGGGGCATTGGCAATGCCGAGCTCCTCATGGACCGCCATCACCAGCTGATACAGGCGCAGGGGCGTAATGGGTTGCCCGCGTCGTGCGCGTGACGGAAACAGAAACCCATCCCGCAGCCCCGTGTGCTCGAGGTATGCCGTCAACGAGGTGACGGTGACGGGATGCAAGGGGACAGGTTCGTGGTCATCCCGACCTTTCCCAAGAATCGCCAACGTGCGTGCGGTCGGGTCAAAGTCGCTCACGCGAAGCTGGACGACTTCCTGGCGGCGTAGTCCCTGGCGGAAGAGCAAATCAAAGAGCAGCGTCAGGCGCGGATCAC
>DCZC01000235.1:1154-11366 GCA_002331565.1 Gemmatimonas sp. UBA2094
AGGATCCCCAGTTCAAACAACCGCCGATACAACACGCGCGGGGCGTTGAGATACACCGACTTCGTGGCAGGGGCGAGATCGATGCGCGCCGATAACCACGCTTTGAAGCGGACCAAGGTCGCGGGGTCGTGCTGCTCCTGGTGGTCCCGAACCCAACCCGCAAACACGGGGATCGCACGCAGGTAGGTGGTGCGGGTGGATGCCTTGAGGTCGGTGTTGGTAAACACCCGTTCGGCGATCGCTTCCAGCGGCAGGGCACCCCAATCAGACCGCGCCGCGGCATGCAGGGGTCTTGGGTCCTCAGTGCGGGACGAGCGGTTAATAAAGGGGGATGGAAAATCCGACATTTCCGTGCGCTGGGGGGGAAATCAGCACCCAAAAGAGGGCGACCCCTTGACTTTGTAATAGTAATACGATATTATTATAATACTGATTTTTATAAATACAAGGGTCAGGTACAGGGTCAGCGATTGCTGTGCCTGATGTGGAACGCGCGCATGGCGCGGAATGTCGAACGGATTCAATGACGCGGCAGAGGCATTGCGGATGGGAGGCATGTTGGCACGCACCAAGGAGGGATCCTTGGTTGCATCGTCATATCCATACCCGACACAACGCACAAACCGATGCCGTCGAATGAGGACTACACATGGAATTGATACGTGAAAGCTTGATACACCAGCGCCTGAAGGATCAGGACTGGTTTCGCGACCAACAACGCGAACACGCGCTCGTCGCAGCACTACGCATGCAGCGCGATACCTTTCAATACTGCACGACCATCACGTTTCGACAGGCGATCCCACTTGGTGACGCGGTCGTCTTGATTCGTAAAGCACTGCGGCAGATTGAACACAAAACGGGGCAACATATCAAGCATTTTGTATCGCTCGCCTTGACGCAGAATCGTCAGTGGCAGGATCGGGATATAGACGTTTCCGAGAATACTGATCTCATTGCTCACTGGCACGCGCACGCGATGCTGTCAGGAATTCCAGAGACGCTTTCTGTCGACCATGTCGCAGGAATCTTCTGGGAGGCGGGTTGCGGACACACGCTGCTTCAGCGGTACGACGGGCACGATGCAGCACTGACCTATCTCGTTGATGCGAGCATTGGCAATCGCGTCGGCAAGCTGCAATTCACCA
The DNA here is from genome assembly GCA_002331565.1 of Gemmatimonas sp. UBA2094. Taxonomy (GTDB): domain Bacteria; phylum Gemmatimonadota; class Gemmatimonadetes; order Gemmatimonadales; family Gemmatimonadaceae; genus Gemmatimonas. The sequence continues at coordinate 2,303 of DCZC01000235.1, forward strand.
ACGACCGCACGATTCGCACGCAGCTCGCTCGCGCAGGGCAGCTGATCTAACGGGACGGGAAGCAAGAAGCACACACGAGCAAGTACGGCGGGTCGAAGCGTGCCACGATCAGACAACCAGTGATGCGCTATTCAACCCCGAGCAGCTCATCGACCAAATGCTCTGCGCGAGGGTTCCAAATGCGTTCGCCTGTCGCACGTGGGGTGCGGCGCTGATGAGCGAGCCACCGCTTTAAGGCGTTCGCGTCGTGGTCGAGTTCCGCCTTGGTGGGTTCGCGTGACTGATAGAGCGAAGTCATATCGCGCGTCCCATGTCCCAGGTAGTACGAGAGACGTGAGCGCGGAATGCCTGCTTCCTCGAACCAAATCGATGCCGTGCGTCGGAAATCTCGAGTACGCACAGGCGTGGGTGGATCCAGCGCCTCTAAGCGCTGGTGCAGACCATGTGGCGAACGCGCACACGGGCTTAACCAGGTCACGTGGGGGATGAGACGCGTGGCGTTTGCCGTCTTTACCCCCTTAATGCGAAGATGACCTGTAGTCTTGTCCCGTTCCCACAAGCCTCGTGAAAACTCGGTTGGTCGAATTCCCGTAAGCACCATGAAGAGGATCCATGAGCGATAGTCGGTCGGCGCATCTGGCGTGGTGTTTGATCCACGCGTCGAATTAACCCGTGACAACAGCTCCGTAAGATCATGCACCGTGGGAAGTGGTTGATGCTTTCGCCTACTGGTTGCCTTCAGGCGTTGTATGCCGACCAGTCGACGAAACGTATGTGATTCTTCGTCATACCCGAGATGATGGCGCAAAAAGACGAGCAGGTGCGTGCGCGCTTGATTGAATGCTTCCGCTTTGCCTTCGCCGTGATAGCGCGCGCGCATGCGTCGCAGCACCTCTGGGAGATCACGAATAGGGGTTTTCGCATCAATGAGCTCCAGGGACTCTAATCGCTTCAGCAGACCCAAACGGTTGCGCTGCGTCGAGGCGGACAACCCGCTTTGCTTGACCCACGACGCAAACAGTTTACAGAAGGGATCGTGGATGTGTGCTTCAATGAAGTTGACGCGTCCCTTTTGGTAGTCGATGAACGCATCAAGCAGGCGCACCTTGCCGCTTTTAATCAGCGTCAGGCGTGTGGCATCACGCTGCGCGTCGAGTGCCTTCAGCATCAGCTTGATGTCCTTCACCGTCTCGAGCGCATTCCGCTGATTTGGAAACACGCCAGACGCTTTGTAGATCCGACCCACGCTCTTGGTAACGACGTCGATGGTGTAGCTGCCCACTTCAACCCACGCATCTCCTTGGCGTGCACGTGCGCGTGATGGCATTCATCCTCGGCAGGCGATCAGAAATTCGGGTGCAATGATTACGTGAAATATTACGTGAAAACGGTAGTTCGTGCGAGTGGCACGATGGCGCAATAGGCGCTATACTCAAGCATCACGGCGCCATACATAAATGGTCCGAAACGATTATGAGACAGCAGGTTACGTTCATTCTATGCGGTTACGTGATACAGGCAGAATGAGTCGTTGGCGACCATCAGATGTGATCAAGTACAAGAAGCTGGTGCGCTAGCGGTTTTCAGATGGAGAGAGCCTGGCAAGGTCTGGGGATTACGGGACTTGTTACGGGACTTTCCCTCGCTCAGCTCTGCAACGGCGATGGTAGGTAGGCGGTCACAAACGAAACGGCGCTGCTCGGAATCGAGCGGCGCCGTTTTTTTTCGGCAGCTCGTCGGCGAATTATGCTGGTCATGCTGGTTGACGTTCGGTCAAACTCGAACGATGTCTTGCGGACGGAATGATGCGGCGGGACTATAGGGTGGGGCAGCTCGTCGCGGCGCATGGAGTAGTATCCGCCCCGGGAGCCGAGGTGTCGTAGAGACGTTCACGCGTAAACTTCAAACGCACGCATAACCTTTGAGGCTCGACGATGGAAATTCACAAGCCAAAATTTGTCAAAGGCCTTGCCCTAGAAGTCTTCGTGATTGTTGTCGGTATCAGTCTGGCGATCACTGCGGAACGCCTGGTTGAAGCGGCGCGAGATGCGAGCGAAGCCAAGCGGGTGATGACGCGCATGATTGTTGAACTGGCGCGCGACAGCAGTGATTTGGCGCTGAACATCGAGTATCTGATACGGGCGGAAGTATCAGACAGCCTGCTAACGGAATGGTCACGAGGGAGAATAGAGCTGGATAGCGACTCCATTTCGGTCCACGCCAGCAATTCTTTGCTCTATACTTGGTTCGCGAGCAGTACGGCTGAAATCGAAGCGCTGAAGAGTTCGGGCAAGCTTCACCTCATCGAAAACGAAGAGTTTCTTGTCAAGCTCCTGCGACACTATGATCGTTATTCAGACTTTGACATCGCACGGGCATGGGCAGAGCGCGCCTCTCTGCAATTGCTCGATTTGTATCAGCGAAACACCAGCATGACCACTCCACAGCCGCCAGCACAGCCCTGGTACCAAATGGACGGCGTACAGCTCGGTAGAAATTTGCGCGGCAATCAGTTGCTGGAGAATTATCTGCAACACAAGAAGTACATCGACCTTGAGATCCTCAGGAGAACACGATTGGCTTTGGCGCGTGCGGGTGCGTTACTCGCTGAACTGCGCTCCGAAAGGGGTTACTAGAAAACGCCGCTAAGAAGCCGTAATTGCGGGGGCGCCACACATTCGCGCGCCAACCAAGAAGCCGTACCGGATCAGGTCCAAGAAGCTGGTGCGGTAGCGAGATACGACAACGCCCGATCGAACCAGTTCGATCGGGCGTTGTGTTTCGGCTCCCCCGGCGATGGCACCCACCGGCGCGGGACGTTCGGTGGCAGGCCTCTGCGCGTCCGGTACGTCACCCACCGCGTAGGCTCAGCGGCCGCGTGGGTGATCCGCGGTCATTCGATGATCGCCGTCGGACGCTTGTTCTCGTACTTCAACGTGATCTTCGACGCCTTGCAGAGATTCAGCTCCTCCCACTCCACATGGTCTCCGTCCTTGTCCGTCACCCGCAGGTCCCACGAACAGGTGGTCTCCTTGCGGTCAAATTTGATGTCGACGGACTCGTTGTTCTGGAGCACGTCCTCCTCCATGATGTCGTCACCCCAGACGTCCGAATCGGACGGCGAAACGTACACGTGGGTCACCGTGATTCCCGTCTTGTTGACGAGGGTGAAGTCCAGGGGGTTGGGTGCGGCAGGGCGCGACGGGGCGATCATCGTCACGAGGAGGGCCGCAGCAACGAGTGTCGTCTTGATCATGGGCGGGAGAGTCGGGGACGAGAGAGAAGGTTCGACCGAAATCCTCGGTCAGCAAAATAGAGTCCGTGCAGGGAGGAATCGCAAGAACAGGCCCCGGTGGCTGCGCCCAGAGGCTTCGTGTGTCGATTACCCCTGCGCCGCGAGGGACACGGCGGGTCGATTCCGTCCCTCGCCACTGAACATCAAATACTTCCGCGAGTTGGTCGGAAAAAGGGGAGACCAGCTTCCTCGTATGCGTGGACCCGAAGGTCTTCACGATTGACAAACGCGTGTCGCGGAGGTCGTTTCTGGGAGGCCGCCACCCATCAGGGTGCGCGGCTGCATGATGTGCCCCCTCCGATCCTTCCACGTTCCAGGAGATTGCTGAATGATCCGTCACATGCGCGTGTTTACGTTGGCGGCCTTGATGCTCGCCTGCCAGGCCCCCGCCTCGACGCCGGCCGCTCCCGCAGATGCGACCGCGGATATCGCGGCAATGAACAGCAAGTTCGGTGCGGCGGTGACGGCGAAGGATGCCGCCGCCATCGCGGCGCTCTACGCGGAGGACGCCGTGCTGCTGCCGCCCAATGCCCCCGCCGTGAAGGGGCGTGCCGCCATTCAGGCGTACTGGCAGGCCTTCTTGGACTCGGGCGTCACCAACGGGACGCTCACGTCCTCGGAAGTCACCAACACGGATACTGACGCCACGGAAGTCGGTACCTGGGTGATCAAGGCCCCCGACGGCAGCGTCGCGGACAACGGCAAGTACATCGTGTGGTGGAAGAAGGGCGCCAATGGTTGGCAGTTCCACCGAGACATCTTCAATTCCGATCGTCCGGCGGCGCCAGCGGCACCCGCCGCACCGGCCAAGTAAGCAGGCAAAAGGCGCCCCTCGATTGCGAGGGGCGCCTTTTGCCTCTGCGCTCGTCTCACGCCGCTCGTTACACCGCAGTCCAAGTGCCCCGTACCACTCACCTGGTACGGGGCGTTTTCCGTACATCCATTGCTTGACAGCGTTCTGGAGCCGTTCGATGTTCTGCCCTACCGCCCCATGCCTTTTACCTCTTTCGGAGAATCCATGACGATCAGCGGTAGCGCTCGCGCGTGGGTAGTTGGTGTGATGCTCGTGGCCATTGGTCAGGGCGCAGACGCTCAGGTGTGCCGCGGACGCAACGCCAGTGGAGGCATGCGCATCGGGGCCGAGCAATTGTTGGCAGACGGTGAGGATGCCGGGAAAGCGTTTCTGATCGGCCTCGCCAAACCGCGCGGTCCCGTGTTTGAAATGGGTGTTGCTGGCGCGGCAGGCGGCGGATTGGATGCCTTGTACGGGATCCTCGGGTTCGAGTTGCGCGGAAAGACCTCGAACTTTTCGGTGTGTCCCTACTATGCCGCGTTGTACAACGATTTGGCCGAAACGCTGACGCATGCCGTTGGCCTGCAGGCGGGCTACGCGATTCCCTTCTCCAAAACGGTGTCCTTCACGCCGGCCGCTGCGTATTTCGTCAACTTTGATGGCACGAATGATCCGGTCCCTATGTACTGGGCCGGGGGCAGCCTCAATCTCGACCGCTTCAGCATCTACGCGGCACTGGAGAATGCCGTCGACAGTGATGCCGACCCGAAGCTCCGCCTCGGAGTCAGCCTCAACGTGGGTGGCGCGCGTCGATGAGCTGATGCCGTCGGCAACGCCAGACGCGCGAGTGCCACGTGGCGTGACCGTCCCCTCAGCGAGGCGTGGCGCTGGGCGCTGCGCTTACCAGAACAGTCGATGCACCACCGCGCCAAGCCCCAGCTGGCGGGTCATGACGAATAGGTCCATGCTGATGGCAACCGTCCAGTGGAGGAGCCATCCCCACAGAAAGGAGCCTGAGCGGAGCGCCCAGGTTCCCAGCACGAGGCCGGCAACGATCGCAGCGAACACTTCGGGAACGGGTTTGCCGAAGTGCACCATCACGTAGGGGATGGTCATGACCGGGACCGCATGGACGCCAATGTGCCGAGCGAGTCCGAACAGCGCGAAGCCGCGAAAGAAGGCTTCGAGGCCGAGGAACTGGAGCCCGTAGAAGAGCTGGTAGCCCCAGAAGTACCATCCCCCCTGCGCCGCGTCCCGAAACAACGGGTACTTGCGCTGAAACGATGGGAGCGCCGCCGCCATGAAGAGAACGGGGAGCATGGCGGCCAGAGCGAGCGCATACGGTTTGACGGTGGTCCGTTGTCCGCGGAGGGTGAAGCCAAAGGCGCTCGGCTGCTCGCGCAGCAGCACGATGACCACCACCGGGATGATGGTGCGCAGCAGCAGGCTGGCCATCCCCCAGTACTGCACGCTGAGCAGCGACCGGTAGGGGGCATAGCCGGGGCCCAACAGCGCCGCGAGGGGCTGTTCGAGTCCGAGCCCCACGAACGCCTGTGGTTTGCCAACGAGCTCGAAGGTGACGAGGAGGAGCGTGGTGGTGAGGTACACCACGACCGCCTCGCGATCGAGAGATTTAGTCATGCGGGTGCGAAGACCGTGATGCAGGGTGACAACCTGTTTCGGCTCCCCCGCGCCGCGACGGTGCACATCGACGTCGTTGCCCGTCGCGGGTGTGCCAAAGAAGGTGTCAGAACGTCTTCGGCATGCAGACGACCGTCTGTGAGGTCACCTTGGAGACGTCCGAGTACATCTTCGTGAAGTCATCCCACGCCGCATCGCGCGGGGGGTTTGTTGCAGGTGGGTTCGTGTGGATCGTCATCACCTGCGCCGCATCGACCACGATGGTGCTGTCAGCCATCTTGTAGATCGGCAGCACGTGCTGCTCGTTGAATTCGATCGAACGACTCCGATACCACTTCCGGTGCGCCGCGACCGCCGCCTCGAACTGTGCCATCGAACCGGTGAGTGTCGAGATGCGCACGACGGCGGGGACCCCACTGCACCCCGGCAATTTCCGTGGAACCGCCTGCACTTTCCGTGGGCCCGTCTGCGCACCCGCCACCACGGGCGCGATCATCAATGCGGCGGCAAGCACGCCAATCGAACGACCCTTCATCGGTTCTCCTGGTGAGGTGAGAGGGAAAATGTGCAGGTCGCGGCAATGGTGAGCAAGAGCGTCCGGAGCAGATCCTCGCGTGTGTTCGTGCCCCACTTGCTTCACTGCCGCTCGACACGGTAATTGGGCGCATGCCCATCCTGTCCTCGCGCGTCCGTCCGTTTCTGGCGACGGCTGTCACTATCGGTCTCTGCGGCGCACCAGGCATCGCCGCCGCCCAGTTCCGCATCCCCGAGCTCGACCTCGCGCGCGACTCCGCGCGGCTCGTGGTCGTCGATCGCGAACCGGGGCAGTACCTCGGCCACGTCACCACCACACTGCTCGGCGACGGGCGCACCATGCTGGCCGTGTACCCCAAGGGGCACGGCAAGGGGGCCATCGTGATGAAGCGCAGCGCCGACGCCGGGCGCACGTGGAGCGAGCGCCTCGCGGTGCCCGACAACTGGAGCACGTCGCAAGAGGTGCCCACCATTCATCGCGTCCCTGATCCGGTGCGCGGCGGGCATCGCCTCATCCTGTTCTCGGGGCTGTATCCCGCGCGTCTCGCGTCGAGCGACGACGACGGGCGCACGTGGACGCCGCTCGCGCCCATCGGCGACTGGGGCGGCATCGTGGTGATGGGGAGCGTGATGGTCATGCGCGACGGCAGCCTGTTGGCGTTCTTCCACGACGACGGCCGCTTCTACGCCAACGCGGGCAAGGCCACGGGCACGTTCACGCTGTTTCAGGTGCGCTCGCGCGACGGTGGGCACACGTGGGAGGCGCCGCGCGCGATCTGGTCGGGGAGCGAGGTCCATCTGTGCGAACCCGGCGCGGTGCGGTCGCCCGATGGGCGCACGGTGGCGCTGCTGCTGCGCGAGAACCGCCGCCGCGCCGAGTCGCACGTGATGGTCACCACCGACGAGGGAAGCACGTGGAGCGAGCCACGGCCGGTGGCGCGTGAGTTGACCGGTGACCGGCATACGGCGCAGTACGCGCCCGATGGCCGGCTCGTGGTGACGTTCCGCGACATGGCCGCGAACAGCGCCACCGCCGGCGACTGGGTGGCGTGGGTGGGCACCTTCGACGACATCGTGCGCGGCACGCCGGGCCAGTACCGCGTGCGACTCGGCGACAACACCGACAAGTGGGACTCGAGCTATCCCGGGCTCGAGGTGCTGCGCGACGGAACGTTCGTGGGTACCACGTACGGCTATTGGACCGCCGGTGCGCCACCGTACATCGTGAGCACGCGGTTCTCCTTGGGCGAGTTGGACCGGCTGGCGCGACCGGGGCGCTGATCGACCCGCGCCTCTGGGATTACGGATACCGAGCGCTCTGGCTCCGACCGTCGAGCAAGACGTTGGATGTCTTGTCATCATGGCACCGATGCGTTAGCATCACCCTATGCGCACGACGGTCGACATCGACGATACGCTGCTGGGGCGGTTGCGCGACGCGGCGCATCGCCAGGGGCTGCCGTTCCGCACGCTGTTGCACCGCGTGCTGCAGCGCGGGCTCGAGGCTGGCGACGAACCCGACGCCGTGACCTACCGGACGCCCTCCGTTCCGCTGGGACAGGTGCGTGAGGGGGTGAACCTCGTGAAAGCCCTCGAGTTGTCAGCGGCGCTCGAGGACGACGAGCGTGCCCGCCATCTGCTCGAGGGACGCTGAGACGTGATCGTCCCCGACGTGAACGTGTTGGTGTACGCCGTTCATCAGGAGAGCCCGGAACATCAGCGCGCGCGGCGATGGCTCGATGACATCATGACCGGCGACGAACCGGTCGGTCTGCCCTGGCTGGTCATTCTGGGATTCCTCCGTATCACCACGCACAGCCGCATCATGCAATCGCCATGGTCCATCGGCGACGCGACGGATCTGGTCAATCAGTGGCTCGCGCAACGCGTAGTCACGGTGATTCATCCCACGGAGCGTCATTGGGGAGTGCTCCGCGGGCTGCTCGATGCCGCGGGTCGCGGTGCCAATCTCACCACCGACGCGCATCTGGCGGCCATGTGCATCGAACGCGGTGCCACATTGCACTCCGCCGATAACGACTTCGCGCGCTTTCGCACGCTGCGATGGGTCAACCCGTTGGCCCTCTGACACCGTATCGCCGCGGTGCCCTCATTCCTCATGACGCACAAAAGGGCGCCCCTTTCGGAGCGCCCTTCGTGTTTTCACCAGCGGAGCCGGTGTCTTACTTCGACACGGCCGCCAGACGACGCATCTCGCCCGCCATCGCGCGCACGCGCGCCGCGTCCTTGGCGGTGGCGATGTCCTTGCCCACTTCCACCGTGAGCGCGTTGAGCGCCGCGGCACGCGCGACGCCGGTCTTCGCTTCGGCCGCGGTGAGCGCCGCATCGATGGCGCTCGTGCGCGCACTCGACAGCCCCTGCCCACGTACCAGCTGATCGAGGTACGAGCGGATCACCACGAACGCCGGCGGCCACACGTACTTGGGCTGGCTCTGCGGGTTGAACTGCTCGTAGGTGACCAGCTTGGCCGCGGCGATCTCGTTGGCCGAGAGCTGCGCGGTGGGCGCCAGTTCGAGGATGTCGAGACCGCGATCGAGCTCGGAGGAGACGATGAGGCCGTTCCAGTAGTACGCGCCCCACGAGCCACCGATGGTGTTGCCGCCACCACGCACCGTGGGATCGGCGGCGGCGGCCGACGGCACGTCCACCGGACGCGGCGGGTTGATCGAGCCGCGATCGAAGTAGGCGATCTCGAAGGCGCTGTCGGCGTTGGTGAAGTCCATGATGTTCACGCCGCCCTGGTACCACCCCTGCACGTACAGGTCGCGCCCGGGCACCGG